>CAZQSM010000002.1:0-99281 GCA_964596065.1 uncultured Chlorobiaceae bacterium | reverse complement strand
CCGCGTCGAGGCCGGCCTTCCGGAGGGCTTTGAGCAGCAGTTCCTGGTCGGGGTCCGGCTCAGGCAGGACGCGGCAGGTGACGATGGCGATGTTATTCATGGGGCGCGGGGCGTGTTGGAAATATAGAAAATTATGCCGGAGAACAACGTGATCGCCCCGATCGAGGCGATGGCCGCCCCCGCGCCAAAGAGGTCCGCGAGGATGCCGACGATCAGCGCGCCGAGCGCGTACCCGATGTCTCTCCAGAATCGATAGACCCCGAGGGCGGTCGCCCGCCAGCCGGGGCCGGCGAGGTCGCTCACGGCGGCGAGCAGCGTGGGGTAGGCCATCGCCGTGCCGATGCCGAGCATGACGTTGCCGGCCACGATGAACCCGATGTCCGCGCGGAGGGCGATCGCGAAGATTCCGGCGGCCTGCACGACCATCCCCGCGGCGGTCAACCCCTTCCTGCCGATCCGGTCGCTCAGCGGGCCCGTCACGAGCTGGCCCGCGCCCCAGACGGCCGGATAGAGCCCGGCCAGCAACCCGATGGTCCCGAGTGAAAACCCGAGCGACGCGAAGAACAGCGGAAATACCGCCCACGCCAGCGCGTCGTTGAGGTTGTTCACCATGCCCGCCTGGTGGCAGGCGAAAAACCTCCGGTCGCGCCAGGTCAGCGCGAAGACGGAGCCGAGCAATCGCGGTTCCGGACGTTCCGCCTCCTCACGGGACGCAACGCCGGCTGCCCTCCTGGGCAACGCCATCTCGGCGTCCACGAACGTCCGGGTGTCGCGGACGAAGAAATACGAGAGCGCGAGCCCCGCCCCCGCGACGAGTACCCCGAGCGCGAAGGGCGCCATCCGTAATCCGTACGTCGCGGCGATTCCGGCGCTGGCCCAGGCCGCGACGCCCACCGCGACATACCCCGAAAATTCATTCAGTCCCGTTGCGAGCCCGCGGCGCTCCGGGCCGGCGATGTCGATCTTCATCACGACCGCCATCGACCAGCAGAGGCCCTGGTTCAGGCCGAGGAACAGGTTGGCCGCCACCACCCACGACCAGTCGTGCGCGTACATCAGGAGGAACGGAACGGGCAGAGCGAAGAGCCACCCCGCGATGAGGAGCCGCCGCCGCCCGACCGAATCGGCGAGACGGCCCGCGAACAGGTTCGTCAACGCCTTGACCGGCCCGAACGTCAGCAGGAACGAGAGGATGGCCACGCTCGAGGTGAGGCCGAATTCCGCCTCGCCCAGGAGCGGGAGCACCGACCGTTCGAGCCCCACCATCGCGCCGACGAAGGCGTTCACCACGATCAGGAGCGAGAACTGTCCGAGGTTTTCCCTGATCCCGGTCCGGGGCGCGATCATTGACTATCGGTGACGGGTTTCGTATGTTTCCAAACAGAACGCATCGAATCCTATCGTTGTCTTACCGGCCAAACCGTCACAAACTGAGGAGTTCCGCAGATGAAAGTCACCACGCTTTTTACGTCCATCATCGCCGCCCTTGTCGCAGCCGTGCTGCTGGCCGGGTGCGCGCCCTCCGGCCCCGCGCCGCTGACTGACGCCGACCGCGCGGCGATCGAAGCCACCACCGCCGCCTTCATGAAGGCCATGCAGGAGGCAAACTGGGAGGCCGCCGCCGCGACGTACGCCGAGGACGCGATCCTGCTCCCCCCGAACCACGACGCGGTGACGGGCCGCGCCGCCATCAAGGAATATTTCGGCACGTTTCCGCCGATCTCGAACTTCACGGTGGCGAACACGGAGGTCCAGGGCGCCGGCGACATGGTGGTGGTGCGCGGCACCTACTCGATGACCCTCACCATCCCCGGCATGCCGCCGATGGACGATCATGGCAAGTTCGTCGATGTGAGGAAACGTCAGGCCGACGGGACGTGGCTGTTCCAGTGGGACATGTTCAACACGAGCGTGCCGCTCCCCGGGATGGGGCACTGACCGTACGAACGCAGGATGAGGGCGGCCGGCGTCATCCAAGGACGACGCGCCGCCCGTCGTCCAGTATCTTTTTGACCTTCTCCATGCTCCCCGCCTCCGAGTAGATCCTCACCAGCGGTTCCGTTCCTGAAAATCTGATCAGCAGCCAGCTGCCGTCGGCGAGGATGAACTTGAACCCGTCGGTGAGGTTGGTCTTCACGACGTCGAGCCCGGCGACCCTCTTCGGAGGGTTCGACCGGAGTCTGGCGAGGATCGGCTCCTTCTGCGACGCCCCGATGAGGGTGTCGATCCGGTCGTAGTGGTGTTCGCCGACGATGTCGAAGAGTTTTTTCAACAGTTGGGAAGGCTTCAACCCGGTGCGGACCATGAAGTCGAGCAGGTAGAGGTTGGCCAGGATCCCGTCGCGCTCCGGCACGTGCCCCCGGAACGCGTATCCCCCGCTCTCCTCGCCGCCGATGATCGCGTCGGTCTCCATCATCTTCGGCGCGACGAACTTGAAGCCCACGCCGGTCTCGTGCACCGGCACGTCGAACTTTTTCCCGAGGGCGTCGAGCATCGAGGTGGTCGAGAGGGTCTTTACGATCGCCCCCCTCTCGCCCCGCGTTTCCAATAAATAGAGCGCGAGGAGCCCGTACACCCTCAATTGATCGATGAACGCGCCCTGTTCGTCCCCCACGCCGCACCGGTCGGCGTCTCCGTCGGTGATCAGCACGACGTCGGCGCCGATCTCGCGCCCTTTCCTGAGCCCGGCGTCCACGTTCGGCGGGATCGGCTCGGGGCGGCTCATCTCGGGGAAGACGGGGTTGCGCTCCGAATGGATTTCTGTGACGCGCGTCTTTCCTCCGCCGATGAGGCGGCCGAACCAGCCGGCGCCGTTCCCCCACATCGGGTCGACGAGGACGTTGAGGCCCGCCGACTTGATCTTCTCCAGGTCGACGAGCGATTTCAACCGGGCGATGTACTCATCCTCGGCCTTGAAGGGCGTGATCGCCCCGGATTTCACCGCGTCGTCAAACTTCACGAGCCTGACCTGCGAGACGTCGGCGGGAATCATCGCCTCGATTTTCTTGAGCCCCTCCGGCGCGATGGCGCCCCCGTGCTCGTCGCGCACCTTGAACCCGTTGTCGCCCGGGGGGTTGTGGCTTGCCGTGATATTGATCGCCCCGATCGCACCGCGCATCCCGACGCTGAACGATATGACCGGCGTGGGAACGCCCCCCCCGCAGAAATGGACGGGTATGCCGTTGCCGGCGAGCACTTCCGCGGCCGCGGCCGCAAAGTTCTCCGAATGGAAGCGGCGGTCTCCGCCAATGACGACGCCCCTCTTCAGGTCCGCGGCGGGAAAAGCCCCCTTCAGGTAGTCGGCGAAGCCCTGCGCGCATCGCTTGAGGTTGTCGAACGTGTACTCCTCGGCGATC
The DNA here is from genome assembly GCA_964596065.1 of uncultured Chlorobiaceae bacterium. Taxonomy (GTDB): domain Bacteria; phylum Bacteroidota; class Ignavibacteria; order UBA10030; family SZUA-254; genus SZUA-254. The sequence continues at coordinate 95,925 of CAZQSM010000002.1, read as the reverse complement.
CGGGCTCGCCAGCCGTCGGTGCCGAACTTGATCTCTGGACCCATCATGCTGTCGTTGATTCAATGGTCGAATGAGAAGGCCGTCCAGTCGCCGCGCGGGGTCAGAACGCCCCGAGGCCCGGGTAGATCCCGTTGGTGTCGAGTTCCTCCTCGATCCGCAGGAGCTGGTTGTACTTCGCGATCCTGTCGGTGCGGCTCGCCGAGCCGGTCTTGATCTGGCCGGCGTTCGTCGCGACCGCGATGTCGGAGATGGTCGTGTCCTCCGTTTCCCCCGACCGGTGGCTGATGACGGTGGTGTAGCCGGACCGCTTCGCCATCTCGATGCAGTCGAACGTTTCGGTGAGCGTCCCGATCTGGTTGACCTTGATGAGGATCGAATTGGCAATGCCGCTCCCGATCCCCTTCGCGAGGATCCCGGTGTTGGTGACGAAGAGGTCGTCGCCGACCAGCTGCACCTCGTCGCCCAGGGCCTCGGTGAGCGCCTCCCATCCCTTCCAGTCGTTCTCCGCCATGCCGTCCTCGATCGAAATAATCGGGTATGACTTCACCATCTTTTCATAGATCTTCACCAGCTGCTCCGCGCTGCGGGGTTTTTTATCGCTCTTGAAGAAGACATACTTCCCCTTCCGGAACATCTCGCTGGAGGCCACGTCGAGCGCGAGGAAGACATCCTTTCCCGGCTTGTATCCGGCGGCGGAGATCGCCGTGGTGATCAGCTCGAGCGCCTCCTCGTTCGATTTCAGGCTCGGCGCGAAGCCGCCCTCGTCGCCGACCGACGTGCTGTATCCCTTTTTCTGGAGGACGCTCCTGAGCGCGTGGAACACCTCGGTCCCCATCCGGAGGGCCTCGGCGAACGTCGGCGCCTCGGTCGGGACGATCATGAATTCCTGGAAGTCCACCGTGTTGTCGGCGTGTTTCCCGCCGTTGATGATGTTCATCATCGGGACCGGGAGGACCTTCGCGTTCGCGCCGCCCAGGTGGCGGTAGAGCGGTATGTCGAGCGCGTCGGCGGCGGCGCGGGCCACGGCCATCGACACGCCGAGGACGGCGTTCGCCCCGAGTTTTTTCTTGTTCGGCGTGCCGTCGAGTTCGATCATCATCTGGTCGACGCCCACCTGGTCGAGGGCGTCGAACCCGATCGCCTGCTCCGCGATGATGCCGTTCACGTTTTCGACGGCCCGGAGGACCCCCTTCCCCCCGTATCGTTTCTTCTCGCCGTCGCGCAGCTCGACCGCCTCGTGCTCGCCGGTCGACGCCCCGCTCGGGACGGCCGCGCGACCCTTCGCGCCGCCCTCGAGCTCCACGTCGACCTCGATGGTGGGGTTGCCGCGGGAGTCGAGGATTTCTCTCGCGTAGACGTCGATAATGGTCGTCATGACTGCATCTCCGGGGGCAGGATGTTCACGAATGAAGTGAAAAATCGTCGTGAAATATCGGAAAAGGGGGGGAGAGAAGCAATGGAGGAGCCCGCGTGCTCCCCTCCGGGAACGGGCCCGTTCAGGGGATGACGGGGGCGGCCGGAAAGAGTTTCCGCCACTCCCGCTCGTACCAGTCGCACCGATCCTGACGATCGCGCACCCGCCGGGTCAGCGCCGCGCCGGAGTTGTATTCCAGCGCCCGCCCGTAGAAGGCCCGGGCGGTGAAAAATCTTTCCAGCCGGAACAACGCGGCGGCAGTGAGATCGTTCAACGCGCCGTTCAACTCCGGGTAGCGAAACGGGGCGAAATACTCCGCCGTCTCCCGCGCCGCCCCCGGGAAATCCCCCCCCGCCAGCATCAGCCTCCCCTTCAAGAACGACACCAGGGCCGGGTCCCCGGGGCTCCCGATTCCTGAAAGCCATTCGAGGGCCGCGGAGTCCTCCATCGTCCCGGCGATGACCGGCGCGAGGTACCCTCCCAGAACGGGTTCGTCGATGGCGAGCAGCCGCAGCGCGAGCGCCTCGTTGAGTCCGGGGGAAAGGTCGAGGTCCCGGAGCGCCCGGTAGGCGTCGGCCGCACCGGTGAAGTCGCCCCGCATCATCAGGGCATCACCGTAGAGCAGCCTCGTCCCGGAGAGCGAACCCCTCCTGAGCGTATCGTCCTGTTCGGCGTCGAACAGCCCGATCACGCCGGAGAAATCCCCCGATCCGAAGAGCGTCCGCGCGAGTCCCGCGAACGAGGACGCGTTCCAGCTCGCGTCGAGCCCGGCGGCGAACGCCTCCGTCGCCCCGAGGTAGTCCTTCCTCCGCAGTGCCCGCGCACCGTCGGCGTTGAGGTTTGCCACCGCCCGGGCGCATTCCCTCGCGAAGATCGACCCCCTCCTGAAATAGTAATCGGTGTGCGCCTTCCACGACGCGGGCACGGTGATGCCGTCGAGGGAGGCGCGCCATAGCGCGACGAGCGAATCGACGCCGGCACCGTACGCCTCCTCCGGCGAGCCCCCCCCGTACCAGGTCTTGAACGCATCCATCCCCCGGGTCGCGATCAGGTGCTCGCAGAACGCCCCCATCAGGACGTAGCTCACCGTCGATGCCTGGAACGCGAACCCCGCGGGTCGGATGAGCGCCCCGGGGTCGTCCACGATCCCGAACCGCGTCATCGAGGCGGCGTACTCCTGCAGCGTGCGGTTGCCGAACGAGGGGCTCGCGGCCATCGCCAGCCCCTCCACCAGGCCGATGTTGACATTGGCGCGGATGACCGGCATGCCGAACTCCGCGGCGAGCGCGTGCGCGAGCTCGTGCTTCAGCGTGCTCCTCCACGAATCCCCGTCGAGGTGGATTTCGCCGCGCCACGGTTTGGCGATGTCGGTGTTCCCCGCCCCGATCAGCCTTCGTTTTGTCTCGGTGTCCGGGTAGAGGTACGACTCGATCACGCGGGTCGTGTCGGTCCCGAGGAAGCGCGCGACCTGGGTGTACCGGAACTCGTGTTCGGCGGCGACCCACCGGATCTCTTTCGCGGGAATCGCCGCCGAATCGTAGTAAATCCGGAAATGGCGCGTGTCGATCCGCGAGCCCAGCGACGCCCGCAGCGACGTCGCCGTCGTCTCGAAGCCGAGCTCCGTGCGGTAGAACCAGGAAAGCGCCAGGAGGCCCGCCAGGAGGAAGAAGGACGTCCTCGAAACGATCCCCGTCCGGGGTCCGCCGCGGCGGCCGACGATCGCGCCTGCCGCGACGAGCCCGAGCGCCGACGCGAGCGTTACGCATCTCCAGGCGACCAGGACCGGACCGATCCGGAGGTCCTCGTCGTAGGTGAACCCGGGAAAATATCCGTAGACGAAATTATACGAGTCGACCCTCGGCGTGAAGTACCCGAGGAGGAGCGGGTGGACCAGGACGGCCGCCAGCAGGACGAGGTACCAGGGGGCCGGACGCCTGAACGCCGAAGCGCAAAAATAGGAGAGCGACGCGACCCACGCCATACCGGCCCCCGCCGTGAGTCCGAACCAGGCGAGCCCATCGCCCGGCGCGCAATTCTTCACGAAGAGACCGTTCAGCAGTCCGACCGTCAGCGGCGCGAGGAGGCTGATGAACGCAAGGGCGGCAACGCGTGGCCACGCGCCCGGATCGTCGTGCGCGGAGCGCATCCATCGCACGAAAAGCAGTCCCGGGACGAAGGGAAACACCAGAGCGATCGCGGCGGAAAATTCATACCCGAGGGAATTCAGGAGGGGGAGGCGGGTGACCGCCACGGCGTAGATCACGAGAATCGCGCCCGGGAGGATGATTCCCCGGGAAAACGGTCGGACCGGCGGCGGGGGCGGCTTCATCGGTTCCCGGGATGATCCGGACATGGGTGTGCGGCCGTTACCGCGGTGCCGGCGAAATGGCGGCGAGCGAATCGGCGGCCCGGAGGTGCCAGAGCGCCTTCCCGGTGACGCCGGTCGACTGGTACCAGGCCCCCAGCCGCCGGTGGAGCTGGTGGGCCCCCGGATCGACCCTTAACCCTTCTTCATAGAGCGCCACGACGCTGTCCCCCAGGCCCAGCCGTTCGAAGAGCACGCCCGCCTCGACGTACCGGCTGATGTTCCGGGGGTTCTGGTCGATGAGCGTGCGGCAGACCGCCGCGGCGTCCATCGGCCGCCCGGCGAGGAAATAGGTCTGCCGGAGCTTCGACCATCCCATGAAATCCTCCGGTTTCAGCTTCACGTATGTCCCCAGGAGCGAAATCGTCCTGTCGTACTTCTGCTGTTCGAAATAATAACCGGCGAGGTTGAAATAGGGCCTCGGAGCGGCCGGCTCTTTCGCGAGGGCGTCGAGCCAGAGCGTCTCGCTGTTTTTCCAGACGGGGAGGCGCGCCCACGACAGCGCCGCGAGAAGGAAACATACCGCCGCGAACGCGGCGGTAAGGACCGGTGCCCGTCGCCCGCCCGCGCCCGCCCTCACGGCGATGAGCGTCACGGCCAGCGAACATCCGGCGCTCGCGACATAGAGGCGGTGTTCGAGGATCGGGACGGCGAGGGGGAACACGTTCAGGAGCGGGACCAGGCAGACGAGCAGCCACGAGACGGAGAAGGAGACGAGCGGGTCCCTCCTGAAATACCGGGCCACCGCGTAGAAGAGGGCCGCCGCCGCCGCGGTCGCCGCGAGGTTCGCGGGCCACTCGAACCAGATCACGTTTTCCAGCGGATGGACGACGCTCAGGTTCGCGGGCCAGAGGAGGAAGAGGAGGTTCGTCAGTCCCAGCCCGGGCGCCATCAGGAACCGGTTGTGGAACGGGATCCGGCCGTATAATCTTTCGGCCCCGATGAAAGCCCCGAAGATGTTGTACCGGACGCCGAGATACGCCACGACCACGGCGAGGAAGACGGAGACCCGAAGGTGCTTCGCCCCGGAAAAGAGCGTGACGAGCGATTCCCGGCGCACTCCCAGCTCGTAGAGCGGAAAGAGCGGCAGAAAAAAGATCGCCGATTCCTTCGTGAGGATCGCCGCGGTGAAGAACGCCACCGAGAGCGGGAACATCATCCCACGGCGTGCCGAATCGCGGTACTGGGAGACGTAGCAGAGCAGCGAGGCGAGGAGGAGCAGGCCGAGGAGCACGTCGTTCCTGCCGGAAATCCAGGCGACCGACTCGGTCTGGATCGGATGGACCGCGAAGAGGAGAGCCGCGAGGCCCGCGACGCGGCAGTCCGGGTCGACCACAGTGCGGGCGGTCGACGGCGCGTCGCCCTTCCCGGCTCCACCGCCCCGACCCCCCGCCTGGGCGAGGAGCTCGACGGTCAGGAGGAACAACAGGACCGTCGCCGCCGCGTGCAGGAGCACGTTCGTCAGGTGGAACCCTGCCGGGTTCACCCCCCAGAGCGCGTAGTCCGCGAAATAGCTGACCAGCAGGACCGGCCGGTAGTAGACGCCCTCGTCGCGGTGGGACGTGAACGCGTGCGTCGAAAAGGATGTCAGGATGTTCCCCGGGTCCTTCAGGAAGTCGGTGTTCCGGAGGACGAGGTCGTAGTCGTCGTAGTTGACGAAATCGAACGTGAGGGTGCGCCCGTACAGGAGGAAGACGATGGCGACGAGCAGGGCCGGAAAGAGGTACGTGTTCCGGGAGGCGCGTGTCATCCCGGGACTACTCCTGTCCCCCGGCGCGGCGGCGTTTGAACATCGGCGGGTCGGTGAGCCGGAGCCTGAACGCCAGGTAGCGCCCCACCGTCTGGAGCGTGCGGAGGCCGTAGACGACGCTCCGCTTCAGGTTTATGGACGACGCCGTGTCGTGGTACCGGACCGGAACGGGGATTTCGCCGATCCGGAACCTGAACGCCACGCACTGGACGAGCATCTGGCTGTCGAACACGAAATCGTCGGAGTTGTCCTCCCAGGGGACCGTCTCGAGGACGCGGCGGGTATAGGCCCGGAAGCCCGTATGCCATTCCGAGAGGTTCATACCGGTGAGGATGTTCTGGGTGAAGGTCAGGAGGCGGTTGGCGATGTACTTGTAGGGCGGCATCCCGCCCGCGAGCGCCTCGTCGCGCGTCCGGATGCGCGAGCCGAGCATCACGTCGTGGTAGCCGTCGCGCAGGAAGGCCGTCAGGAGCGGGGTCAGCCTGGAATCGTACTGGTAGTCGGGATGGATCATCACCACGATGTCGGCGCCGCGGTCGAGCGCGGCGCGGTAGCAGGTTTTCTGGTTGCCCCCGTACCCTTTGTTGACCTCGTGGCGGATCACGGTGAGCCCGAGCCGCGCGGCGACCGCGACGGTATCGTCCCGGCTGGCGTCGTCGACCAGGATGATCTCGTCCACCGACCCCGCCGGGATGTCGGCGACCGTCGCTTCGAGGGTCCTGGCGGCGTTGTAAGCCGGGAGCACGGCGATGACTTTCATCGGGGTCAGTATTCCCGCCCGGCGACGCGGCGGATCCTCGCCCCGAGCGAACGGAGTTTCTTCTCGAGGTGATCGTAGCCGCGGTCGAGGTGGTAGACCCTCAGGACCTCGGTCCTTCCGCCGGCGGCGAGCCCCGCGAGCACGAGCGACGCCGACGCCCTCAGGTCGGTGGACATCACCTTGGCGCCCACGAGTTTTTTCACGCCGCGCACCGAAGCCTCGTTGTTCGTGATGCCGATCTCGGCGCCGAGCCGGACGAGTTCGGGGACGTGCTTGAAACGGTCGAAATAAATCGTGTCCACGATGCGGGACGTGCCCGACGCGACGGTCATCAGCGCCATCCATTGCGCCTGCATGTCCGTCGGGAAGCCGGGATAGACCGCGGTGGCGACGTTCACCGGCTTCAGCCGGCGTGGGGCCCTGAGCGTAACCCAGTCCTCTCCCGCGCCGATCGCGCACCCCGCCCGCTTCAGGTGCGTCAGCAGCGAGCGGAGCTGCGACGGCCTGCACCGCTCGATCCGCACGTCGCCCCCCGTGATCGCCGCGGCGACGAGCAGCGTTCCCGCCTCGATCCGGTCGGGGATCATCTCCTCGTCGACCGGATGGAGCGCGTCAACCCCCTGGACCTCGAGCCGGTCGGTGCCGATGCCGTCGATCTTCGCCCCCATCCTCGCGAGGAATTTTTCGAGCGCCACGATCTCGGGTTCGCGGGCCGCGTTCGTGATCAGCGACGTGCCGCGCGCGAGGACCGCGGCCATCAGGATGTTCCCGGTGGCGCCGACGCTCGGAACGTCGAAATTGATCCTCCTGCCCGTGAGCCGCCTGGCCTTCGCGATGATGTACCCGCCCGCGAGGCTCACCTCCGCGCCGAGTTTCCTCACGCCTTCGATATGGAGGTTGACCGGGCGCGGGCCCCAGGCGCATCCGCCGGGGAGCGACACCCTGGCGTACCCGTAGCGCGCGATCAGCGGGCCCAGGACGTAGATCGAGGCGCGCATCTTCTTCACGTGTTCGTAGGGGGCCTCGAACCTGTTGACCCTGAAGGTGTTGATGCGCAGCGAATGGGTCCGGCGCTCCACCTCCACCCCCATCGTCTCCAGCAGCCGGCCCATCGTCACGACGTCGCGGAGGTCGGGGATGTTCGTGAAGCTGTAATTGCCGCTGGCCAGGAGGGTGGCGGGCATGAGCGCGAGGGCCGCGTTCTTGGCACCGCTCACCGCCACGCTGCCGCGCAGCCGGACGCCTCCCTCGATGCTGAATTTATCCAAGTGGGTGTACCGGTTTTAGGTGGGAAATATACCTGAAACGGCCTCCACATGCAACGAACGCGGGCCGGATCCCTTGCGTGGAGTGGACGAAAAGGTTATTTTGAACACGGCTTTCCTTTCTCACGGGCCGCCGGCCGGGGGGGCATCGAGGCGGACCTGGTGTGGTATCGCGGGGGCGGTGTCACGATTCCGGACGACCAATGAACAACGGCGACAAAACGGCGGTCCTGTTCGTCTCGCTCCTTGCGGTCCTGCACATCGCGGCGATCGCCCTGCCCCCGGAGCTGACGTGGGGATTCCATTTCCTCCGTTTCCTCGGGTCGGCGCACGCCGCGGCGTACGCGCTCCTGGTCGGCCTCCTCATCTTCGCCTCCGCCACGGGCCGGCTCGCTCCGGCCGTCGACCGCCTGGCCGCCGCGACCGGTTCCGGGTTCCCGCTGCTGCTCCCCGCCGGGCTCGCGTTCTTCGCCGCGGCCGCCTTCGTGTTCCGCGTGGACGTGCCGCTCCTCGGGGACAGCTGGTACCTCGTGTCGAATTTCGCCAGCGCGATCCGCGGGACGAACGAGGTCCTTCCGCGCAACGAACCGCTCGCCACCTGGTACCTCACGATGGTCCTGGGACTCTTCGACGTGAAATCCTACCCGGCGTTCCTCGACGCGTTCTTCGCCGGGGGGGTGCTGCTCGGCGCCGGATTCGTCGTCGTGGTCCACGCGCTCACGGGCGTCCTGTTCGCCGAACGCCGCGCGCGGCTCGTCTCGTTCCTGCTGATCTGCTCGCTCCCGTGCGTTGTGCTCTTCTTCGGCTACGTCGAGACCTACGCCTCCGTGCTCTTCGCCCTCTCGCTGTTCGCACTCGCCTCGGCGCTTTACGTCGCCGGGCGCGTGTCCTTCACGGTCGTCGCGATGGCCTTCCTTCTCCAGGTCCTCACCCATTATCTCACGGCGCTCACCCTCCCCTCGCTCGCGTACCTCGCCTGGCACGGCGCGAAACGCGGCCGCGGGCGCGACGTCGCCGTCGGCGCGGCGGTCTCGTGCGGGGCGTTCCTGCTCGTGCTCGCCTCCGTCGGTTTCGACGTGAGCAATTATTTTTCCCGGGTCCCCCACAAGCATTACCTCCCCCTGACGACGCCCGTCGACCAGGTCGAACGGTACTCCTCGCCCTACACGCTCTTCGCCCCGTTCCATTTCCTCGACCTCGGGAACCTCGCGATCCTCCTGCTCGCGCCCGCGGCGGGGCTCTGCCTCTGCGCGCTTCCCGCGGTGACGCGACGGCGCGGACACGACCCGGGCCCGGGGGACGGCGCCGGTGCGCGGCCCGACGCCACACTGCGGCGCGCGATGGAGCGGTTCCTCCTCGCGGCGATGGCGCCCGCAGCCCTCTTCGCGTTCGTGGCGAAGTACGACCTCGGGACGGCGAGGGACTGGGACGTCCTCGGGCCGTTTTCGTTCCTGTTCGTCCTCTTCGGCCTGCTCTTCCTGTACGGCCGGGCCCCCGCCGGCGGCTTCGTGCTCCCGGCCGCGACGATCGCCGGCGCCACGCTGCTCAACTCGGTCGTCTGGTGGACGCTGGTCGGATCGGACGCGCCGACGGTGGAACGGTTCCGGGCCCTGATGGACGAACGCCTGATGGGCCAGGCCGGGATGTACAACGCCAACCTCTACCTTTCCCGGTACTACCACCAGGTCGGGATCGGCGAACGGGAGTCGGCGGAACTCTGGCTCGCCTACATCCAGCGCTACCCCGGCGACATACGGGGGTTCCGCAACGTCCTCACGAACACGAGGCACCAGGGGGCCGCTGCCGCCGCGGAGAAGCTCCTCGGTTGGTCCAGGGCGTTCGGCCGGAACCCGCTCACCGACCGGACGATGGTGTCGCTCGCCGTCGAGTGGGGAAACGCGGCGCTCGGGGAGGACCGGGACGCCGACGCGGAGCTTTTCTACGAGACCGCCATCGACATCGACCCCGCCGACGCCCCGTCGTGGAACAACCTCGGCACGGTCCACGCCCGCCGCGAGGCGTACGTCGAGGCCGCGGCGATGTTCTCCCGCGCCGTCGCGCTCGATTCGACCTTCGCCGACGCCTGGTTCAACCTCGGGCGCGCGTGGCTCGCCACCGGCAGGAGCGCCGAGGCGGGGGAGGCGATCGCCACCTCCGCCAGGCTCGGGAACCGCGCGGCCCGATCGCTCCTCTCCACGGGGAGCGTGCAGCCCTGAGGGGCCCGGACCGGAATGGGTGACCGGGCGACATCGGCCGCGGGCTGGATCGGACGACGTTCCGGCGCCCTCGCCGGCCTCCTGATCGCGGCGCTGCTCCTCCTCGCGTACGCCAACCGCTTCATCCAGGACGACGCCTTCATCTCCTTCCGGTACGCGCTCAACTTCGCGGGCGGCGGCGGGCTCGAATGGAACCCGGGGGAGCGCGTCGAGGGCTACTCCAATTTCCTCTGGACCCTCCTCGTGGCGGCCGGGATGAAATTCGGCGCCGAGCCCGCCGTCTTCACCGTCCCGCTCGGCCTCGCGCTCTTCGGCGCTTCCCTCCTCCTCTCCTGGCGCCTGGGGATCGAATCGGGACTCGGGGCGGTCGGCGCGCTGATCGCCCTCCTGCTGGCCGGCACGAATTTCACCTTCTCCTCCTACGCCACCGGCGGCCTCGAAACGCCCCTGGTCACGGCCCTCTTCCTCGCGGCATGCGTCGTCGCCGCTCTCGCGATGAACGGCGGGCTGGACCGGGGGCGCGGCCTCCTTCTCCTGTCGGCCCTCGCGACCGCCGGCCTCCTGACGCGGATGGACGCCGTCATCCTGTTCACGGGTCCGGTCCTGGCGGTGTTCGTCGCGGGGCCATCCCCCGGGCCGGGGAGGAGGAGGAGGATCGCGGCCGACGTCGCGCGGCTGACGGTCATCCCGGGCGTCGTCGTCGGCGGCTGGCTCGCCTGGAAATATTCATACTACGGCGACATCTTCCCCCGCGCCTTTTACCTCAAGGCGGTGAACGCCCCGTCGATGGAGCGGGGCCTCCGGTATTTTTACGCGTTCATTGTGTCGTACAATCTCGCGCCCTTCCTGTTCTTCTGCATCTTCTACTTCGGGGCGATATTCCGGAGGGAACACCGGGTCCAGTTCATGCTGCTCGCGACGGCGCTCTTCTGGTGCGCCTACGTGCTGAAGCTCGGCGGGGATTTCATGGAATTCCGCCTGATGACGCCGCTGGTCCCGGTGATGATGATCCTCCTGATCTGGCTGCTCTTCGGCTGCGCCCCGAAGCTCTGGTTGCGGGCCGCGGGCGTCGCGCTCATCCTGGGGGGGAGCGTCCATCACGCGGCGACGTTCAGCTACGACCGCGAGACGGGCGTCGAGCCGGTCGGGATGCTCTCGGGACATCTCTTCTCGCCGGATGAGAACTGGGTGGGGATCGGGAAGGCGCTCGCAGCGGCGTTCAGCCCCTCGGACAGCGTCGTCATCGCCACCACCGCGGCGGGAGCGATTCCCTATTACGCGGGGTTGCGCGCGGTGGACATGCTCGGCCTGAACGAACCCGCGGACGCAGGCGCCTTCGGGGGCGGCGGGGAGGAAACCGGGGGTGAGGATCGGGCCGATTTCGCGCCGCTGCGGGGCGTCTTCGTGAGCTACGTCCCGGGGCACAACCGGGTGCTGCCGTATGAATACCTGGTCAGGCGGAGGGTGAATCTCGTCCTCTCGCACCCGATCGTGACGAGGGTGGGCGAGGATCCCGGAATCCTCCCGCTCCTGCCCGTGTCGGGCCCGCCCCATCTCTCGGCGATGGTGATCAGCATGCCGATCGGGGGCGGCTACCAGGTGGAAATGCTCTACGTCAGGCCGAACCCGGCGGTCGACTCCGCGGTCGCGCGGCACCGCTGGCCCGCGCGGCCGGTGGTGTTCTAGTCTCCGTCCTTCATTCCGAGAGTGAGCCTCCGGTGGTACGCCTGCCGGTCGCCGATCATCCCGACGGCCGCGGCGACCTGCTGGTCCCGTTTCAGCCCCGACGCGATCCTGGCCGACTCGCCCCCCCCGATGCCGGTCAATTCCGTTTCGATCGCCGCGACGATCTCGCCGCGGTGATCGCCGATCGACCGCGCCGCCCGCTCCCGCAGCCGGCGCTTCACCGCGTCGATGTCGGCCACCACCGACGTGTCTCCTCCCGATTCGCGCACCAGGCGCGCCGACTCGTCGAGGTGCGTGAGGGCCTCGTCCTCGTAAGTGAATTTCTGCTCCCCGAGGAACCGCTCGAACTTCGCGAAGAGGGCGTCAGCGCTCTCGGGCGGGCCTGCGTGCTCGCGGCGGTACTTCGCCGCGAACCGGAACACCAGCGATTTCCGCATCAGCGCGGCGAACACCGCGCTCTGTTTCGCCTCCTCCACGACAGTGTCCGGCGCGACGCCGCCGTTGGCGAATTCGCTCCGCCCCTTCGAGGTCCTGAACGACTCCTTCGGCGCCACGCTGTCCCGGACGCCCCCTTTCGCGTAGTCGATCTCCTGGAGGCAGCGGCCGCTCGGCGTGTAGTACTTGGCCGTGGTGATCTTCAGCTGCGTATTGTAGACGAGGGGCGTGACCGTCTGGACGAGCCCCTTCCCGAACGAGCGCGTTCCGAGGATCACGCCCCTGTCGAGGTCCTGGACCGCCGCCGCGACGATCTCGCTCGCGCTCGCGCTGTTGTTGTTCACCAGGACGATCAGCGGCAGGTCGGGCACCAGCGGATCCCCGCTCGAAAAATATTTCCGCTCGCTCTCGGGCTTTCGTCCGCGGGTGCTCACCACGAGGCTGCCGCGCGGGAGGAATTTCCCCACGACGTCCACGGCCGCGTCGAGGAGCCCGCCCGGGTTGTTCCGCAGGTCGAGGATCACCCCCCTGAGCCCGCCCCGGATCCGGAATTCCTTCAGGGCCAGGGCGACCTCGTCACCCGCCTCCCGTGAGAACCGTTCGAGACGGATGTAACCGACCCCCTCCTCCGGCATCCCCGAGTAGCTCACGTTCCTCAGCCGGATCTCCTCGCGGACGAGGATGAACTCGAGGGGGGCCGGCTCCCCGTCCCGCTCGACCGAGAGTCTGACCTCTGTGCCGGGCGTCCCCCGGGTCAGGACCCGGACTTCCGAAGGCTTGAGCGCCGCGATCGCCCTGTCGTCGATCCGGACGATCCTGTCGCCGGGCAGGAGGCCCTGCTTCTGCGCGGAATAGCCGTCCATCACCGACATGATCGTGATCTGGCCGTCGCGCGTCCCGACCGTGACACCGATCCCGCCGTACCGGCCGCTGGTGATCAGTTCAACTTCGTCGCCCTCCTCGTCGTTGATGAAGTTCGTGTAGGGGTCGAGCGACGCGAGCATCCCGTCGATCCCCGATTCCATCAGGTCCATCGGATCGATCTCGTCCACGTAGTTGGTGGAGATCTCCCGGTACACCCTCCCGTAGACGTCGATCCCCTTGTTGATCCTGAAAAAGAAATCGTCCCCCTGCAGCGTGAAACCCGAGACCACCGCTGCCAGGACCACGAACCCCGCCGTCCACACGCGCTTCCTGATCATTCCTGTCGTCCTCTGATGTTGAGTCTTTTTTCGATTTCGGCCCAGATGGCGGCGTGGGTCTGTTCGACCGGGCCCGATCCCGCCACGACCACGACCCTCCCGGGCTCCTCCGCGGCGATGCGGCGGTATCCGCCGATGACCTTTTCGTAGAACGCGTCGCCCGAGCGCTCCATCCGGTCGGGAACGCCGCCGGCTTTGAGTTTCCGGCGCCGGATCTCGTCGGGCTCCACGTCAACGAACAGCGTCAGGTCGGGTGTCGTTCCCGAGGTCGAAAAGGCGTTGATGGTTCCGACCTGGCCGAGGGGCAGGTCGCGTCCGTACCCCTGGTAGGCGGTGGTCGAATCGTAGAAGCGGTCGCAGACGACGATCATCCCGGCCGCGAGGGACGGCGCGATCACCTCGCGGACGAGCTGCGCCCTGGCAGCGGAGAAGAGGAGGAGTTCGGAGACCGGATCGACGGCGATCTGCCCCTTGTCCAGGAGGATGGAACGGATCCGCTCCGAGAGCTCTGTCCCGCCCGGTTCGCGCACGAAACGGACGCTCCGGCCGGCGGCGGCGAGCCGGTTCACGACGAGCACGGCCTGCGTGCTCTTCCCGGAAAAGTCGATGCCTTCGAAGGTGATGAACATTGGTCTGCCGGAAAAGTAGTCAAAATCCCATTTTGATCCAAGATCGGCGCCCGCGCCGGGAATCCGGCCGCGTCCTTCCTTGCCTCTGGGACGATTTTTCCCTATGTTATCGGGCTCGCTGTCTTCAATCCGGTGAATGGCCAAAAGAAAAAAAACCGTTCCATCCTCCCGTCCGCGGGCCGTGAAGAAACGCGCCGGGGGTGCCGGGGAGCCGCGCGCCGACGCCGGCAGGACGGCATCCCGCCAGGCTGACCTCCGCCTCATCTCGGCCGCGCTCCGCGGCGATCAGGCTGCCTACAAGGAGCTGATGAAAAAATACCGCGACGCGATCTTCAACCTCATCCACCGCATCATCCGGGACAGGGAACAGGTCGAGGACCTGACCCAGGAGACCTTCGTCAAGGCGTTCGGCTCGCTCGGCAGTTTCAACCGCGAATACGCCTTCTCCACCTGGCTCTACAAGATCGCCACCAACAGCAGCATCGACTACATCCGGAAGAAAAGACTGCTCACGATGTCGATCAACAAGCCGATCTCGGCCGAGGATTCCGATTACACGTTCGAGCTCCCCGATTCCACCTACGAGCCTGACAAGTTCATCATCCAGGGGCAGAAGTCGGGGATCATCGCGGAGGCGATCGCGCAGCTGCCGCCGAAATACCGGCAGGTCATCATCCTGAGGCACAACGAGGAACGGGACTACTCCGAAATAGCGAAAATCCTCAAAATCCCGATCGGCACCGTCAAGGCGCACATTTTCAGGGCCCGGGAACTGCTTTCCCGGTACCTGAGGGAGCGTATCCCCCACTATTGACATGAAACACCGGGGGGAATTTTTCGTAGGAAAGGTATGGAGATGATCGAATGACCGGCCCGACCACACCAGTCCGCATCACCGTCGCGTGGGCGCTGTTCATCGGCCTGACCGGCTTCGTGCTGGTCCTGACCGATTTCAAGCCCGTGAAGAAGGTCCCGCTCGGCGACGAGAAGGAACTGAAGGCCACGATCGAAGGGGGCCTCGCGGACATCCGCGTGGCGCGGGGAACGGCCTCGACGATCATCGAGGCGGAGATGGCCCGCGACAAGGACGAGACCCCCTCCGGCACCGTCGAGTACTCCTCGCGGGGCGGAATCGGGTACGTCTCGGTGGACCTCAACCCCGACGGATGGGAAGGCGACAAGAAAAAGAAGAAGGGACACAGCGTGAATTTCAGCTCCTCCTCCTGGAAACTCCTCTACACCGACGCGATCCCGATCTCCTTCGACATCGAGCTCGGCCTGGGCGAGGGCGACATCGACATGTCGGGGCTGAACGTGAAGGATTTCGACCTCTCGACCGGGGCCTCGTCGGTGCGGCTCGCGTTCAACGAACCGAACAGGGGGGCCATCGAGACGATGACCATCGAGGCCGGGTTGAGCAAGTTCAAGGCGATGGGCCTCGGAAACGCGAACTTCAGCCGCCTCCACTTCGAGGGGGGCGTCGGAAAGTACACGCTCGACTTCCACGGTTCCCTCCGCAAGGAGGTCGACGTCGACGCCGAGGTGGGGCTCGGCTCCCTCACGATCGTGATCCCCACCAACATCGGCGCCCGGATCATCTACGAGAAGAACTGGATCAGCGACCTCGACATCGACAATGATTTCGTCGAACAGGAATCCGGCACCTACCAGACCTCGAATTATTCAACGGCGTCCGGGAGGATCAACCTCCGCGTCGAGGCCGGGTTCGGGAGCGTCAATATCCGGAGGGATTGACCGGCCTCACCCCGCTCCCGCTCCCCGTTGCCCACCGGCGTGACGCAGGTCACGTCCCGCCCGCGAACGCTTGTAATACTCCCCCCTGATGCCTATCCTGTCTCCAGTATGAAGACGCGCCGCGTGATCGTGAACATTCTCTTTCTTCTCCTGGGGCTCCTGCTCTTCGCGCCGCTGAGCCAGGTGTTCTCCCAGGACGCGGTTTCCGACGCCCTGCGTCAGATCTCCTCGGCCAACGTGAGGGGCTATGTCCAGCCGATCGTCGACGGCTTCGGCGCAAACCTGAACTCGGGCCTCTACCATACGCCGGGCCTCGACCGCGGCGGGTTCCACGCGAGGTTCGAGATCGTCGGCTCCGGGACCCTCGTCAGCGAGGCGCAGCGGTACTACTTCGCGACGCCCCCCGAACCGTTCGAACAGGAACCGGTCCGGACCGCCACCATTCTCGGCGGCATCGGCACCACGGTGGACGGGCCCGGCGGCGTCGAATACCAGTTCCAGAACGGCCAGATCAGGACCGACCTCTTCGGGCTCGGCACGCCCCAGCTGACGATCGGCAACCTCCTCGGGACCGAGGCGATCGTCCGGTACGCGGTCCTGCCGTCGATCAGGGAATTTCCCCGGACCTCCCTCGTGGGGTACGGCCTGCGGCACTCCGTCAGCCAGTACCTCCCGATGCTCCCGTTCGAGGCGACCGTGGGCGCCTTCCGGCAGGAATTGAAGGTCGGCGACATCATCGCCGTGAACTCCACCAACGTCGCCCTGATGGTCGGGAAGAGCGTTTCCCTCTTCACGATCTACGGGGGCGTCCAGTACGAATCGACCGTGATCGACGTCGATTACACCTACACCGGCTACGGCTCCACGCCCGACACCAGGGTCCACGTGAGCTATTCGTCCGACAACGTCCTCCGCTGGACGACCGGCTTCGGGCTGAACGTCATCGGTTTCAACCTGAGCACCGACATCGGGGTCGGCAGGGTGACCGTCGTGACCGGCTCGATCGGAATTGGATTCTAAAGGGGGGGAAGACGGCAATGCTGAGACACCGACGCGCGCTCGTCCGGTCCGTCTTTCGGGCGTTTCTTCCGGTCCTGCTGCCGCTCGCCCTGGGGCTGGCAGGATGCGAATTCGGTACACAGCCCCTCATCATCGACGGGAGCGTAGCCACTGCGCGATTCCCGGTAAACGCCGACATTCCGGCCTTTCTCCCTCCTTCTTTTACGATCGAAGACCAGGTCGACCTGACGGACATCTACGCCGGGGTCGAGGAAGTGGATTCGATCAGGTTTTACAACCTGACCTTCATCTCGGAGGGCGATTCGGCGGGCCTCGCGGTGAGGTTGACCGGCACGATCCGGGTCGACGGCGTCCCGTTCCTGAATTTCGAGGACGCGCCGCTCTCGGTCTTCTCGCCGGAGCGATCGATCTTCAAGCCGGTCGCCGGGTTCGGCTACGACCCGCGCGGCGTCGAAAAAATCCGGCAGGCGCTCGCGCCGGGGTCCACCGACCGGATCCTCCACCTTCAGGGGTCGTTCACCGCGGACAGCCGCTCGCTCCATTTCACGATGCAGGCGAAGCTCTACACGCAGGTGTTCCTGAGGAGACTGAACTAGCTAGCGTCCCGCGAGCCGCCCGATCATCGCGGGCTCGTTTGTGATGATCCCGTCCACCCCCAGCCGCACCGCCCGCCTGAACCGCACCGGACCGTTGACGGTGTATTCCATCGCGCGCAGGCCCGATGCGTGCGCTTTCCCGACGAAGGACGCCCGGATGTTGCCGCCGCTGTAGATGAGCCACGCCGCGCCGATGCGCCGGGCGAGCCGGACGCCGGAGGTCGTGGGAACGCCGGGGGGATAGACGAGGACGCCGGTGGCGATCTCCGGCGCGATGGCGCGCTGCCGCGCCAGCGCGCCGTGGTGGAACGAACTGATGAGGATGTCCCCCGGCGCGCCGGCACCCCCCCGCCCCCGCACGATGTCGCGCACCCTGCGGACGAGGGGCCGGGGGTCCTCCCGCCGCGAATCGAATTTCAGCTCGATGTTGACTCCCACCGTCCCCCCCGCGAGCTCCAGGACTTCCTCCAGGATCGGCACCCGCTCGGCCGCGAACTCCTCGGAAAACCAGGCGCCCGCCGAGAGCCGCCGGATCGAGGCGGCGGTGGCGTCCGACACCCGGCCCCTCCCGCCCGTGGTACGCGTGAGCGTGCCGTCGTGGATGACGACGACACCCCCGTCCGATGTGAGGCGAACGTCGAGCTCGAAGGCGTCGGCGCCCCCGGTGACGGCGCGCCTGAACGCGGCGAGGGTGTTTTCAGGTGCGGCGCCCGACGCGCCCCTGTGGCCGACGACGAGCGGGGCGCGGGGGGGCGATTCCCAGGAAAACGCCTGCCGGGATCGCGTTCGCGCGCGCGGGGCTGGAGGGGTGTTCGGCGTACCGACGGCTCAGGTGTGGTTGAGAATCTGGAGGATTTTCAGCTGCACCGATTTGACCGATCCCGACCCGGTGATGTCGCTCAGGATCCCGAGCCGTTCGTAGTAGGCGCGGACCGGTTCGGTGGACTGGCGGTAGACCGCCATCCGTTTCTTGACGGTCTCGGGTTTGTCGTCGTCGCGTTCCACGAGGTCGCCGCCGCACTTGGGGCAGACGCGGTTGCCGCCGGGGTCGTTGATCCCCATGTTGAGGATCGACCCGCACTGCGTGCAGCTCACGCGACGGCTCAGGCGGCGGATGATCTCGTCCTCGTCCACGATGAAGTTGATGACCCGGTCGAGCCGGATGTGGAGGCCCTCGAGCAGCGACGTGAGCGCCTCGGCCTGCGGGAGCGTCCGCGGGAAGCCGTCCAGGATGAACCCCTGCGCGCACCTCGGGGACCGCAGGACGTCCCGGATGATCCCGATCATCACGTCGTCGGGCACGAGTTTGCCCGACGACATGATTTCCTTCGCCTGGATGCCGAGGGGCGTCCCCCCGGCCACGGCCTCGCGGAGCATGTCGCCCGTGGCGATCTGCGGAATGCTCAACTTCGAGCTGAGGAGCTTGGCCTGGGTTCCCTTCCCGACTCCCGGGGGCCCGAAAAATATTACGCGCATGATGTCGACCGTCTCAAAGGTTATTTGTTCTTCAGTTCGATTTTTTGGATCGCTTCCCTGATCGCCGCCTGGAGGCGCCCGTCGGGTTCGGCGGCGATCCGCCGCCGCAGCGGTTCGATCGAATCCTCGTCGCCCGCGTTGCCGAGCGCCTCGATCGCCGCCCGGCGCACGTGGAACACCGGGTCTTCCGTCAGCCCAGCGATGTATTCCAGCTGGTCGTCGTCCGGCCAGTGCCGCGCCAGGAGCGAAATCGCCAGCACCCGCATGTTGCGCGCGCGGCCCGGCTCCGTGTATGAGCGGACCGTGTCGCGGATTCCCGGGACCGCCGTGTAGGTCGCCAGCCACCGGAGCGCCGCCGTGCGCACCGCGTCGTCGTGGGAATCGCGGCGCAGACCCTCGAAGCAGACCGCGAGGCTGTTCGCCGAGTCGGCCTTCACCAGCGACCGGATCGCGTTCGCGGCCACGATGTAACTCGAATCGGCGTCGAAGGCGTGGCGGACCGTCCTGACGGCCAGGTCGCCGTTGAAATTGCCGAGCGCCCTGACCACGGCGCCCCGGACGCGCGCGTCCCGGTCGCCGTACGCCGGCGCGAGCGAATCGCCGATCCCGGGCTTGGCGTCGGCGAGCGCGAGCGCGGCTTCGTACCGCACGCCCCAGAAACGGTCCAGGAGCAGGGCATCCAGGAGGGCGGCCCTGACCGCCGGGGTGTCCACCGTCCATCGCAGCTCGGCCACTGCCGCCACCCTGTCCGCGGCGTGATCCGCGTGACGCAGCTGCCAGATCCACTGCTCCGCCGGTTTCCTGAACGTCGCCGACTTCAGGATGGTGCTCCCCCTGTCGAAGATGACCGACTTCGGTTCGCGGTACGCCGGGTAGGTGAATTCGTGGACGCTGTCGGTGATCATCTCGGTGTACGTTTCCGGGTCGTCGCCGACCCACACCAGGATGTCGACGGGCGTGGTGAAGAGCCCGGTGAGGGAATCGGGCCGTTGCGTCTGCCTGACCGAGACGGTTACCGTCCGGGTCGCCTCGTCCCACCGCTGCGAGACCTCGAAGTCCGGGTACCCCGCCCCGTAGATCCACTGTTCGAAGAACCAGTCGAGGTTGCGGCCGGTGGCCTCCTCCATCGCGAGGCGGAACTGGTTCGTCTCTGCCGTGCGCCAGGCGTACTGCGAGACGTACGATCGGAGCCCCCGGAGGAACGGCTCGTCCCCGAGCGTTTTCCTGAGCATGTGGAGGACGCACGCCCCCTTCCCGTAGATCCTGTTGTCGAAGAGGCTGCCCGGGGCGGCGTAGCGTTTCGTCACCGTGGGCCTGCGCCGGTCACCGACGTCCGAGGAGACCACGTTTTCCTGCGTCTGCCGGAGCTGGTAGGAGTATTCGTCCGCGCCCTTGTCGTTCCCCTCCGAGAGGAGCGTCAGGTAGGTGGCGAACCCCTCGCTCAGCCACGCCTCCGACCAGTCGCGGAAGCTCACCAGGTCGCCGAACCACTGGTGCGCGAGTTCGTGCGCCACCAGCTGGTCGCTGTTGCGGTCGAGGTGCGCGCGCGCGTCGTGGATGGTGCCGTCGGTCAGCGTCGAGATGCTCACGTTCTCCTGCCCGGCGAAGATGAAGTCCTGCACGATGGCGTGGCCGTATTTTTCCCACGGGTACGGATGCCCGGTGACGTCGCTGAAGAGGTCCATCATCGCGGGCGTCTTCGAGAACGACCTCGGCGCGTCGTGGGCGTTCGATGCGTACACGTAGTTCATGATCGGCGTTCCACGCCACGAGTCTTCCACGAGCGTGTATTCGCCGACAACGATGGAGACGAGGTAGGAGACGTGCGGGAGCTCCGTCTTCCAGTGCCACGAGGTCTTCCCGCCGGTGGCGTCCTTCACCGCGCCGATCAGCCGGCCGTTGCTGATCGCCGTGAAGGGCGTTTCCACGGTGACGATGGTTTCGCTCGTGGCCCGGTCGTTCGGGAAATCGTAGCAGGGAAACCAGTAATGGTTCTCCTCCGGTTCGCCCTGGGAGTAGAGCTGCCACGGCCGCTCCGGGTCCGAATCGTCGGGCCCCGAAAAATAGAGCCCTTTCGACGGGGCGGTCACCGAATACGTCACGCTCACCGTGAGCGTTTCGGTGGACGCGTACGGCCTGCCGAGTTCCACGGCGAGCGTGTCGGCGCTGTGGGAGAACCCGAGGGCCTCTCCGCCCACCCGCACGCGGGAGATCGTCATCTCCGCGGCGTCGAGGCGGACGACGTCGAACAGCGGCCGGATCGGAACGAGCGTGATCTCCGCCTCGCCCGAGAGTGTCTTCGTCCTGAGGTCGGCCTCGATCGTGAGGCGGTAGTTGAGTACGTCGTATTCCCTGTCCCTCGGACGGTGGAGCGGGGGAATATCCCCGTCCCCCGCGGCCGGGAGGGCCGGGAGGGGGAGGAGGAGGGCGAAAAGCAGGATGCGGGGGGTCATCGCGTTGGCGATCAGTGTGCGCCGACCGGCCGGGGCGCTATCGCGCCCGGCGCGCCCGCCGGGGCGGACGCGGGAGGGCGCGCGCGGCGCGCGCGCGACGGGTGCCCCACGGCGAGCTGCCCGCACGCGGCGTTGATGTCCTCCCCCGAACTGCTGCGGACGAACGTGGTGACGTGGCCGGCGCGGAGTTTCGCGGCGAACGCGTCGATCGCGGAGGGGGACGCCGGCTTCAGCGACGCGGACAGTCCCGACGCGCCGCTGAACGCTATCGAATGGAACGGTATGATGTTCACTTTTCCCGGTATGTTCCTGACGAGGGCGACCAGCCGCCGGACATCGGCGTCGGAGTCGTTCCACCCGTCGAAGAGGATGTACTCGAACGTGATGCGCTGTTTGGTCGCCGCGTAATAATAGCGGGCCGCCTCCAGGAGGTCGGCCAGCGAATGGCGTTTCGTCAACGGCATCAGTTCCTCCCGCGCCCGCGGGTCGAGCGTGTGGAGCGAGATGGCCAGTTTCAGCCGCCGTCGCTCGTCGGCCATCCGCCTGATCCCGGGGACCCAGCCGGCCGTCGAGATGGTGATCCGCCGGGCCGTGATCTTGAGGCCCGTGGAGATGATCTCCGCGGACTTCATCACTTCGTCGTAATTCAGGAACGGTTCCCCCATCCCCATGTAGACGAGGTTGGTGATCGGCCGCCCGGCGAGCCGGGAGGCGGACATCACCTGGTCGACGATTTCGCCCGCCGTCAGGTTGCGGTGGAAGCCCATCGTCGCCGTCGCGCAGAAGACGCAGTCGAGCGGGCAGCCGACCTGCGTTGAGACGCAGAGGGTGAGGCGCTCCACGGCCGCCGGCGCTCCGGCCGCCGATTCCTCCCCGGCGGCCTCCTCCTCCCCGTCGCGGAACGTCGTCCGCGGGGGAATGAGGACGCTCTCGATCTTCCTTCCGTCGTGGAGTTCGAAGAGCAGCTTGGTGGTCCCGTCGGTCCCTGAGCGCCGCGTGCCGGCCAGGGTGATCGCGCCGATGCGCGCTTCGGACCCGAGCCGCCGCCGGAGTGCCGCGGGGATGTTGACCATCTCCGTAAACGTCGAGGCCCCCCTGTGGTAGAGCCATTCGAAGATCTGCCTGCCCCGGAACGGCTTTTCGCCAAGGGAAACGGCAAACTCCTCGAGCTCGGCCTCGGAGAGCCCTTTCAGGTCCTTCATCGTCAATGCTGAATTCAGGGAACGTTCAATGTACGCAATGACCCTGAGGGGCGCAAGGAAAGAGTGTCGCGGGCCTGAACATGGCCCCGGGTCGGGATCAAAATACGCATTTAAATAGTGGTAACGAAAATGGATGCCCCCGCCGGGCTCCCGGCGGGGGCGATATCACGACGTTGCGATTTCGACGATCTTCTTCCGTCCGGCGACCCCCCGGAGGATGGTCACCCGCCCCTTCGGGACCCCGAAATGGCCGGCCAGCAGTTCCACGACCCTTTCGTTCGCCCTCCCCTCCACCGGCCGCGCGGACACGCGCACCGTGTAGGTCCCCTCCCCCGAGGCGACGACGCCCTCCCGCTTCGAGTTCGGTTTGACGATGACGGATATTTTCAACCGCTACTTCTCGAACAGGTCCTTCGCCTCGACCACCCTCGACTTCGCCCTGTTCACCTTCAGCGGGAAGACCTCGATCACCTTGTCGGTGTCCAGGACGGCCTGCGGCTTCGGGGCCTCGTACGCCATCGGCGAGGGGACGTTGTTCGCCAGGTTGTCGAAGAACGCCGTGCCGGCGCCGGCGTCCACCACCACCGCGATCCTGAGGTTGTCGGGCGACAGGTATTTCTTCACCGCCGCGTTGACGTCCGCCGCCGTGAGCGTCTTCAGCTCGCTCGCGATCCGGTCGATGTAGTATGGCGTGCCGTAGAATTCGCTGTCCATCACGTATCCGAGCCGGCGGTCCGCCGTGGCGGCCCAGAGCTTGGAATAGTTTGTGAGGAATTTTCGCGTGGTCTCGAAGTCCGCCTCGCTCAGCCCCTGGTCGACGAGGCGTTTGAGTTCGTACAGCGCGGCCCGTATCCCGAAGTGCGTCTGCGCCGGGGGCATCGGCCGGAGCCAGATGCTGAAAAACTGCTGCCGCAGCGGGGTGTTCACGTTCGGGAAGGTGGTCCCCGAGGTCCCGCCGGTGAATTTTTCGATGTACGAGTAGTCGCCGTAGTTCATTCCCCGGTCGCCCCGGATGGTGTTCATCAGCACACCGCTGAAGGTCCGGTGTTCCCCGAAATAGGAGTTCGCCACCATCAGTGCGTAGAAGTCCCTGTCCTTCCTGGTGATCGGGAGCGGGAACCCCATCGAGACGGCGTAGGCCCGCGCGGGTTTCTGGACCACCAGCAGTTCCAGGCCTTCGATCTTCGACGGCGCCGGAAGCGCCACGACCGTCGCTTCGCCCGCCGGCAGAGATCCGAAATCGGCGCGGATCCTCTCCGCGAACCCGGCCGGATAGCCGCCCGCGATCCCGACCCAGATGTTGGCCCGGGTGTAGGTCTTCGCGTAATAGGCCTTCACGTCGTCGAGCGTGATCGACGTCAGCCCCTGCACCGTCCCGAATTCCGTCGTACCGTACGGATGCCCCTCGAAGAGGAACGCGTTGAGCGCCTGCTTGCCCAGCCCCTCGTCGTCGGTGGACCGGAGCGTGTTCACCAGGTAGTTGATCCCCAGGTCCTTCACCCTCGAGAAATCGGCCGAATCGAACCGCGGCCTGAGCACGAGGTCGGTGAAGAGCCTGTAGAACGCCTCGAGGTGGTCGCGGTGGACGTTGCCGGTGAACGTCGTGAGCTCGTGGTCCGACTGCGAGGAGATGTTTGCCGCCCACGGGTAGAGTTTTTCCATCACCTGGGCGTAGGTGAGGCTCTGCGTCCCGCCCTGCTCGATGAGCGTGGCGGTGAGGGCGTTGAGCCCTTCCTTGCCGGCGGGATCGTTGATCGCCCCGGAGCGGAGCGCGATCCGGATCGTGATGAGCGGAGAACGTTCGCTCCGGAGCTCGGTAATTTTCACCGCGGACCCGCCCTGGGCGGAGAGGGGTGCGGGGGTCAGGGCCATCGCGAATGCTGCCATCAGTATCAGTGCCGACGTCTTCATTGTGAGCTCTCCTCCTGCTTGAGAATGACCGTGGTCCTGTTGGTCCTGGTGAGATATTTCTTCGCCGCGGCCTGGATGTCCGCGGGCGTGATCTGGTCGTAGAGCCGGTAGACCCTGTTCACCGATTCGGGGTCGCCCGTGAGCTGGATGTAATGGCTGATGCTGTTCGCCACCGAGTTCGGGTTGTCGAGCCCCATCGCGTACTGGTATTTCAGGTGCGATTTGATGTCCTTCAGCCGCTCCGCCGACACCGGCGTCACCATCGCGTCCGCGATCGCCTTCTCGATCTCCTCGCGGACCAGGTCGATGTTCTTCGGGTCCTTCACCCGCGCGAAGATGGTGAAGAGGCCCGGGTCCCTGCTGTCCGGTTGGCTGCCCTGCACGAACTCCACCAGCTGCTGTTCGATGACCAGCTTGCGGAAAAGGTCGGACGTCTGCGAGAAGACGAGCTGCGAGAGGAGGTCCATCGCCGGCATGTCGCGTGAATTGTCGCTGAACGCCGGCCCGTGGTAGCCGATGGCGACGATCGGCAGCGTCTTGGCCTTCCAGGGGAGGTTGATCAGCTTCTCCGCCGTCTGGGGAGCGTCGAGCGGAACGTCGAGCTTGTAGGTCCCGCGTTTCCACGGACCGTAATATTTCTTCGCCAGGGCCACGAGCTTCTCCTGGTCGAAATCCCCGACGATCACCAGCACGCAGTTCTCCGGCCGGTACCAGCGATCGAAGAACTCCAGGCTGTACTGGTACTGGTTCGGCATGTCCTCGATGTCCTTCAGGAAGCCCATCGTGGTGTGCTTGTAGGTGTGCTGCTCGTACGCCGCTTCGCGCATCTTCTCGAAGATGGTCATGAAGGGGCTCGAATAGTTCTTGTTGTATTCGCCGAGGATCGCGCCCGCCTCGGTCTTGAAGTCCTCCTCGGAGTACTTCAGGTTCATGAACCGGTCCGACTCCATGTCCATCATCGTCTCGAGGGCGTCGGCGCTCGCGAGCGTATGATAGACCGTCTGGTCGTCGGAGGTGAACGCGTTGTTGTCGGCCCCGATCGACTGGAGGATTTCGTTAAAGGCGGTCTTGTCGTATTTCTCCGTCCCGCGGAACATCATATGCTCGAAGAAATGGGCGAAGCCCGATTTGCCGGGCTCCACCTCGTTGCGCGAACCGGTCCTCACCACCGTGTAAAAGGCGACGATCCCGGGGCTGTCGAACGGGATCGAAACGATCTTCAGGCCGTTGTCGAGCGTGACCTGGTTGATCGGGTACGGAAAAACCTTGCTCTCGTCCTGCTGCGCCGTCAGGGCGAAACCCCCGAGCAGCGTCATCACGACCAGACTGATGCCTCTGAACATAATCTCCTCCAATGTCATTGTACTGGGAATCGTTGATTGTGAGCGGCAACGCGGGAAACGTGACGGCCCGGCGCCCACGGGTGTACGCGCCGGGATGGCGGTTGTTCACCATTATACGAAAATTCCGCGGGGGAGAAAAATCCCCCGGTCTACCCCTCCACGTCCTTCCCCGTGACGAGCATGAGCGCCTGCCGGTAGAGGTCGGTCGTCCGTTCGATGACGTCGGGCGGGAGGGCCGGGCCCGGCGGTTGACGGTTGAAGCCGATCGACAGCAGGTAGTCCCGGACGAATTGCTTGTCGTAACTCTCCTGGGGCCGCCCCGGGGCGTAACGGCCCTTCGGCCAGAAGCGGGAGGAGTCGGGCGTGAGGAGTTCGTCGATCAGGACCAGCCCGCCGCGGGTGGTCCCGAATTCCATCTTGGTGTCGGCGATGATGATCCCCCTGTCGAGCGCGATCTCCGAGGCCCGTTCGTAGATCTTCAGGGTGGTGGCTCGCGCGGCTTCCGCCGTTTCGATTCCCACGATCCCGGCCGCCGTCTCGAACGAAATATTTTCGTCGTGCCCGGCCTCCGCCTTCGTGGCGGGGGTGAAGAGCGTCCGGGGGAGCCGTTCCGACTCCTTCAGCCCCGGGGGGAGCGGGATCCCGCAGATCTTCCCGCCGTCACGGTACTCGATCCATCCGGAGCCCGACACGTACCCGCGGGCCACGCACTCGATCGGGAGGGGCGTCGTCTTCCTCGCCAGGATGCTCCGCCCCCTGAGCAGGTCGAGGTAGGGCGCGCACTCCGCCGGGAATTCGTCGACCGACGTCGCCACCAGGTGGTTCGGGATGATGTCGGTCATCAGCGAAAACCAGTAGTTTGATATCTGCGTCAGCACCTTCCCCTTCAGCGGGATCGGCTGCGGCATCACCACGTCGAAGGCCGAGAGCCGGTCGGTCGCGACGATGAGCAGGTGGTCGCCGAGGTCGTAGAGGTCGCGGACCTTACCGCGTCGTACGAGCTTCAGGGTCGGGAAGTCGGTCTGGTAGAGGGCGTCGGCGTTCATGGTCCTTTTCACTGGTGTTGTTCCGGGTCGGACGATGTATGGTCGTGGACGATTTTCCATCCTTCGGGGAAGCGCCGGAGGACGACGGTGAACACGCCGCCGGGCGCGTCGGAGGCCCGGGCCAGTTCCCACCGGCCGAAGACCCACGCCGCGCCGGGGGCGGGGAGGTGGAATTCCAGACCGGAGAAGGTGAGCGTTCCCATTTTCTCACGCGAATCGTAGGTCGCGGCGTACTTTTTGAATGTCTCCGACCACCCCCTCCTGACCGAGCCGCCGCTGGTGAACAGGAGGCTGTCCGACCGCCAGTACCCGTCCATGTATCCGGCGATGTCCCCGCGGTTCCACGCCGCGGCCTGGGCGGTGAGGAGTGCGCTCACCTCGCTCCGCCAGTCGGGCGCGGGGGGCGCCCCGCAGGAGGCGAGGAGGAAGAGCGTCACGGCGGCCGTGACCGCCGGCCACGCCCCCCTTCCGCGCGTCGCGGTCATCGGCCGATCGAATAGAGCTGCCACAGGTCCCTGGAGGTGGTATGGAGGAAGGGCTTGATCGCCATCATCCCCGTCTTGCCGAGGCTCTTCTCGAGATAGTCCAGCTCCGAAAACTTTTCCGCGGTGTCCGGCTCCGGTTTCGACTCGAACCCGTGCTCTCGCATCAGCAGGACCCCCTTGGCCCGGATGGAGAGCTCCAGGTGGATCCGCAGCATGCAGAGCATGTCGGCGACCAGCTCCCCCGGAAACTTGGCCTTCAGGGTCTCCAGGTATTCCCCCACCTTCGTGCGGGAAACCTCCCCGGTGTTCACGGCTTCCAGGAGCGTGGCATCGGTGTCGAAGCCGACCCCGAGCCACTCGCGTGTCGACTTCTCGCTCCGGTGGAAGACCCACACCATGATCGGCGGCAGCGAGACGAGCAGGAACGCCGTCATGAACTGCGGCGGAAGGGGGAAATGATTGAAAAAGGAATGGAGCAGCATCGCGGCGCCGGCGCCCGGGGCCAGGTGCCAGAGCCGGGGCGACGGGGAGCGGTCGGCGAGGCTCTTCACGATGATCGCCATGATCGCCGCCGTGCCGCCGTGCATCACGGCCGTCCCGAAGCCGCGGATCAGCCATACCACCATGGTGGAACTCCCCCCGACCGTCTGGAGGTAGTAGACGTTCTCCATGAACGCGAACCCGGCGCCGGCGGCGAAGCCGTGGATCGCCGCGTCCACCATGAACCCCACCTTGCCGCTGCGGATGAGGTAGACCACGAACACCGCCTTGAGGACCTCCTCGGTGACCGGCCCGACGTACCGGGGCATGATGTGCATGCCCCTCGGCACATACTGGGCGATGAACGTGTTCAGGAAGAGGGCCGCGACCGCCGAGAGCGCCCCGAAGATGATGGTCCCCGCCACCTCGTGGACCTTCACGAGCTTGTAACTGTCGAGGAACACCAGGGCAAGGAGGAAGAGGAACACGGGGAGCACGCTCACCGCGATGTCGAGGAGCCTGTCGGCGGAAACCATGTTCATCGGGTGATCACCATCGGCGCGTCCGTCACCGGAGGATTTTCAGCGACACCATCCACTCCCTCGTGCGCCGCTGGTCGGGCCGGAAGGCAGCCGCGAAGCCGCCTGAAAGGGTCGATTCCTGGTTGGAGAACAACACCAGCTTGAGGTCCAGCTGCGCCCCCACGCTCAGCGCGCGCTGGCGCAGCGACTCATCGTCGAGGTTCGTCACCAGTCCGGTGGAGATCAGCGCCACCCTCGCCCAGTTGGCGTAGGCCGCGGGCAGTCCCACCCGCCTGAAGCGGATCGGCGGGAGGTCCCACTCGAGCGTGAGTTTGGCGAAGTTGCTTCCCCCCAGATCATTGATCTCGACGCCCGGGAAACTGTAATAGTCCCGGTACCGCCGCACCTCGCCGTGGTCCACCCAGTTGTTGCCGAAACCGCCGAAGTAGAAATTCGCCAGCGTGTTCGAACGGTCTCCGAACGAATTGCCCGCCGACGTCCGGAACCAGAGCGACGAATGCTGCCAGAGGATCAGCCCGTAATCGAACGTGGCATGGACCCTGGGGAAGTACTTCTTCGTCCCGTACTTGCTGCTGAGGTTGAGCGTGGCCTTGATTCCCCGCTCGTGATCGTTGGCGCCGAGCGTCCGCATCAACGCCGTATAATTGAGCCTCAGGCCGAGGCTGAGGAACCGGTCGACCGTCGGGGTGACGTTCTGGGCGTCGGGCAGCCGGTCAAGGTCCGAGAAGCCCGACAGGGTGAGGCCGTAGTCGAACGAACGGGGCCGCTCCTCGAAGACTGTCCGGCTGTAGCCGATCGACGCTGTGTACCCCTTTCGGCTCGATTTGGTGGGACCGAAGAGGTCATAGAAATCCGCGGTGTTGTACCCCGCGCCGAATTTCCAGGTCTGGTAGAAATACTCCGCCGAACCGTGAAACCGTTCCTTCGCCGGCAGGTCGCGGTTGGGGGACCACGACCCCGTCAGGAGGAAATAATGGACCGGCAGCGGATCGGAGATCGTCGCCGTCAATCCGAGCGCGTAGACGTCCTTGTATCCCTGCACGATCGGGTAGACCGAGGCGACGCGCAGGCCGCCCAGCCCGTCGTATTCGCCCCTGGAGATCGTGAGCGAGTCGATGTTGATCCGCTGCGGGTTGGGGGGTTCGAGTTTCCACGTGGTGACGACCGGGTGCTGCTCGACGATCTGCTGGCCGAGGTACCGGATCGGGGCGATGTCCTCCGTCGGCCGGATGGGGATCGCCACCGGGATGAATCCCTTCCCCGAATACCGGAATGCGATGATCGAATCCGCGGTGTACGGGAT
Source organism: uncultured Chlorobiaceae bacterium (assembly GCA_964596065.1). Classification (GTDB taxonomy): domain Bacteria; phylum Bacteroidota; class Ignavibacteria; order UBA10030; family SZUA-254; genus SZUA-254. The sequence continues at coordinate 66,591 of CAZQSM010000002.1, read as the reverse complement.
GGGACGAAACATCCCGGTCTCCGCGTTCGTGAGGGCGTCGAGTTTTTTCGTCTCCAGGTCGATCCTGAACACGTTCGACACCCCGGTGTAGTACGAGGTGCCGTAGACCGACTTCCCGTCCGGGGAAAAGACGAAATTCGCCGGCGAGTTGTTCTCGAATTCGTAGATCGTCTCGTGGGAGCGGACGCCCGCGACGAGTGAATCGATCTCCATCCTGACGAGCTTCTGCCGCCCGTTGATCTCCAGCAGCACCCCCATCAGCGTCCTCCCGTCGGGGGAAATGTCGAGGTCGAAGAGGTCGTTGCCGTAGGCGAGCTCGAGGACCTCGTACTGGTGGGTGTACGGGTCGGGCATCCTGACGACCTTCGAGATTCCCCGGTTGTGCTGGACCCCCCAGAGCGACCGGTCGGCCGGGTTGACGACCAGGTCCCCGGTCCGGACGTCGTTGTAGAGCTTCCGGTCGTCGCCGGTGTTCAGGTCGAGGACCCTGATGTCCCGCCAGTAGCGGGAATTATCGGTGGTGTAGTAGATCCTGCGGAGTACCGGATCGTAGGCGATGGACGTGACATAGTAGAGGGTCGGGGTCTCGACGTCGACGAGCGCCTCTTTCGTCCCGCTCCCCACGTCGATCCCGGCGATGTGGGCGGTGGCGCCCGGATAATTGACGGCGCAATAGATTTCACCGGCCGCCGAATCATAGAATTGACGCGAGACTGAGCCGAGGACGCCGTCGTAGATCACGCGGTACGGCGTGAGGGGATAGGTCCCCACCGAATCGAGGTTCGCGCGCTGCCACCGTTTCTCGAACTCTATCCAGCGCGACCATTCGTCGTCGAGGGAGCTCCCCGTGACCTGCTCGAACCGCGAGGCGAAGTAGGCGGAGCTCCCCTCCGACCGGTTGAACCACTCCAGGATTTTTTCAGGCCCGCGCGTCAGCGCCACGTAACTGACGAAGCGGGTCCCGTAGAGGTACGCGTTGGCCCCGATCTGGAAATCGATCGTCGTCCCCTCCGACTCGATCCCGACGAAATCGTAGAAGTAGGTGGAATCGGCCACCATCGTCCGGAACATCATCTCGTCGTAACCGCCGAGCGCCCTGCCGATGCCGCCGGCCATCCAGGTCTCGAGGAAGGTGGCGATCCCCTCGTGGTACCACCTGGGGGAATACCATCGCGGGTTGGTCAGGAAGCTGTAGAACATCGAAACGGGGTTCTCGGCCACCGGGAGCACCTTCCCGAAGAAGACCGACCGGAAGAAGCGGTCGCTGCCGGCGGGCTTGTCCACCGCGACCAGGTGGGCCAGTTCGTGGTTGAAGACCCAGTTCATCCTCTCGTTCGTGGGGGCCGTCTCGTAGACGTAATCATACGGCTCGACGCCGATATTGAGGAAATTCCACGGGATGGTGCTCGTCCCGCCCGTGCCGTAGTCGTTGAAATCGTGGAGAAAGACGCTGACCTTCTCCGACGGCTCATAGTCGAACAATCGCATGTGAAAGGTCATCGCGTTCTCGAAGGTCCGCGCCGCGTGGGGGATCAGGTAGTCGATGCCCGGGTCGTACCAGATCAGGCGCTGGCGCTCCGTCTCGAGCGTCGTGAACTGGGCCCTGAGCGGCCCGCCGACGGGCGCCGACGCGGCGGCGGACAGGAGCAGGAGGCCGAATCGCAGACGGGCCGATATCCGGCCCACGGAAATGGTGAAACGCATTCGTGAATATATTAAAAAAAATGCCAAAGGGGGGCAAAAAAAAGGGGGGACGCCGGGCGTCCCCCCTCCGACCGTCGGTCGGGATGCCGTCTGTTATTCGTGGGAAGCGGAGCGGGCGATATCCGCCATCTTCTGGATGTCGGTCGTACGCGCGATTTCCGCGAGCTTCTGAAGGTCCGCCGTGCGGGCAATGGCCGTCATCCGCTGGACGTCCGCCGTACGGGCGATGTCCGCCATGCGCTGGACATCCGCCGTGCGCGCGATCTCCGCCAGCTTCTGCACGTCGGCCGTGCGGTAGACCTCGGCGGTGCGGGCGATGTCGGCGAGCCTCTGCACGTCGGCCGTGCGGGCGATGGCCGTCATCCGCTGGACATCCGCCGTGCGGGCGACGTCCGCCATGCGCTGGACATCCGCCGTGCGGGCGATGTCGGCAACCTTCTGCACGTCGGCCGTGCGATAGAAGTCCGCGGTCCGGGCGATCTCGGCCAGCTTCTGCACGTCGGCCGTGCGGGCGATCTCGGCAAGCTTCTGCACGTCGGCCGTGCGCGCGATGTCCGCCATTTTCTGGACATCGGCGGTGCGGGAGATCTCCGCCAGCTTCTGGACATCAGCCGTGCGGGCAATGGCCGCGAGTTTCTGGACGTCCGCGGTACGGTAGAAATCCGCCGTGCGGGCGATATCCGCGAGCTTCTGGACGTCAGCCGTGCGCGCGATCTCCGCGAGTTTCTGGACGTCGGCCGTGCGCGCGATCTCCGCGAACTTCCGGACGTCGGCCGTGCGCGCGATCTCCGCGAGCTTCTGGACGTCGGCCGTGCGGTAGTAGTCCGCCGTGCGGGCGATCGCCGCCAGCTTTTGAACGTCGGCGGTGCGGGCGATCTCCGCGAGCTTCTGCACGTCGGCGGTGCGGGCGATCTCCGCGAGCTTCTGCACGTCCGCGCTGCGGAAGACTTCCGCCGAGCGGCCGAGGCCGCCGTCGTTTGCCGATCCGCCCGAAGAACCGTCTGTCGAGTTTTCCTGCCCTTCCAGGACGACGTCCTTGTCGGCGATCTGCTCGGAACGGTATTTCTTGGCCCCGCCGATGGTCCCGAACAGTTCGGATTCCGACGGCCAGGGATACAGAACCGCGAAGTAGAGGACCGCGACCGCGGCCAGCGCTCCGCCGATGATGAGCTTGTTTTTCATACCGACCTCCTGATATTGTGAAAAAGTGAATGTTGATGTGATTGTGTGAATGATGGAATGCCGGCGAGTGGGCGCCGGCGGTTTAATGCTGTTGAGGATCTTCTTCTTCAACTGGGACGACGGCTCCCGCCTGGGGATTTCCCGCAGCATCGCGAACATCGAGCGGCATTCGTCGTGGAACATGCGCGCTTCCGGATCGGAGGCGAGCATCTCCCCGAGCTTCGCCGACTCCTCCGGCGTGAGGTCCCCGTCGAGTTCCCGGTAGACCAGTTCCCGATAATCCGTTGGTTTCATTGTTCGAATTTCTGTAATAAAATTTTTTTCAGTGATTGCCTCGCCGTGAAGAGCCGCGATTTGACCGTTTTCACGGGCAGGTCGAGGATGAAGCCGATCTCGTCGTACGACAGCTCTTCGAAGTGGCGGAGGATGATCACGATCCGGTTGTCGTCGGTCAGTTTCGCGAGCCCTTCCTCGACCGAGTGTGAAAGCATCCCCGCCTGGAGCATCTCTTCCGGATTGCCCTCGCCGGAGACCAGGTCCTCCGGCAATTCGTCGTTCCTCCGCTTCGACCCGACGAAATTCAGCGACTCGTTGACCGCGATCCTGTAGATCCAGCTGAAAAACTTGTACTTCGGATCGTAACTCCCCAGTTTTTCCGACGCCTTGATGAAGACGTTTTGCGTGATGTCCGCGGCGTCGTCCGGATCGCGGGCCATCCGGAGCGCGACATTGTAGATCGTCTTCTGGTACCGGTCCACCAGGGGTTCGAAGGCCCCGCGCTCTCCGCCGAGGTATCGCCGGACCAGTGTCTGGTCTTCGGTCATTGGAAGTACAGGCGATCAGGGAAAAAGTTGGGATCTCCGCCGAAACATCCTCCCGGGCGCTTAAACATGCCAAAACGGGCCGGATAACGGACTTTTTTCAAGCGATTTCAAAAATCTTGTCGAAACCCGCGTACTGGAAGACGTCCCTGATATGCTTGTTCATGTTGATCAGCTTCAGGCCGGTCCCCGACTCCTTCAGGCGCCGTTGGGTCATCAGGAGTATCCCGAGTCCGGCGCTCGAGATATAATCGAGTTGGGCGAAATCCACCACCGTATGGACGTTCACCAGGTCGAAGACGGCCCTCGCCTTCTCGACCTGGGCCGCATCAAATCGTCCGGAGAGCAGGATCCGTCCCTCCCCCGGTATTGTCGCGTCGAACATGCTAAACCTTCAGTTTTTTTGTCAGTGTGATGATGCTGTCGGAACCCACATACTCGTAATTGAAGTCGTCCATGTACTGCTTCACCAGGTGGACGCCGAGGCCGCCCGGGCGCCTCTCCGAGAGCGGTTTCCCGGTGTCGACCGGGGGAGCGGACGTCGGGTCGAAGTATCGCACCCCGTAGTCGACCATCTTGACGGTAACCGAACCGCCGTCGATCGAGAGTCCGATCAGGACGTCATTCGCGGCGGTGGGCTGGTACTTGACCATGTTGGTGAAGATCTCCTCGATTACGAAATTGAGCGTGAACACGGTGCCCTCGTCGAGGCCGCGTCCGGCCGCGAACGACCTGACGAACGCGTCGATCCGGTCGAGGGAACCGAAATCCTTGCTGAACTTTTTCTCCATGCCGATGCTCGATGCGGGAACGAAATGGCCGGCCCCCGGACCCGTCCGGGGACAATGGACCGATGATGGACCGCGGGTGGTTCTCCCCCGGTGGCTGGTTAAAGGGTCTTCCGACCGATGGCGCCGATGGCGTCCTGGACGGTGGAATGAAAATGAAATATCAGTTCGAGCTGGGCGGTTTCGAAGACGCTCCTGACCTCGCGCGTGGTTTCGGCGAGGTGGATGTCGCCGCCCGATCGGCGGAGGGTCGTCAGGGCCCCGACGAGGGAACCGATACCGCAACTGTTGATGTAATGGACGTCGTGCAGGTCCACGACCAGCCTGGTGACTCCCCCGTGGACGAGGTCTCTGACCTTCTGCTGGAATTTCGTCTGGTCGGGTTCGCTGATGAAATCACCCTTGAGCCGAAACACGTCGACGCCACCGACACTGGTTTCTTCGATGATCATTTCCGATGGAATAATCGTACGGGAATGTGGCAAATTACCGATTAATATCCAGAGTGTCAACCATCGGGATCCCCGGGGATGATGCCGGGGGATTGAAATTTCGCGGTTTTTTGAAGGGAATCGGCCAGGAGCGCGAGATAACGGGTCCGCGGTATTTCGACCGCCCCGAAACGCTCCAGGTGGGGGGTGGGGTACTGGACGTCGAGGAGGGTGAATCCCCCCTCGCGGAGCATCCTTACGAGATGGACCAGGGCGACCTTGGAGGCGTCGGGACGCAGGCTGAACATCGATTCCCCGAAAAAGGCCCCTCCGAGGGAGACGCCGTAGAGGCCGCCCGCGAGTTCCCCGCCGGAACGGCATTCCACGCTGTGTGCGTGGCCCTCCCGCCACAGCGTTGTGTAGGCCGCCTCGATGTCACGCGAGATCCAGGTCTCGGGGCGGCCGGCGCAGCGCGTGATCACCGCGGGGAAATCGAGGTCGGTCGTGACCGCGAAGACCTTCCGCTCCACGGCCCTTCGCAGACTCCGTGAAATACGGAACGCGTCGAGCGGAATAATCGCCCTGGGATCGGGCGAATACCACCCGATCCGCCCGTCCAGCGGATCGGCCATCGGGAAGAACCCTTCCGAGTAGGCCCTCAGGAGCAGCGCGGTCGGAAGCGGCGTCAACTATCCCCGAAGACGATGCCCGTCCCCCGCGCGGCGGTCACGATCTGCGACCCGGGTTCGACCACCTTCCGCTTCCCGATGGCATCCAGGAGCTTTACCGTGACGACTTCCGTTCCCCGCAGGCTGACCATCCTCCCGAATTCCCCGCGCGAGGCCGCCTCGAGCGCCATGACGCCGAACTTCGACGCGAGCACCCTGTCGTACGCCGTCGGACTGCCGCCGCGCTGGAGGTGCCCGAGGACCGTGACCCTCGTTTCGAGGCCGGTCTGCCCGGTGATTCGCGCGGCCACCAGGTCCCCGATGCCGCCGAGCCTGACCGGGTCGGTCCGTTTCGGGTCGTGTTCCTTCACCACCGGTTCCCCGTCCTCGGGCATCGCGCCCTCGGCGACCGTGACGATGCTGAACCGGGCGCCCAGGCTCCGTTCCAGGACCCTCCGGTAGATGCTTTCCCACCGGAAGGGAATTTCCGGGATCAGGATGATGTCGGCCCCCGCGGCCAGGCCCGAGCCGAGCGCGATCCAGCCCGCGTAGCGGCCCATGACTTCCACGACCATCACCCGGTGGTGGGACGACGCGGTCGTGTGGAGGCGGTCGATCGCCTCCATCGAGATCTGGAGCGCGGTGTCGTACCCGAAGGTCACGTCGGTGCCGTCGAGGTCGTTGTCGATCGTCTTGGGGATCCCGATCACGTTCATCCCCATCGCCGAAAACCTGTTCGCGATGTGCATCGTCCCGTCGCCGCCGATGGCGAAGAGGACGTCGAGGTTCCACTTCCGGTAGTGTTCCATCGCCCGCTCCGAGCAGTCTGCGACAGTTTCGGCGCCTTCCTTCACCGTCGGGTACCGGAAGGGGTCGCCCTTGTTCGACGTGCCGAGGATCGTGCCTCCGAGGGAGATGATCCCGGAGACGTCGAGCCAGGAGAGCTCCTTCATCGACCCCTCCACCAGCCCCTCGAAACCGTCCTGGATCCCGATCACCGTCGAGTGATAGAATTTCATCGCGGGTTTGCTGATCCCCCTGATCACCGCGTTGAGTCCGGGGCAGTCTCCGCCGCCGGTGAGGATGCCGATCCGCTGCAGTTTGACGCTCATGTTGTCATCCGTCCTGAAGTTGGTGTTCCGTTTCGTCCCGGCCCGCGTCTCCCTCCCGGGCGGGTCCGGGCGCCATCCGCGTCCTGATCCGGCACATCCTCCTGAAATCGCAGTTCCGGCAGACCGTGGCCGGGTCCCTCGGCTCGACCGGGAACCGGCCGAGCGAGATCCGTCCGGCGTAGTCGTCCGCCCGGGCCACCGCCCCGCGGACCTGCTCGTGCAGCGCCCCGGCGTCCCCCGCCAGCCTGGTCCGCCCGCCGGGATCGAGCAGCGTCCCCTTCATCCCGGCGTTGCCGATCCTCGGCACCGCCTTGAAATCGGGCCGGAGGTGATAGTAGAGACCCGCGCCGCCGGTCATCCGCCTGCCGGTCCGTTCCGAGAGCACCGCTTCCGCGCAATGGAGGTAGAGCGGAAGCTGGAGGCTGGCGCCCTCGTCGACATCCTTTTTCGACGGGATTCCCGATCCCGTCTTGTAGTCCACGACGCTGAAGTCGTCGCCGGCCACGTCGATGCGGTCGATCTTCCCCTGCAGGAAAATCCCTCCCGCCGGCACCGGGGTGTCGCTGGACATCAGGGGGTCCGAGTGGACCCGGTCGTCGCCCGCCCGGCCGAAGCGCACCTCGAAATACGAGGGGACCGCCGTCACGCCAGACTGCCGCTCGGCATGGAGCATCGCCTCGAGCGTCCCGGGCCGGCCGGGGCTTCCGACCACCGTTTCCCGGCTGATCTCCCAGAAGATGTCGTCGACGTCGGTCCCGTCGATTGTCCGGACGGCGATGGTCCGGAGCCCGTCGAGCGCGGCGGCAAACTGCGCGTCGTCGAGGCCGGAGATCGGCGGCAGTCCGCGGTCGCGCCGGTCCTTGTAGAATTCGTAGAGGATTTCGTGGAGGATCCTCCCGAATTCCTTCGGCGTGATCCCCTCCTCCGGCGCCTCCGTCGCCCTGAGCCGGAGTACGCGTCCCGCGAAAAACCGGAAGGGGCAGTCGCCGTACGTCTCGAGCTGCGTCGCGGAGTATGTCCCGTGCCTGAATCCGGCCAGCCGCGACGCGGCCGCCGGGGAGAGCTCCCCCTCCGGCAGCAACCCCCGGAATGCCTCCGACCCGGCGTCGCGGCGCCTCGCGGTCTCCGTGGCGATCGCCGCCCGGACGCGCAGCAGGAGGTCGTCCCCGGGATCGGCGTCGGCCTCCACCCCCTCCTCGATCCGCCTGGCGAGCACTTCATCGGGCGTGACCAGCACGCCGGCGTACGCTCCGCCCCCGACCGGGTCCTGGCGGGAAACGGTGGCGGCCGATTCGATCCACTCGAGGAACCCCGAGGGGTTGAGGTCGATGTCGTCCTCCTTGATCGGCCTGGTCAGGTAGAGACGGTCCCGGAAGCCGGACAACGCCTGGTAAAACAGGTAACGCTGTTCGTGCAGATGATACCGCTCGCGTTTCTCCCGCCCCCTCGGCGTGAGGAAGACCTCCGGTTCGTAGACCGCCGGGAATTCGCCGTCCACCAGACCGGCGAGGATCAGCACCCGGAACGTGAGCCCCCTCGTCTCGTCGATCGATGTCACGAGCACCCCCTCGCCGTAGCCCTGCCTGACGTTGTAGCGGACCTGGGAGAGCAGGGGGCGGACGCGTTCAAGGTACCAGGAGAGCGGATGGTTCGCCGCCGGGGACGATTCACGCGAGAGGAGTTCCGGGAGGTCGTCGAGGAAGCGGAGGAATTCGGCGAGCGCCCTCGCTTCGCGTTCCGCGTCCGCGTCGCCGACCCCCGCGGCCGCCCCCCCGGCGATCCCTTCCGCCACCCCCAGCCCGGCGGTCAGCCGGACGACGGCGTCGCGGAATTCCGCCGGTGTCATCGGGGCGCGAAACGGGGCGACGCAGTGGTCCAGGGCGAGCAGGTCCTCCTCTGCGCGCCGGAGCGCCCCGATTTCCGCCCGTTCGCGCGAGGCGGCCCCCCCGCCCGTTCCCCCGTCCGCGGCCGCCCGCTCCAGGTACCCGATCCTTGATCCGATCCTCTCGAACCACCGTTTTCTCCCGGAGAGGGTCCTGAGCCCGGAGGCCGTCCGGAGGAGGTTCGACGCGCCGATGTTTCCGCCGGCCGCGGTCACCTTCAGGAACGGGTTGGTGCCGGCCCTGAGGATGTCCTCGAGCCGGAAATTATTCTGGGCGATGAGCAGCATCGAGACGATCCCGCTCACGGCCATCGATTCCTCGAGCTGGAACCGGTCGGTGACGTTCGCGGGAATCCCCGCCTGCTCGAACGCCTCGCGGAAGAGCGACGCGTACAGTTCCGGCCTCGGGGCGCAGACGCAGATGTCCCCGGGTCCGAGCCCCGGTGTGTCGGCGATGTTCGTCCGGATGATTTTGGCGATCAGCTCCGCCTCGCGCGCCCGGTCGGCGGCCTGGCACACGGTGACGGTGGCGGCGGCGTCGAACTTCCCGATCCTCCCCTCCTCCCCCGAGAAGAGCGATCGGGCGATGTGCGCGCGGAACGTGGGAAGGGGTTCCGGCGGGGCGTCCGCCTTCCTGAACCCCATCGCCAGGAACTTGACGTAGTTCTCCTTCAGGTGCCCGAAGAGGTTGTCGTTGTCGGGGTGGTAATCGAACGTGACGACGCTCGCGAGGCCCGGCACGTCGGAAACGTAGTTGAGCAGCGTGAGCTCGGGGTCCGAAAACTCGTCGAAGCCGGTCACCGCCAGCAGGTCCACGCCCGGGTATCGCGCCCTGAACACCCCGGCGGAACCCGGTCGGATCCAGGCGAGGTTCGCCTCCTTGAAGAGGCCGGGGGGGTCGATGTAGCGGTCCTCCAGGAGGGCTTCGTAGGTTTCGTAGATGGCGGCGATGTCCCGGAGTTTGAGCTGTTCGCTCTCGTCCCCCTCGCCGATTTCCTGCATCAGCGTGGAGAGGTAGACCCCCGACTCCTTGAGGCGGTTGATGACGTTGGCGATGCGGGCGAGCGTGCCGCGGGGAAGGCGCCGGGCGGGGCCCCGCAGGGTGAAGTAGCGGAGGTCCGGTGCGCGGGTGCGGATCGCCTCCTGCACGATCGCGGCCTGGAGCTGTGAGCTCAGCAGACGCTTCGGCGGCAGGAGCAGCCCGCGGACCGTCTCGGCGAGCGACTCGAGGGTGAAGAGGTGGAACGGACCCGAGGCGGCCGAGGGGCATCGGGAGAGAAATTCGCGCTGGAGCTCGCGCACCTTCCGGCGGGTGGGGGCGACGTAGAAAAACGAGTCGCCCCGGCCCGACGCCAGGCGTGATGCGATTTCGGCCGCGGGGTCTCCTGCGCTCCCGGTCAGGTTCCTGGTGAGGACGACGGCCACGATCGTTCGGCTCCGCCCTTACCGGTACCGTTCCGGCACGTATTTCTCGAACAGCCCGACGAGCTTCTGCGCGGAAAGCCTGTCGAGGTCTTCGTCGTCCCTGTCGCGCTTGCGCATCATCTCGAATTCGTCGGCCTCCCGGCCGCGCAGTTTGTGCGCGTATTCCCCGAGCGATTCGATCATCCGCCGCTGTTCGTTCTTCGTCATCCGTTTCCTCCTTCGGTGGTTGTGGGCGTCCCGTCCCGCGCGGCTTCCCTGAGCCGGCCCCTCCGCAGCGCCTTCCGGCCCTCGTCGATCGCGTGATAGGCCGCCGAGAGGAGCGCGCCGGTCGCGAAGATTTCGATCACCGGCACGTCCCGGAGCGGTATGATGCCGGCCCGCTTCGCCGCGAGGAGTGCCGCCGTGAACGCGATCCCCCCGCCGAGCAGCCGGAACGGGAAGCGGGCGGCAATCCCCCACCGGCCGGATCGTCCCCACGCGAGGGACGCCGGCAGGACCGGGGCCATCGTCGAATCCCAGAGCCGGTCGGCGAGCCGGCCCGCGCCGATCAGCAGTACCGCCGCGGCGAAGAACACCGCGGCGTGTTCCGGAACGGTCGGAGCGGTGAATTTGGCCGTCAGGTAGGCGACGCCGGCGACCACCGCGGCAGCGACCGCGTCGCGGCCCGTCAGGACCGGGGGAGGAGGCACCCCCGGGTCAGATCCGGCCGTCGACTTTCCAGAGGGCATCCTTGACATAGGGCCAGGTCACGTACTGGAACCCGAACACGTCGTCCACGTGGAGTCCGGTGAACTTGTCCGCCAGCGACACCGCCTTGTTGTTCGGCTTGATCAGCTCGAGCCGCAGGACCGGGTTTTCGTCCCGGAGGATGCGCGCGGGGTTCAGCGTCGCCTCGCGCGCGCCCCGGCTGTCGATGACGGTGCCGTAGGGGCCCGCCAGCTTCTGGAGCCGCGAACCGCTGTTCATCGGGTAGCCGACGAAGTCGGGCTCGTTCATTTCCGGGATGAAGGTTTCGGGATCGATCCTGATCACCTCGCCGCACGAGATGCCGATGCCGAATCCCAGGGGCGACGGGAAGTTGAGCTGGCGGGCGATGTACCAGTACCGCTTGTGGATCTCGAAGGATGCCGACAGGGCCCAGTGGAGCGCTTCGCCGAGCGAACCGTGGTCCTTCGCCTCCCAGATCAGCAGAAACCCGTCCCCCAGGAACTTATGGAACGTGTGCTTGTAGAAAAACGAGAGCTGGATGACGCGGTCGTAGACGACCTCGATGACCCGGGTCACCTGCTCGGGCGTTGCCTGGAGCGACCAGGGGGCGAAGCCGCGCAGGTCGGCGTACGCGATGACGGCGTTTTCCCTCTCGCCCCGGATGGAGGTCGCCTGGTCGGAGATGGAGAGAGCGTTGCTCTTCAGATACATTCGTTGTCCGTGCTAAGCCGTTGTGAAAAATCCGGTGTCGCCCTTTCCCTGCCTGGTGACGACCGGGAGGTCGCCGGTCAGGTCGAGGACCGTCGAAACCTCCATCTGGCCGTGGCCCGCTTCGAGCATCAGGTCGATCCGCGGGCCGAAATGCTCCGCGATCTCCTCCGGATCGTGCAGGACCCCTCCCCCGTCGTCGGTCACGCTGGCGCTCAGGAGCGGATGCCCCAGTTCCCGGAGGAGACTCTGGCACACGGCATTGTCCGGCACGCGGATGCCGACCGTTTTCCGCTTCGTCATCAGGCTCTTCGGGATCTGTTTCATCCGGCTGGCCGGGAGGATGAACGTGTAGGGGCCCGGGATGAGCCGTTTCATCAGCCGGAACGCCTCGTTCGAGACGACGGCGTATTCGCTGATGTTGCCCAGGTCCGAACAGATGAAGCTGAACGGCTTCACCTGGTCCTGCCGCTTGATGGCGTAGACCTTCCCGATCGCGGCCGGTTGCAGGATGCTGCATCCCAGCCCGTAGACCGTGTCCGTCGGGTAGACGATGACGCCGCCCGAGCGGAGCACCTCGACCGCGCGGGCGATGTGCCGGCCCTGCGGGTTGCGCGGGTGTACCGGGAGGACGACGGGGGATTTCATTCGACGCGCCCGCCCGGGTCCTCAGCGAAGCAGGGGTTCGTCGGCGGGGGTCTCCGCCCGCGGGCCGTCCGCGATCGATTTCCGCGCGATCCCCTCGAGCCCGCCCTCGAACCGCGCGAGGCGCGTGTCGGTTTCGTCGTATTTCTTCCTGGCGTTCTCGAAATGGGTCCCGAGCACCTCGAACGATTCCCGAAGCTTCCAGGCGTCCCCGTGCAGCTGCTGGAGGTCCGCGAGGATTTCCTTCGCCCGCTGCTCCACGTAGAACCCGCGCAGCCCGAGGGCGATCACCTGCAGGTAGGCGTAAAAGGAGTTGGGCGACACGGGGACCACCTTCCGTTCGAGCGCGTAACTGTAGAGCCCGGCGCCGTTCGAGTGCTCGTCCTTGACGATCATTTCATAGTACACGTTTTCCGCGGGCACGTACATCAGCGCGAAGGGGAAGGTGCCCTCGTCGGGCAGGATGTATTTCCCCGCGATCGCGTCGATGTGCTTCCTGACGTCCGCGACGAACGCGCGCTGGAGCGATTTTTTCTCCCCCTCGTGCGCTGCGGCCAGCCTCCGGAAATTTTCCAGCGGGAATTTCGAGTCCACGCTCACCAGCCGGTCGGAGGTCCGGATCACCGCGTCGACAACGTCGCCGGTGCGGAACCGGTGCTGCATCTCGAAATGCGACGCGGGCAGCACCTGCTTCAGCAGGTCCTCGAGCAGGAACTCGCCGAGCCCGCCGCGGAGCTTGGGCGCCTTCAGGAGCTCCTCGAGTTTCGAGACGTTTTGCCCGAGTTCCCGGATCTCGTCCGTGGCCTTCCCCAGCTCTCCGAGGTTTCTCTGCACGTCGCCGATCACCCTGGAGGCGTGGTCGAGCCTGTTGCCGACGGAGACGGTCTGCGACTGGATCTGCTGGTTCACCATTGAAAGCTGCTGCTGGACGAGGCCCGCGACACTCTGCAGACTCTCCCTGAGGTCGGTCCGGAGCGACTCCACCTGCTGACGCATCACAAGCAGCGCCGCTTCGTCCCTCCCCTGGCCCCGCGCGAGGTTGCGCTGGTAGAGGAACAACGCGCCGATCGCGAGCCCGGCGATGATGGCGCCGATCAGTTCCATCGGCCGGCCCGCGAGGGGTGCGATGGTGACCGCGGGACGGTCCCCGGGAAGCGGCGGAGGTCGCGGATTGGGTGATTCATCGGGGAATACTAAGAAAAATAGGGCCCATTTACAAGGCGCGGGGGTCGCGGGTCCGCGCGATGGAGAGGAGGGTGAGGCGTGCGCGGACGGAGGGGGGCGGGAGCTACCGCAGAAGGAGCATCGCCTTCCGTTCGACGACCGGCCCTCCGCCGGAAGGCGTGGCCCGGATTTCATAGACATACACCCCGGCGGGCCGGCCGGCCGCGTCCCACGCGACGGCGTGGGCCCCCGGGGCGCAGCGACGCCCGGCGGGACCGTCGACGACGCGTCCGAGGAGGTCGTACACGGTCAGGGACACGTCCGACTCCCGCGTGACGACGAACGAAATCGTCGTGACCGGGTTGAAGGGGTTCGGATAGTTCTGCAGGAGCGTGACCGACCAGGGGACCGGCGCCGGGTCGCTCTCCGCGCCGGTGACGATGATGTTCACCGGCCCCGTGATGTAAAACGAGGCGCATCCCCCGCAGGGGGCGCGGAAACCGGTGGTCTCGATGTAACGGTCGGCGTAGATGCCGACGGAACCGGCGGAACCGGCGAGGTGTGAGAGGAAAAAACCCGACGCGTCCTCGATGTAATAGTCGCCGCACCCCGCGTTGCAGAACCGGTCGGGGTTCGCCCGGACGTAACCCTCGATGGCTTCGGTGGCGGCCGGGACCGCCGGCCGGAGCCGGCCCGCGGGCCCGGGCGACGCGGCGGGCCCGACCGGACGCGCCGCCGAAACCGCGGCTGCGGACGGCGCGACGAGCATGACGAGCGCGACGCACGCGACGCGCGCTCCGCCGATCACGTGGAAGGCCCCCGTGGAGCGCGGCGTCCGCATCGTCAGTGTCCTCCTCCCTTCATGATCGGAAAGGCGTGAAAGATCGCGGGGAACAGCACGCTCGCGGCGTCCCCGGCGGCCGAGGCCGACCCGGGGATCCCCACGATCAGCGACCCCTTCCTGGTCCCCGCCACGCAGCGGGAGAGCATCGCGGTGCGGACCCGTTCCTGTCCGTGCGCGAGGAAGGCCGATTCCACGCCGTGCAGGCGCCGGTCGATGACGTCGGTGATCGCCTCGGCGGTCACGTCGCGCGGGCCGATGCCGGTCCCTCCCGACGCGATGACCAGGTCGACGCGCCGCCTGTCGCAGAGTTCCCTGAGGGCGCGCGAGATCGCGCCCCGATCATCCGGCAGGACGCGGTAGACGGGGACCGCCGCGCCCCACCCCCTGAGCCGTTCCACGAGCAGTTTCCCCGAACGGTCGCGCGCGCGCTTCGCGCTGATCGAATCGCTCATGACCAGGACCGCGGCCCGGATGCCCCTTCCCGCGGAGGCCTGCCTCCCGGGGGCGAGACCCGGCACCGCGTTCGATGTTCCGCCCGTCTTGCCGGCGAGCCGGATCTCACGGATCTCGAGCGCCGCGTCGATCGGCTTGAGCATGTCATAGAGCGTGAGCGCAGCGGCCGAAGCCGCGACGAGCGCTTCCATCTCGACGCCGGTCCTCCAGATGGCGGTCACTTCCGTCTCGATGTCGATCCCGACGCGGCCCGGAACGATCGACACCCTGATCCCGTCGATCGGGACCTGGTGGCAGAACGGGATGAGACGGCTCGTCTCCTTGGCGGCCTGGATGGCCGCCACCTTCGCGACGCCGATCGGATCGGCCTTCGGCGTCGCGCCGGCCCTGAGCGCCCTCATCGTCGCGGGCCGGGCGATCACGCGTGCGACCGCCCTCGCGATGCGCAGCGTGACCGGCTTGTCGGAAACGTCCCTCGTCGCGGATGTGGATTTCACGCTACCCTCCGATGCTGCTCATCGTTCTTCCCGGCCGCTCGAATTCGGAACGGTTGATCAGGTGTCCCTCCTCCTTCGCGGCGACCGCCGCGCGGATGATCTCCCCGATCGCCCCGTCCTCCGCGCCGCCGCGGAGCGGTCCCCGGAGGTCTGTCTCGATGAGGGAAAAGAGGCACGTGCGCAATTTCCCGTCGGAGGTGATCCGGATCCGGTTGCACGAACCGCAGAACGGCTGGGACACCGAACTGATGAACCCGAGCTCCCCCCTGCCGTCGGCGAACCGGTAGCGGTCCGCGGGATGGGTTCCGTCGCCGCCGATCGGGACGGTTGCATACCCGAGGCGCCGGAGGGCGGCGAGCACCTCCGCGGTGGTGACCACGCGGTCGTTCGACCAGCCGTCGTCGCTGCCGATCGGCATGAATTCGATGAATCGCACGACGTACGGGCGGGAGCGGGCCAGCTCCGCGAATCCGGCGACCTCGCCGTCGTTCACGCCCCTGATCAGCACGACGTTCAGCTTCAGCGGCCCGAGGCCGCACCCGTGGGCGGCCTCGATGCCGGCGAGGACCCGGTCGAGGTAATTGCGCCTCGCCATCGCCTCGAAGGTGACGGGGTCGAGCGAATCGAGGCTGACGTTGATCCGGCGCAGGCCGGCGCGGGCGAGCGGGGCCGCCTGTTCGGCGAGGAAATACCCGTTGGTGGTGAGGGCGATGTCGTCGAGCCCTTCGATGGCCGAGAGGCGCTGTACCAGCAGCGGGAGTTCCTTCCGCATCAGCGGTTCACCCCCGGTGAGCCTCGCCTTGCTGACCCCCATGCCGGCCAGGATCCGGACCAGCCGCCCGATCTCCTCGTAGGTGAGGATTTCGGCGTGGTCGAGCCAGATCATCCCCGCCTCCGGCATGCAGTACCGGCAGCGGAAATTGCACCTGTCCGTCACCGAAATGCGGACATTGTCGATGACCCTCCCGAACGAATCGATCAATCGGTCGCGGTGCATCGGCTCACGCCGTTGAAAAAAGTGAGATTTGTGACGCAGGACACATCATGCTTCCGGTCCTTCTCCGTACATTGTCTGTGTAAGCTGTTCCTCCGCAGCTTACTGTCGTGTTAGGGGAAAGCCCGGCGCGTGAAAGCGTCGGGCTCGATTTTTTTACGGACCCACCCACTCGTGCCCGTCCGCGAACACTTCCTTCTTCCAGATCGGCACGTCCTTTTTGACGGCGTCGATGACGTAGCGGCAGGCCTCGAAGGCCGCGCCCCGGTGCGCCGCCGACACGGCGATCACGACGCTCGCCTCGCCCACCCCCACCCTGCCGACCCTGTGGATCGCGCAGACGCGGACGAGGGGCCAGCGCGACATGGCCGCCCCGACGATGGCCTCCATCTGTTTCAGCGCCATCGGCCGGTACGCCTCGTACTCCAGGTGCCGCACCGCCCTGTCGTTCGAGGGGGTCCGGGTGGTGCCGACGAAGAGTGCCGTGCCGCCCGCCGCCGGGTCCGCGACCCGTGAGAGGATTTCGCCGGCGTCGAGCGCCGTCTCGACGATGTCCACCGCGTGGGAGGGCACCTTATCCGCCGCTCACCGGGGGGATGACGGCGACCTCGTCGCCCGGCGCGACCGGCGCCTCGACGGGCGCGTATTCCTGGTTGACCGCGACCCGGAGGTACTCCTTCCAGGGTGCGAGGCGCGGATGGGCGTCGATCAGTCCGGCGAGGAGGCTCCCGGTGGTGGCCCCGGGCGCCGCGGACACCTCGATCTCCCCGGAGCCGACGATCTCCTTCACGCTCCCGAACAGCCGGACCCTGATTCCGCTCACAGCATCTCCGCTTCGATGATGTCCAGCCTGCCGAATTCCGACCTCTCCTCGGGAAGGATGACGAGGCAGTCGGCGGCCGCGAGTCCCGACGCGACGTTCGAACCCTGCGGCCCCGCCAGGCGCACCCTCAATTCCCCGTCGGAGCGCTCGAGCCGGCCCCGGAGGAAATGGCGCTTGCCGTCCTTCTTCACGATGCTGTCCGCGAGCCTGGCCCGGACCGTTTCCCGGCGGCCCGGGTCGGGGTCCCCCGACAACTTCCTGACCGCCGGCCTCACGAACTGGAGGAAGGTGACCGCGGCCGATACCGGGTTACCGGGGAGCGCGAACACCGGCGTGTCCCCGCGCATCCCGAAGAGGAGGGGCATCCCCGGTTTGATGTTCACCCTGTGAAAAACGATCTCGACCCCGGCGGCGGCGAGCGCGTCGGGCACGATGTCGAATCGTCCCGCCGAGACCCCGCCGCTGATGAGCAGCGCGTCATCGCCGCGACGCGCCGCGAACGCGGCGGCGAGACTTCCGCGATCGTCCGCGACGATGGGGTCGATCCGCGCATCGCACCCCTCCCGGCGCAGGAGCCCCGCCACGACGTGCGAGTTGGATTCCCGGATCTTCCCGGGCCCGAGTGGCGTCCCCGGAGGCGTGAGCTCGTTCCCGGTCGGGATGAAACGGACGGATGGAAGGCGGTGGACCGTTACGAATTCCACCCCCAGCGACGCGAGCATCCCCTGCTCGAAGGGCCCCACCAGCGTCCCCCCGGCGAGGGCGATCCTGTCCGCGGGGATGTCCGATCCGGCCCTGCGGACGTTCGCCCCCGCCGCGACGTTCCTGAGGACGCGGACCTCCCGGTCCGAAGCCCGTTCCGTCCATTCGATCTGGACGACGGCGTCGGCCCCCGGAGGGATGGGCGCCCCGGTCATGACGGCCCGCGCCGTCCCCCGCGCGAGGGGCTCGCCGGGACCGGACCCGGCGGCCGTCTCTCCCGCGATCGCCAGCAGGACGGGCGTGTCCCGGAGGTCCCCCGATCGGACGGCATAACCATCCATGGCCGAATTATCGAACGGCGGCACGTTCACCGGGGCGGCAAGGTCCCCGTGGAGGCGGTGACCGCCGGCCCTCCTGACGGAGAGCGACACCGGGCCGAGTACGGGAACCCGTTCGAGGATCGTCGATCGTGCCTGTTCCGCGGAGATCATTGAAAAATATACCTCACCGGCCGATGAGACACAAGCGGGACGGGCGCGTGATGGGGCCCGGGTGTGGCGGTGGCGCCCCGGCCGGGCGGTGGCGTCCGGCGCGTGCCTCAGGTGACCTGTGTCCTCCGGGAGGAATGCCGGCGCCAGGCCCCCGAGCGGAGGATATCCCCGATCTCGGTCAGCGCGAGGAGCACCTCGGCGTCGGAATTATAGAAGTGGGGGGCGATCCGGATGCCCGAGCCTTCGCGGAAGTCGACGATGATCTCCCTCCTGAGGAGTTCGCGGGCCACCTGGAAGGCGTGCGGAACGTCCAGCGTGACGGCCCCGCCCCGTCGCTCCGGATCGGACGGGCTGACCATCCGGTACCCGAGCCGCGCGGCCGCCCCCGCGATCAGCGCGGTCTGGCGCATCGACTTCGCCCGGACCTTCCCGATCCCCGCCGACGCGATGATCGCGGGGCCGGAACGCATCGCGTAGAAAACGCTCACCGGCGGCGTCCCCGAGAGCATCCGGTGCGTGCCCTGTGCGTATTCCATCGCGGGGAGGAAGGCGAACGGCGACCGGTGGGCCATCCACCCGGTGACTTTCGGTTTCAGCGTCTTCAGGAGGGACGGCCGCACCCAGAGGAACGCCCCGCCCGGTCCGCCGCAGAGCCATTTCAACACGCCGCCGACCAGCGCGTCGACGCCGAGCGCCGCCACGTCGACGGGGATGATGCCGACGGAGTGGTACGCGTCGAGGACCACCGCCGCGCCCCAGCGATGCGCCTTCCGGACGATCTCCCGGACGTCCTGGATCTCCCCGTTCCGGAAGAAGACGTGCGAGACCGGGACGACCCTCGTCTTCTCGTTGATCGCGTCGTACACCATCTGCTGGGCGTTCGCGGCCGAGCCTCCCGATCGCTTCACGACCACCCTGGCGCCGCGGTCCGTCGCGAACTCCCGGTAGACGTGCATCACCGACGGGAATTCGAGGTCGCTGAAGACCACCTCGCGTTTCTTCCCGGCGAAATCGAACGACGACACGAGCTGCGCCTGGACGAGCGACACGTTCGCGTGCATCGTGAGCCTCCCCGGCCGGGCGCCGATCAGCCCCGCGACGACGTCGGCGGCCTCCGACTGCATCGACCACCAGCCTTCGTTCCACGCCCTCACGCCGCGGGAGGCCCAGGTGTCCGCGTACTCCCGGAGGTCGCCGTAGACGTCGCGCGGCATTGCGCCGAGGGAATTCGAAATCAGGTAGGTGGAGCCGGAGAGGATCGGGAAACGCTTCCGCCACCGGAGGAGCGGATCGGCGGGCCGCGGACTCATCGGGCCGGCGCGGCGAGCAGACTGTCCGGGGTGAAGATTTTCCCCCGCTTGATGACCATCGCGATCGACCGGGTGTTCCGGATGTCGGCGAGCGGGTCGGCGTCGAGGACCAGGATGTCGGCGTCCTTCCCCGGCTCGATCGTCCCGGTCCGCGGGAGGATCCGGAGCATCTTCGCCGAGAGGAAGGTCGCCGAGGTGAGCGCCTGCATCGGCGTCAGCCCGGCCGCGGTCATCGACTCGAGTTCGAGGTGCGCCCCGATCCCCGGGAAGGCCCACATGTCGGTCCCGAGCGCGATCTGCGCGTAGTTGCCCGCCATCGTCGAGGCGTTCGCGTCGAGGATGGCGAGGTGGTCGGCCACGTATGCCTGGTTCGGATACCGTTCCAGGTAGGTCGCGGCGTACTCCGGCGCCGTGAGCTTCCCGACGCGGACGGGCGGGAGTGCGGCGCTGAAGGCGCTGTCGGCCAGCGCCCGCGCGACGAAGCCCTCCGGCGACGCGAGGAAGCTGTAGAGCGAGAACGTCGGGACGTAGAACACGTCGCCCGCCAGCACCGATTCGATGAACGGCGCGTCGAGGCGCCTGTCGATGATGCCGTGGACCAGGGATGACGCTCCTCCGCCGACGGCGGCGGCGGCGTCGGCGAGGTTCGGCGCGTGCACCTCGGCCGCAATCCGGAGTTTCTTCGCCTCGTCGAGGAGGGCGTTCATCACGGCCGGGTCCATCTTCCGCAGTCGCGGCAGCGGGTCGCGGCACCAGCCCATGTCGTCGACCATCAGCTTGATCCGGGTGATCCCGCGGGCGTGCAGCGCCTGCACGGCCGCCCGCGCCTCGGCGGGGTTCTCCGGAAAACGGTTCACGGCCGGGTCGTCGGGAAAGCCGTCACCCTCCCACCACCCTCCCCTGGCGGTGAAGATGGTCGCCGTGGAATAGATCCTCGGCGCGGCAAGCGTGTCGGACCGGCTCCACGCCTCCCGCTCCATCGCCGTGTCGGAATTTTCGTACATGCAGTTGACCGACGTGACCCCCCACGCCAGGAAGAGCGGCCAGTCGCCCATGGATTCCTCGTGGACGTGGACGTCGATGAGGCCCGGTATGATGTACTTTCCCGTCATGTCGATCGTTTCGGCGCCCTGGGGGATGATGACCTTGTTCCTCCGCCCGACACCGGTGATCCGGCCGCCGTCGACCACGACGACGTGGTCCTTGAGGGGCCGGTCGAAGATCCCGTTGATGAGGGTCGCGCCTTCGAGCACGAACCTGCGCTGGGAGTGTGCCCCGGCGGGGGAAAGGAGCGTAAGCGCGAGGGCGGTTCCGAGGAGCGTTCGAAGCGTGGATGTCATCGGCAATGGTCGGTGTCGTTTCTTCAGAACAACGGGCGAGCGGGGAAGTTCCCCGCGGCCGGCGAGAGACCGGCGATCCGCGCCCGGAGTGCAGTATATCAAACCGGTGGAATAATTCCAACGCCGGGAGGATTTGTTTTTCACGCCGGAGTTCGATACCATATCGGCAGCCCATTCGCCGATAACGAACACGCCACGCCTGGCCCATACCCTGACCCCCGATCCCGTGCCGACCCTCGACCAGCTCAACACCATGTCCGGCGACAATGCGAGGGATTTCTTCCTCTCCTGCTGCGGCTCGACGCGGTGGGCGGCCGCCCTGGCCGGGTGCAGGCCGTACTGGAACATCCAGGTGGTGTTCAATGCGGCCGAGGTCATCTGGCACTGCCTCGGCGACGACGACCGGCGCGAGGCGCTCCGCGAACGGACGTTCGAGGGGGGCGAGGCCCTTCCCGCTGCGGTTATCGACGACCTCGGTTACTACAGGAGCAAATTCGGGTATGAATTCGTCGCGCCCCCTCCCCTTCCGCCCCCCGGCGAGTTGCAGGAAGCAATCCGCAGGCGTCTCGGATACGCGGCGAGGGCTGAATTCGACCTCTCGGTCCGCGAGGAGCTCCTGCTGATGCGCGACCGCCTCCGCGGTCGCCTCACCGCGTAGGAACCCCGGCGGCGGGGCGCGCTACTCCCGCGGCGGTATCGTCTCGGAAACCTGCAGGACGTCCTGGCCCCGGACCGCGAGGTAACGGAGCCTGGTCGGCGAATCGAAGATCAGCCTCCCTCCCCGCCTGGTGAGCAGCGCGTCGTACACCGGCCCCAGCGACCCGTCGAGCAGCACCGCCCAGCCGCTTCCGGTCGACACCACGCACGCCGCCCGTCCCCTCGCCCCCGGGGCGTACACGATCGTCGCCGGTTCGATCGAGGGGAAGGGCGCCGACTCCTTTCCGTCGACCACCAGTCTCCACATCGTGTCCGCCTTCGCGGCGTAAGCGAGGCTCCAGGAATCGGGGCTAAACACCGGGTTGCCCCCGGGGATCGCGTCGTACGGCTTCCCTTCCACGCCGTCACGCACCACGATCCGCTTCCCGGCGGAGATCGCCACGTACGCGTGGTGGGCGCCGTCGGGGCTGAACGAAAAGGTCCCCGACCCGACCTCGTCGTAGAGCTTCCCCTCCTTCCCGTCGATCACCATGCACCACTTCGGGCCCTTCTGCGCCAGGTAGGCGAAGCGCTTCGAATTCGCGCTGAAGGCCATCGTCCTGTCGGAAACGCGGTCGTACCGC
This sequence comes from uncultured Chlorobiaceae bacterium, assembly GCA_964596065.1. GTDB lineage: Bacteria > Bacteroidota > Ignavibacteria > UBA10030 > SZUA-254 > SZUA-254. Next base: position 44,619 of record CAZQSM010000002.1, on the reverse strand, counting down.
GGCCCGCCGCTGCCGTCGAGATAGACGAATTCCTTCGCGCCCTCGTACGCGACGAGCGCGAGGCGCCGTCCGTCGGGGCTGAACTGCGGCCTGATCCCCTCCGACACCCTGACGCCCCGGACCGGCTTGCCGTCGACCGCCAGCAGGAGCGTGTCCGACTCGACGGCGACGTACGCGCTCCTCGTCCCGTCGCGGTTCAGGGCGAAGGAACTCATCACGATCGCGTCGAACCTCCTCCCCTCGCGCCCGTCCGTGACCAGCACGCTCCGCGCGCTGTCGACGGCGACGTAGGCCAGGTGTTTACCGTCGGCGCTGAAGACCGGCCCGATCGCCCCGATGCCGCCGTATAATTTTCCCTCTCGGCCGTCCGCGACGACCACCTGCCGCTCGCCCCTGCGGGCGACGAAGGCGACCCGCTTCCCGTCGGGGCTGAAGACGGGATCGGTCCCGATCCCGTCGTACAGCTTCGACTCGACGCCGTCCACCACCACCAGGAACTTGTCGCCCGCCTTGGCCATGTACGCCCAGCGCGAGCCGTCCGCCGCGTACGTCACCCCCGGCATCCCGATGGCGTCGTAGTCCTTCTGGATCCTGTCGCCCAGTATCACGGCCATCGTCTCGTTGGAGGTCTTCAGGACGTACGAGACGCTACGCGAATCGGGGTTTTCGACGATCGATTCCCTGATCGACGTGAGCGTGTCCATCGTGGTGACGCGCTTTTCCGAGACGTTTCTGCGCGTGGGTGGCTGGGCCGAGGTTCCGGCCACGAACGCCGCGAGCAGCAGGGCGAGCAAAGACGATTTCATCAGCGTGACGATTGTGGATGAAGGGGAATTTCAGCGTGTCGCCGGACTGAGGATGTCGGCGTGTCCTTCGTAATGGTAGCGAATCCGGGGGGAAGATACAAATCCCCCCGGACGTGTCACCCCGGTGCGCTCACTGGAGCTTCATCGCGCGGAAGCGCTTCAGCTTCCCCTCGACCACGGCGAGGAGGAGTTCCGGCTCGATCGGCTTGGTGAGGTAATCGTCCACCCCGAGCTGGATTCCCGACCTCACGATCACGCCGTCGGAGAGCGCGCTCATGAAGATGAACGGAATGCCGGCGTACGGCGGGATGCCCTGGACCTGCTTGAAGAAGGCGAACCCCTCGAATTCGTTGTCCGAGAACTTGATGTCGCTGAGGATCAGGTCGAACGGCGTCGTCTTCAGGTGTGCGATGGCGGTTTCGATGTCGGGCGCCGTGACCACGGCATACCCCGCGTCGCCCAGGATGTCCTCGAGGGTCCTCAGGAGCAGCTGATCGTCGTCCGCCACCATCAGCCGGCCCTTCACGCGCAGCTTGCCGAAGCTCGCCAGCAGGTGGTGTTCGAGCGTCTTCGATTCCTCCTCGGTGATGTCGTATTTCTCCTTGAGCTTCCCGAGCGCCACCTCGTCTTCAGGGTCCAGGGCGCCCGAGACGACGAGCTGCCGGATCCGGTCGGAGTACGTTTTCAACCGCACTTCGCCCTCGATGACCAGGTGGTCGTCGAACGTCAGCCCCAGCATTTCCTTCAGCTGGAGGAGCTTCTTCGCGTCCTCCACGTCGAGGGCCCCCTTCGCGTACCGGGCCAGCATCGCCTCCCGGTAGTGGTGCATCTGCTCCGCGCGGGTTTCGGGGAGTCGCACGCCCAGCAGGTCGAGTTTCGTCTCGTAGTCGGACGCCATCGATTCCATCCGCCGGAGCAGCTCCTCGTCCATCCTGGCCCGAAGCTCCTTCCGGACGGCCTTGAGCTTTTCCTCCTGCTCGCGGATCTTCGCCTGGAACCCGGCGTCGAGGCGCGCCGTCTCGGCTTCGATCTTCAGGTCGGCGTCCTTCCTGATCTTCTCCCGTTCGTCGTGGAGCTTCGCCTCGTACTCGATCTGGTACTTCGATTCCAGCTCGTTGCGCAGGGCCGTCGACCGGCGCCCGAGTTCCTCCTCGAGCTGCTTTTTCGCCGCGTCGACCTGGTCGCGGATCCGCGCCTCCGCCTGCTGCCTGACCCCGGCGGATTCGTCGTCGGCGGAGGCTTCGAGCGACGCCTTCAGTTTTTCGTACTCCACCCTGAGCGCATTGCGTTCACGCTCGAGTTCCGCGCGGAACTCCCCTTCGAGCTGGTGCCTGAGTTTTTCCCGCTCCTCCTTCAGCCGGAGCGCCGCCTGTTCTTCGTACACCACTTCGGCCTTCCTGACCGATTCAAGGAGCCTCCGGTTGAACTCGTCCCGCATCTTCTTCTCGAGTTCCTCCTGTGCCTGGCGCGCCTTTGAGAGTTCGATCCGGTGGAGGTCGTCCCCCTTCCTCCGCTGCTTGTCGAACTCTTCCTTCATCTTGTCGCGCTCGTAGGTCAGCCGGTTTTCAAATTCCTCCGTGAGCGTGATCTTGAGCTTCTCCTCCTCACGGCGGTGCGTTTCCTGCAGCTGCAGCCGGAGTTCCATCCCGGCTTTTTCCAGCTCTTCAGCGAGCCGCGCCTCGAACGCCGCGCGGAGCCCCTGCTCCATCTCGGCCGCCGAATGCCGTTCCTTGTCGGCGAGACCGCGCAGTTCATTCTTCAACCGCTCCTTTTCTTCGACCAGGTCGGCCTGGAACTGCTGGTGGAGTTTCGTGCGCAGGTCCCCCTCCAGGCGTGCGAGCTCCGACTGGTATTCCCCCTCCAGCCGCATCTCCGTCTTCCGGATCTCGGTGGCGAGCCGTTCCTGGTATTCCTTTTCGTAGCGTTGCTTGACCTTGTCGAATTCGCGTTCGTTTTCGAGCCGCTGCTTCAGGAAATTTTTCTCCAGCAGCTCCTTCTCCTCGGCCACCAGCTTCGCGGCGCGTTCCTCGGCTCTCCGCACCTCCTCGGTATATTTCCGCCTGATTTCCTCCTCCACCCCCATCCGCACCTCCGGCGGGACGCCCGGCTCCGGCCCCCCGACTTCTGCGGCGCTGCGGGCGCGGCCGGGGGGTGGCGCGGCTGGTTTCGCGTCCCTCCCGGAGCCCCCCACGGGCTGTTCGTCTCCGGCGGCGGTTTTGGACTTTACCTCGAAGAGCGAGATCCGCTCGTCGAACGCGCGGATGAATGGATTCGCGGGATCGAGCTTCCTTGCTTTTTCAAGCTCCTCCTTCGCCTCAGTGAACCTTGCCTCGGCGAGAAACTTGTCCGCCTGCCGCAGGAAGCCCCGAAACTCGAGATGGGTGTGTTCTTTGGATGATGCCATTGGTTGTTCCTCCTCCCGGTGTCGACCCTCCCGGACCGGACACGCGCAGATATCGAAATCCCGGATATCGGATTGTTTTTAAAAGCTTTCGGCCTAGGATATGTTATTTTCTCTTAAAAATCAAGGTTTTCCGGGCGTTAGTTGATATTTTGGATGAATCAACTTACATTTCGACCCTGATTTTGGAAATCCGTGGAGGATAACGATGAAAACATTCTTCCTGACAGCGCTTGTTTTTATTGTTTCAATCATACTGACATCGATCGATATCACCGGCTCGGGCAGCTCTGCCAATCCCGCGATATATTCGGCACCCCGAACGATGGACACATCCGGACATCGAATGGCAGTCTACGCAGTCCAGATGGGCGCGTTCTCACTCCGGGAGAATGCCGAGAATCTCGTTTCCCGGCTCAAATCGAACGGGATCGACGCGGTCATCTACGACAACCTGATCGATGGAAAACGGCTGCTCTTTCTGGTGTGGGTCGGCCGGTTCGACAGCGCGGAGGAGGCGATACGGGACATCCGGCGGATCGAGGACCTGACGGGGATCAGGGGTGTGTTGCGGGAGCAGATGGTCTGGAGCCGAAAATAGCGGGCGCTCCCGGTCAGACGGTCTTCGAGAAGACGGGCGTGTCCTTCCGCATCGATTCCAGGTAGGGGTCGAAGCACATCGCGATGTTCCGGACGATCAGCCTGCCCGGGGGGGTGATCACGATCCTGTCCGCGTGCAGCTCCAGGAGTCCGTCCCCGGTGAACTGCCGGAGTTTCACCAGCGCGTCCGCGAAATAGGCGTCGAACGAGATCCCGAACTTCCGGCCGACGTCGGCCTTCATCACCTCGTTGTCGCACATCATCCGCATGATCACCTCGCGCCGGACCACGTCGTCGGGCGTCATCCGGTAACCGGCGTGCGTCGGGAGCCTCCCCTCGTCGAGCCGTCCGAAATAATCGTGTATCGATTTCAGGTTCTGGTGGTACACCCCTCCAAGGAAGCTGATGGCCGACATCCCGAACGCGTACATGTCGCATCCCGACTTGGTCGAATATCCCTGGAAGTTCCTGTAGAGCGTCCCGTTGTCGCGGGCGATGGCGAGTTCGTCGTCCGGCTTGGCGAAATGGTCCATGCCGATGTTGACGTACCCGGCCCCGATCAGCTTTCCGAGCGTCATCAGGAAAATCCCGAGTTTTTCCTCCGGCGAGGGGAGGGTCGAGTCGTCGATCACCTTCTGGTGCGGTTTGAGCCAGGGGACGTGGGCGTAATTGAAGACCGCGAGCCGGTCGGGCGAGAGGGCGATCACCTTGTCGACGGTTTCGGCGAACTGGGCGACGGACTGGTGGGGGAGTCCGTAGATGAGGTCGATGTTGATGCTCTGGAATCCCAGCTCCCTGCTCCACTCCACGGCGTCCCGGGTGATCTCCTCCGACTGGACGCGGTTCACCGCCTTCTGCACCTCGGGATTGAAGTCCTGCACCCCCATGCTCACACGGTTGAATCCCGATTCCCTGAACGCTTCCATCCGGTCCCGGGTCAGGCCGCGCGGATCGATCTCCACGCCGGCTTCGATGTCCGGAGCGTAGGAGAACGTCGACTTCAGGAACGCGCCCAGGTCCCTGATCTCGTCGGCGCTCAGGTACGACGGCGTCCCCCCGCCCCAGTGGAGCTGGACCACGGGGCGCGACCGGGAGACCAGCGGCGCGATCGCCGCGATCTCCTTCTTGAGGTACCGGTTGTAGTCGGTGATCTGCGACGGGTCGTGCGTGACTTTCATCGTGCAGCCGCAGAAATAACAGAGGGTATCGCAGTAGGGGAGGTGGACGTAGATCGAAATCGGGGCGTCCTGGCCGTCGGGGTTGGTGTCCCGGATTTCGGCGAGGTAATCTTCGGACCGGAATTTTTCGGAGAAGAGGGGCGCGCTCGGGTAGCTTGTGTACCTGGGCCCGGCGACCGAATATTTCCTCAATAATTGAACGTCGACGTCGGTGATATTCATCAAATTCCGGTGTGTGGGAACGAATATGGAGGAATTTAACGAATTTCGGGGAGAATTGCCATCCGGGGCGGGAACTAGCCCGCCCCTTCGTACGCCTGCCTGATCCAGCCGATGAGCGTCGGGTCCACCTCCTTCACGTCGGAGATCCTCACCCTGTACTGGCACATGCTGTTCGGGGGATTCTCCACGAGCCGGCCCGTCGCCTTGAGTCCCTTCGTGTTGATGCCGACCTCCACCTGCGTTTTCGTGGCCGGCCCGATCATCGCGAACTGTTTTTTTCTCCGCAGGCTCACGTAGGTTTTTTTCGGCGCGACCTCGAAGTCGCCGAACCCGGAGATCTCCTTCATCAGCAGGTCGTGGATCGGCCTGAGGGCCGCCTTCGGCCCGGCGTAGAAGCCCGCCACCACGTCGCCGGCCGGGAGCCCCGAGTCGGCCGCGGCGCCCGCCCCGTCCGATTTCAGGACGACGTGCACCAGCGTGTTGGCGTCGCCGTGTCCCATGCCGAGGTCCCGCTTCAGCATGTCCCGGATCTCGCCGTGTTTGGTGAGCCCGCTCGAACGGATGATTTTTTCGAGCTGCGCGAGCGTCTTTCCCGAGCGTTTCTGGAGGTTTTCGAGTTGTGTGGCAAGGGCTTTTTCCGTGTCGCTCATCGTGGTTTCTCCGCGGATGGATGTGGATTGTCAGTGATGCGGTGTTGCATGGCCTTCAGTTCCGTCATCGGGCGGGCGCCTTCCTCCAGCCCAGGAGACGGGCGGGCAGCATCAGGATGGCGCGCAGGAGCGCGAAGACGGCGTCCACGGTGATCCCGATCAGCCGGAACGGGAGCAGCAGGATCCAGACGATCGGATAGAGTATCAGCGCCAGCAGGGCGAGGGGCCAGCAGAGCAGCATGAGGACGCAAAAGCCGATGAATGCGGTGAATCCGCGCATTGCGCGTGCCTCCCCGAATGATTGCCGGAAACAGGTCTACGGTCTCTATACGAACCGGCGACCCGCGAAGTTGCGTTCCGCGGTGTGCAAAGGGTCAGGGCACCCGGAGCTTCGCGGTCAGGACGCCCTCGCCGATCCAGGCGAACACGACGTCATTTCCCGACCTCGCCATGCGGGGAAAACCGCTCGAACGCGCCGTTCCGGAGGGGGCGATGGTCGTCGCGGCGGCCCGGGTCCCCCCGGCCGTGACGCGCCTCGCCCGGAGTTCCCCCGCCCCCGCCACGCGCTCGAGCCAGCTCACGACGGCGCTCCCGTCCCCGAGGAGGATCACGTCCACCCGTCCCGACGGCGATCCGTCGTCGATCCGGATCGGGCGGCCGAACGTCGCCCCGGCGTCGGCTGAAAACACCAGAGAGACCCTCGGCGTGTCGCCGGCGGCCGTGAACCAGGCCAACGCCACGCTGCTGTCGATCGCCGCGATGGCGGGCCCGTTCACCGGGCACCCCTCGATCTTCCACCCGTCCGCGGCGACCGTTTGGGGCGCAGTCCACGCGCCGCCCGCGAGCCGGACGACGGAAATGTCGCGCACCTCGGCTTCGTCCCGGTCGCGGTACGCCACGACCGGACCCGCCGCCGTCAGCGCTGCCGATGTCTGGCAGCATTCGCACACCCTTGGGTCGAGGACCACCCCGTCCGCCGGGGTCGTTCCCGCGGCGATGGTCGTGTACCGGAGCGTCATGTTCCCGTGGCCGTGCCCCTCCTCACCGCCCGACATCTCCCGTCCGTCGAGCCAGACGGCGCCGAGCGAACCGTCCGGGGCCGGAAACATCGACACGAACCCGTGTTCGGTCTGCGTACCGTCGTGGTGCGGCGTGACCGGCGCCGACCAGCTCTTTCCGCCGTCCGCCGAGAGGGCGATCCGGACGCCGTAGGCGTACGCGTCGGGCCCGCTCCGCTCCAGCCAGTGGGCCGCCATGGAGCCGTCGGCGAGGATCGCGAGCGCGGGGAAATCGGCCCAGTTGACGAACCACCCCGTTCCCGACGCGATCGTCCGGGGCACGGACCAGGACGATTCGGCGAGCACCGAAAATTTCAGCGAGTGACGCTTCTCCCCCGCCGGCTCGATCCAGCTGAGGTAGACGCGGCCGTCGGGCCCGACCGCCAGCGACGCCTGGGCGCTCCCGGCGGCGGCGGGGGAAGGGATGGCCCTCGCGGGGTCCTGACCCCGGCATTCGACCGCCAGCGCCAGGGCCCAGGCGACGAGGAGCGTGCTCCCTGCGACGGGATTCCTCATTCAGCGTTTCCCCGATCCGGCGCCGGCCATCTTCGTCGCGAAATCGACCCACGACTGCTGGTTCCCGAGGCCGATGGTCCTCGCTTCCTCACGGGCCTGCGCCGCCTCCACCCCGTCGCGGACGATCCGCCTGATCATCCAGAACGCGCCGACCCTGATCGCGGCCGTGCAATGAATGAACACCCGGCCCTTGTTCAACGTCGTGTCGGTCGCGCGCAGGAACGCGGTCACGTCGGCGGTGTCGGGCCTGCTGTAATCGACCGGGATGTTGACGTACCGCATGCCCAGTTCCTTCACCCGGGCCATTTCGAGATGACCGTCATGCTCTTCCGGCATGCGAAGGTTGATGACCGTCCGCACCCCCGCTTCCTTCAATTTTTCGAGCTGCGCCAGCGTCGGCTGTCCCCCCGTCCAGACGCTGTCGTTCGGTTTTGAAAAATTGGGTATTCCGGAAATCGTGAGGGTCGTCGATTTGTCGATCATCTCCATCCCGCAATTTGGGCAGTTGCCGGGACTGTTGTGCGTGGCGTCGTCCCCGCGGCATCCGCACGGCGGACAGGTATATTCGACCGGGGATTGCGGAGGGGGCGGCTGCGTGGGGGGCCGCGTTCCGGATGTTTGCCCCGCGACCGGGGAGGAGATGCCGGGGACGAGCGTGAGGAACGAGAGGAGCGACAACGCGGCGACCGGGTGGATCATGGGGACCTCCGATGAGTGATACGATGATGTTACTGTTTTTTCATCTCAAAACAAATGATCGATTCGTCTTCATAGACGGGCGGCCCGAACGCCGCGGCGAGCCGCCCGGCGATGACCGGCACCGAGCGGTACCGGACCCTGACGGTGCCGTGGCCTCCCGGCAGGAACCGGAGCGCCGTGACGGTTTTATGGAGGATGACCGCGGACGCGCCCGAGGCGCGGAGCGCGGCCGGATCGGTGACATCGGCCATGTTCGCGAACTCCAGCCTTCGCCGGTCCTCCGCGTGCGAGAGGATCTGGTCCGCGGTCAGCATCCCGAGCCGAAGCCCCATCCCCTCTTCGCCCGGGGGAAGTACCGCCCTGTGGCCGAGCAGTCTCCCGTCCGCGCAATATCCGGCGATGACTCGTTTCCCGTGGACCCGTTGATAGAAATAGAACAGGTTGTTGTAATTTGTCACGTCGAGCGGATATTCGACGATCGTCCCGATATCCCCCCGGCCCCGGAGGATGCGGTAGTATTCAGGTACTTCCCACACCGTCACCGGATGGCCGGGATAGACGTGCCGCGCCTCGGAGCGTTCCGGATCGAGCGGGGCGTATGACCCCTGATACGCGGAATGACCCGTAAAGTTATTGGGCGGGGCGTAGATCGCGGGAAGCGGTCCGCCCAGGAAGAGGGCGAGGATCATCGCGGCGAAGAGGGCCGGCGCGATGGCCCCGGGCCGGAGAAAACGCGGGAGGGCCCGGTCCGCTCCCGTCGCCGGGGTCCCGCTTCCGGACGGCGTTAATCGCCCCCGGATCGCGTCGATCCCGGCCGCGACGCACACGAGCCCGATCGGAACGAGGACGATGGCGTATCGCAGGGCGACCACCCCGTTCCCGAGCCCGAAGGGCCGGCTTGCGGTCAGCGCCGCGATGTACAGCGCGACCACGGTCCCGAAGATGCCGGCAAGCAGCGGAGCCTTCCGGCGCAGCGCGACACCGCCGAGCGACAGGAACCCGTAGAAGGGTACGGCGAGCCAGGGACTGGAGGACCCGGCCAGCAGCCCGAGCGCGTCCGCCAGCCCCGGCCACGACCACGACCCCTCCCCCCAGGGAAGATTCGGGGACGCCGAAGCCCAGGACCAGATCGCGGGAAGGAGCAGCGCCGCCTGAATCAGACCGGTTCGCCGCACGGCACGCGGATCCGGCCCGAACCGGATCCCCTTCCACGCCTTCAGGCCGATGAGACCGGCCATCGCCCGGACGTAATAGAGGGCGAACGGCGCCACGACGACGATCGCCGCGAACGGATGGAAGTAGGCGGCGACCGTGCCGGTCGAAAGGAATCCCCGCGCCGCGCGCCGGTCCCCCGTCGAGAGCCACCGGTGCGCCGAGAAAAGGGCCAGGAAACCGAGGAGGAGGACGATGCTGTAGGCGCGCGAGAACCGGCTGTAAAAAATCGCGAACGGGGCGATCGCCAGCAGGAAGGCGAATATCAGCGCCGTCGGTTCACCGAGCGCCCTCCGCGCCGCGCCCGGCAGCAGGACGAGGCCGAGGAGCCCGGCGAGGATCACCGGCAGCCGGATGGTGAGTTCGGTCCATCCGGCGGTGTGGAGCAGGATCCAATGGTAGATATTGAGCGGCAGGCTGGTGTTGTCCCTCGCGCCGTCGCTCCCGAGAAGGTCGGAAAACGAGGCGCCGATCGCCTGGTTGAGCCCGTGCCATTCGTCGTCGAGCAGGATCTGCGACGGCAGGAGGTAGAGGCGCAGCGACACCCCGAGAGCGACCGCCATCCCGAGCGCCACCGCGTATGCGCCCGGGCCGGAGCGCCCGCCGTTCACCCTCATCGTGCGGCCGTCGTCACCGGGACTCCGGGGTCATCGTGCAGGCTCCGAAAGGAGCGCGTCGAGGTCGAGGCGGCCGATCGTCATCCTGAGCGACCCGTCGGCCGACCGGGGCCACTCGCCCTCCGGCCGGTCGCGGTAGAGCTCCACGCCGTTGCCGTCCGGGTCGCGCAGGTAGACCGCCTCGCTCACGCCATGGTCGCTCGCCCCGTCGAGGGGGATGCCCTCCGCGATCACCCTTCGCAGCGCCGCCGCCAGCGACGCCCTGTCGGGGTAGAGGATCGCGATGTGATAGAGTCCCGTGGTCCCGCGGGCGGGGGGTTTTCCGCCGGCGCTCTCCCACGTGTTGAGCCCGATGTGGTGGTGATAACCCCCGGCCGCGAGGAACGCGGCGCCCTCCCCCATCCGCTGCGTCACGCGGAAACCGAGCACCCCCTCGTAAAACCCGAGGGAACGCCGGAGGTCCGACACCCTGAGGTGGACGTGGCCGATCCGGGCTCCGGGATCGATCTGCGGCCTGCTATCGGTCGACATGCGTTGCTCCTTGACTGGTTCTCCCGACCGACAATATAGCGGATGGGTCCGGGCCGCGCAACACTCCGCGTCTCCCTTACCTCGCCGCGCGTTTCAACCGGAGCGAATTCGACACCACGCTCACCGAACTGAGGGCCATCGCCGCGGCGGCAAAGACCGGGTTGAGGAGGCCGAGCGCGGCGACGGGAATGCCGACGACGTTGTAAATGAACGCCCAGAAGAGGTTCTGCCTGATCGCGCCGATTGTTTTCCTCGACAACCGTATCGCCGCGGCGATGCCCGCGAGGTCGCCGCCCATCAGCGTGATGTCCGCGGCTTCCATCGCGATGTCGGTGCCCTGACCCATCGCGATGCCGACGTCCGCGCGCGCGAGCGCCGGTGCGTCGTTGATGCCGTCTCCCGCCATCGCCACGACCGCCCCCGCCTCCTGGAGTTCCGCGATGCGGGCGGCCTTGTCCCGCGGCATCACGCCCGCGATGACCCTGTCGATCCCCGCCTGCCCCGCGATCGCCCGGGCCGTCCGCTCGTTGTCCCCGGTGATCATCACGACCTCGATCTTCATCGCGCGCAGCGTTTCGACCGCATCCCTCGACCCCGGTTTGATCGTGTCTGCGACCGCGACCACTCCCGCCAGCGACCCGTTCACCGCGACGAAGACCGGTGTCTGGCCGCCGGATCGCATCCGGGCCGCGGCCTCGTCGGCCTCCCGGGTGTCGATGGCGAACTCCCGCATCAGTGCCGGACTGCCCGCCGCCACCGCGGCCCCGCCGACGACTCCCGTTACCCCCTGCCCGGTCAGCGACCGGAACGATTCGACGGGGAGCGGGGCGATGCCGAGGCCCCGCGCGTGGTCCACCACCGCCCCGCCGAGCGGGTGCTCGGAGCGCGATTCGACCGACGACGCGAGGCGGAGCAGGGAGGGTCCGTCGTATCCGGCCAGGGGGAGGAGCCCCGTGACCGAAGGCCGCCCGGAGGTCAGCGTGCCGGTCTTGTCCAGCACCACCACGCTGATCCTGTGCGCGCGTTCAAGGCTTTCCGCGTTCCTGATGAGTATCCCCTTCGCGGCGCCCGCGCCCGTGCCGACCATGATCGCCGTGGGGGTGGCGAGCCCCAGCGCGCAGGGGCAGGCGATGATCAGGACCGCGATGAACTTGAGCATCGCGGGCGTGAAGCCCTCCCCGCCCAGTGTGATCCAGCCGAGGAACGTCAGCGCTGCGACCACGATCACGACCGGGACGAAGACCGCGGCGATCCTGTCCGCGAGCGCCTGGATCGGCGCCTTCGAGCCCTGCGCCTCCTCCACCATGCGGATGATGCCGGCGATGACGGTGTCGGAGCCCACCGCCGTCGCCCGGTATGTCAGCGAGCCGGTCAGGTTGACCGTGCCGCCGGTGACCCTGTCACCCGTTCTCTTGTCGGCGGGGACGCTCTCGCCCGTGATCATCGATTCGTCGATCGAGGAATCGCCGCCCTCGACGACGCCGTCGACCGCGAGCCGCTCGCCGGGCCTGGCGATGACGACGTCCCCCGGCCTCACCTCGCCCGCGGGTACGTCCACCTCGCGGCCGTCCCGGACGACCCGCGCGCTGACCGGCCGGAGCGCCGCGAGTTTCCGGATGGCGTCCGACGTGCGGCGCTTCGCGCGGAATTCGAGTGTCCTCCCGAGGAGGATGAGCGTGACGATGCTCGCGGCGGTGTCGAAATAGACGTGCCCCGACGCGGCGCCGGACACGTCCGGGAAGAGGGTGATGACGGAACTGTAGGCGTACGCCGTGCCGGTCCCGACCGCGACGAGGGTGTTCATATCGGCGGTGAAATGGCCGGCGAGCCGCCAGGCGACGGTGAAGAAGCGCCGCCCCGGCCCGGCCAGCACCACGGTGGTCAGAAGGAACAGTATCGTGTTGAGGGTCCGGGTCCCGATCGGGACCGTCGCGGCGAACCATCCCGTCATCGCCGCCATGCTCGCGAACATCACGGGCGCGCTCAGGACTGCGCTCAGGATGAGATCCCTGTTGAGCTTCCGGAACGCGTCGTCCTGCGGGGACACCGGGTTACGGGCCCCGCCCGCCTCCGCCGCCGTCTCCAGCGAGTACCCCGCCCCTTCGACGGCCGTCGCGATGGCGTCCAGGTTCGTCTTCGACGGGTCGTAGGTGAACCGCACCTTCCCGGTGGCCAGGTTGACGCTCGCGTCGTCCACCCCGTCGACCTTCTTCACCGATTGCTCCACGCGTGTCACGCAGCTCGCGCAGGTCATCCCCGAAACGGGGAGCGTGATGGTCTTCCGTTCCATCACCCCTCCCGCGGGACCGCCCGGGCCAGGACGTACCCGGCGGCGGCGATGGCGGCGGAGAGCATTTTTTCGTCGGCGATCGCCCCGTCCACCGCGACTGTCGCGCCGCCGATCCTGACATCCTCCACGGCGACCCCGGGGATTTTCTGCAATTCCCGCCTCACGGCCGCCACGCAGTGCCCGCAGCTCATCCCCTCGATGCTCAATTCGATCCGTTTCATGCGATCTCTCCTTTCAGTCAGGTGTCGACGGAAATATACTGGGGAAGGCGGGACGAAGCGTTACAGAATCGTTGGAAAGGTTTACACTATTGTGGCGTCGCCCGGACGGTCGATCGGGTGCCGGTGGCGGGCGCCCATCGACCGGAAGGCGGTGGGGGTCATCCCGGTGATTTTCCTGAACTGGGAGGAGGCGTGGGCGACGCTGCTGTATCCCATCCGGTAGGCGATTTCGCTCAGCGTGAGTTCCCCGTATTTGAGGAGCTCCTTGACGTATTCCACCTTCTGAAGGATGAGGTAGTGTTCGATGGTCATGCCTTCCACCCTGGAGAACAGTGTGGTGAGATGGTGATACTCCAGGCCGACCTCCCGGGCGATGAACTCCGAATCCTTCTCCCTGACCGGATGGCGGTCGTGGTCGTTGCGGGCGAGCCTGATCGCCGCGTGCTTGATCCGCTCGATCACCCTGGCCCCCCTGTCCTCGACCACGCCGAAACCGTTCGACTCCAGCGCCCGGCGGATCTCCGCGTGGGGCAGCGCGCCGCTCTCTCCCCCGACCACCACCTCGCCGAGCGCGACGCTCCGGACGTCGAGGCCGAGCCGGGACAGCTCGTCCCGGACCACCTTGACGCAGCGCGGACAGACCATGTCCCTGACGTAGATCGTCGTCGTGGCCTTCGCGCCCTTCGGACCCTTCGTCGCCCCCATTCAATCGTACCCGAGTTCGGCCAGCCGGTCTTCGTCGATCCCGAAAAAGTGCGCGATCTCGTGGACCACGGTGATCTCGATCTCCTCCTCGATCTCCTCGACCGTGTCGCACATCTCCTCGATCGGTTCCTGGAAGAGGAAGATCGTGTCGGGATACATCGGGGGATCGGTCGCCGACCGTTCGGTGAGGGCGACGCCCTGGTAGAGCCCGAGCAGGGTGTCCTCGTCCGGGTCCATACCCATCTCTTCGAGGAGTTCGTCGGACGGCCTGGGCTGGACCGAAATGACGATGTTCTCCAGGTAGCCCCTGAGCTCCTCCGGGATCCGGTCGATGGCCCGGGTGGCGATCTCGTCGAATTCGTCTGTCGGGAGGTGGATCATCTCATCCTTCCGTGGAGTGTGGGAGCGTTCGGGGACGGCTACTTCGCCGGAAGCGTGCGGACGAAACCGGCCGCGATGTCGATCCATCGGGCGAGGCCCGCGGCGGTCGCGAAGCCCTTCGGCTCGATATAGAGGAAGCCCCTGAGCGGTTTTCCGGTGAAATCCATCGGCCGGACGTGCGGGGCTTCGAGCAGTTCCCCGTACCGGTCGGGCCCGACCCTCAGCATCAGCTCGTCCGCCACGATGCCGCAGCACAGGTGGCCGCGGAGCATGAACGCCAGGCCGCCGAACATCTTTTTTTCCGTGACGCCGCGCCGCCCCTTGAGGGCGAGACGGACGCGGTCAGCCGCAAGTTCGTCGTAAGCCATCACCCGCTCCTGAGAATGAAACCCCCCTTGGTTGGAAAAATATTGAAATCGGTCCCGATAAGCAATCAGGACGGCCGGCGGTCCCCCATCCCCGGCCCGGCCCCGCGATCCCCGGACCTTCCCGAAAGGACCAGGGTGAGCGCCACCCCCAGCAGGAGGAGCTGGAATTCCATTCCCCCGATCGGGTGCGACGGAGACGGAGTGAATGACCAGCGGGGCCAGTGCACCATGACGATCGCCCCGACCAGGGCCGGGGCCGCCGCCAGCCCGGAGAGGCGCGCCACGAGCTCCCGGCGCGGAAAAACCTCCAGGCCGCTGAGCGCGGCGCCGAGCCCGGCGAGCACTTCGGCGACGCCGACAAGGAGAGTGACGGCCAGCGGGATGCCCAGGCTTTCGGCCGAGGCGGCCGGTGTGAGAAGTTTGCCAGTCCCGTGGTAGAGGAACGTGGCCGCGAAGGGGAGCCGTATCAGCATTCCGATCTGCATCTGATTCCTCGATGATATGGGTGAACGACCGTCATAGATATTTAAGCCACCACTCCGTCCGCCGGGATTTGACCCCCGCGAACCAGCGGCACGCGCCGTAGAGGATGCCGATCACTGCGGCCCAGACGATGTAGAGCGTCCCCAGCGACCAGGCGTAACCTTCCGGGGCGGGGGGGCTGCCCATCGGGTGGTCGGCGAAAAGCCAGCCGTCCACCGATCCGGAGGCAAGGAACGAGACCCCGATCGCCGCGGCGTGGATGAGCGGGAGGTGGAGCACGTAGAAAAAAAACGGGACGCGGCCGAAGAGCGCCATCCCGCCGGCGAGCGGGCCTCGCGCCCGTTCCGCGAGCGGCATCAGCGCGATGGCGGGCCCGAGCGTCATCAGCAGGAACGAGAGCGACGCCGGATATTTCGTCGTGTTGAGGAAGGAAAAAAGCGCCGGCATCCCGCCCTCTCCCGACGGGGCGACCCAGGGCCGCGGATCCCCGTAGACGTTGGACCCGCGCAGCACCAGGAACGCGGCGACGGCCCCCAGACCGATCGCCAGGCAGAGCCGGTCGCGCCGGCCCGGTTCCGCCGCGAGCACCGTTCCGAAGCCGTACCCCGCCGCCATCACGCCGATCCAGGGGACGATGGAATAGAGCACGACCAGGTTCGGTCCTTCGGGGCCGAACGAGATCGGCCCCGCCCAGAATCCGACGTACAGCATTTTCCAGAGCGCGGAACCGGCGTCATTGCCGAGTGACCCGGCCAGCGCATCGAAGGAAGGGTCGGAGAGGTTGTGCCCGGCGATGATGAGGATCCCCGCGAGGCCGAGGCCGCCCGCCGGCAGCTTCGCCGCTCCCGCCAGGATGATCATGCACCACCCGATCGCCCAGATGACGCCCGCCATCTCGTAGCGCGCGAATTCGAAATTGAATGTCCAGGCGACCCGCAGGACGGTCAGCTCGAGGATGACGAGCCAGGCCCCGCGCGTGAGGAGGAATTTCGGAAGGCCGGGGTGCCGGCGGCCGTGGAAGAACGCGCTCGTTCCTGCGAGGAAGACGAACGCCGGGGCGCAGAAATGCGTGACCCACCGGGTGAAGAAGAGCCCGAACGTCTCTCCGCCGGCGGGGACGCCCGCGAACACCCTCACGTGGTCGATCGCCATCAGGACCATCACCGCCCCCCGGATCAGGTCGATCGACGCGACCCTGGGAGGTCCGCCGGCTGGTGCGCCTTCCACGTCAGTTCTTACGCTTCCTGACCTTCGTCCGGGTGACGTCCGTTTTCTTCCCCCCCCTCGGCCCCGTCACCGTGGTTTTCCTGACCAGCGTCGACGTGCGGGGATTGTACCTGACCCGCGTGACGCTCCTGACACGGGTGGCCTTGGCCACGGAAAACGTCCCGACGGCGAGCCTGCCGGTCCGGACGCGGTACGCTTTCACCGACACCACGGGATGGGGCCTCCACCACCGCGGATAGACGTTGAAACGGACCACCGAGCGGTAGGGACGGTGGAGGGGCCTGTAGATCCACGCGATGACGGGCCAGGCGTGAATGTGCGCGTCCGCGGGTACGACGTAGTAATCGGGGCCGTAGACGACCTCGTTGCCGCGGACCTGCAGGTTGTACGATTCGTCGCCCGACTTCTCGACTTCGATCGTCGCGACGTCCTGGAACTCGTCCTTCCCCAGCGGCACCTGCAGGATGATGACGTGCGTGTCGTCGGCGACCTCCTCCACCACGCGGATGAAATCGGTTTCGCCGTTCCCGTCGAGGTCGAGGTTGTTGACGCCGGTTTCCGGATCGTTCAGGGATCGTTCGAAGGCCTCGAGGTCCTTCGATTCCCTGAAGAGTGCGCCGACGGCCTTCAGGTCGAGGCCGTCCGCCGCGCCGGAGGCCCCTTCGACGACGGTGACGGCGGCGGCGCCGTCATCCTGCGCGACTGCCCGGAAGGACGTCAACGCCGTTATCGCCAGGAGTGCGAGGGCGGGGAACAGGGATTTCATGATTTCCTCCATCGTTGATCCGGGAATATAATGAGCCGGCGGGTCACTTGCACCCCCCTCCTGTTGCCGGGGAAAAAAATCATTTCATCACTCGACCCCCCTGAGCAGCGGAAGGTATTCCGGGCTGTTCCCGATCGTATTGTGGCCCGTCCCGGGGAGGACCCGGAACGACGCCACGCCCGGGGCGAAATGCGTCATGAGTCGCTCGGTGCTCTCCCGGGGGATCACCTCGTCGTGCCCGGCGGCGATGACGAGCGTCGGCGCGGTCACCTTCGCAGCGTACCGCCACGATTCATACCTGTCCTTCAGGAGCCACCGCACCGGGAAGAACGGGTAGATGCCCGCGGCCACTTCCTGAAGGCTATCGTACGCGGTCACCAGGACGACGCGCGCCGCCGGCCGGACGCTCGCCAGGCGCACGGCGACGCCCGATCCGAGGCTGCGACCGATCAGCACGATCCGGGGATGTTCGGCGTGCACGAGGTCGAAGAGCGCGAGGGCGTCCTCGAAGATCCCCTCCTCCGACGGGCTGCCGGAACTCCCCCCGAATCCCCGGTAGTGGAGCAAATACACCGCGTGGCGGGGGAACGCGGCGGAAAACGTGGATAGATTGCCGGAAACCTCCTCCGCGTTCCCCCCGAAGTAGATCAGCGCGTCGGGACCGCCGGCCGGCCGGACGCTCACCATCACGGTTTCCCCGCCCGACGGGATACTGATCCTGGATCCGGCGACCGCGTCCGGGGCGGGCCGTGGAAAGTAGATGAGGGAACGCTGAAACAGATAGAGCGCCGCGCAGAGTCCGACGTAGCCGATCGCGCCGATCGCGAGGATGTTCACGAGCGTTCTGGTCACCGGTCAGATCCCTCCCAGGTTGCCCAGCACGGCCGAGGCGAAACTCAGCACGAAGAAGAATCCGCACATGTCGGTGACAGTGGTCAGGAGCGGGCTGGAGACCAGCGCGGGATCGAGCTTCAGTTTCCTGAGCATCAGCGGGAGCATGCCCCCGAGCGTGACCGAGACGAGCGTGTTCGCCGCGAGCGCCCCGCCGACGACGGCCCCGAGCCAGGGGTTGCCCTTCCAGAAGAAGGCCACCCCCGCCAGCAGCAGGCCCAGCACCAGTCCGTTGATGATCCCGACCGTGGCCTCCTTCCGGAGCACCCAGAAAAGATCGCCGGGCTTCACCAGCCCGAGGGAGAGCTCGCGCATCGAAACGGCCACCGCCTGGTTCCCCGAACATCCGCTCATGTCGCTGACCATCGGCAGGAACACCGCCAGCGTGATCGCGGCGGCGAGCGTGTCCTGGTAGAGGGCGATGACGCTGGCCGCGATGATGTTGAGGCCGATGTTCATGCTCAGCCAGGAGAGGCGGCGGCCGGAACGGGAGGCCAGCGGCATGCTCCGGAATTCCTCCCCCCCGATGATGCCGCCCAGGCGCAGCAGGCTGCTGGTCTTTCCCCTGTTCACCGCCGCCTCGACGGCGCCCGGGAGGACGACCCCGACGAGCTTCCCCTCCCCGGTCACCACCGGCGCCCCGAGGAGCGGATGTTCGTCGAAAAAATCCTCGAGCTCCCGCATCGTGGCGGTGTCCTTCACGCGAGAGGGCGCGGGGACCGTGATCCGGGAGAGCCGGGTGTCTCGCGGGGGAAACAGGAGGTCCTGCAGGCGCAGGACACCCGTCAGTTTCCCCTCCCGGTCCACGACGTAGAAATACTGGATCAGGTAGTCGGCGTACAGGCTCCTGTTGGCCTGCAGGTCGTCGAGCACGTCCTGGATGGTCTGGTCGTCCCTGTACGAGAGGAACTCCGGGATCATCAGACCGCCGGCGCAGTCCGGCTCGTAATCGAGCAGCATCCGGGCTTCTTCTGCGTCCTCCCGGTCCATTTTCTCGAGGATCGCCTCGCTGGCGTCCTCGTCCATCTCCCCCAGGACGTCGACGAGGTGGTCGCTCGGCATCTCCTCCATGATCGCCGCCGCCTGTTCCGACGTCATCTCCTCGACCAGGTCGGCCGCCTGTGCGTCCGGGATGTCCTCGATCATCTCCGCCGCGTCCTCCGGGCTCAGCATCCGGAGCAGGCCGAGGTGCTCCTCCTGGTTGAGGCGCGAGATGGCCCTCGCGGTCTCGGACGGACTCAACGACTCGATGAACTCCGTCAACGCGACCCTGTTGCCGGCCGCGATCAATTCCCCGATGGTTTCCCACGGTGTGACGACTTCGCTCATGTGCACCCCTTCGATGTGATGATGACCGTCCGACGGTTGCGCGGGGCGGAAACGTCAGAACGACAGCCGCGCGACCTTCGCCGTTCCCCGTCCGACGGTCGTCACAATATAGAGATTATCGTAGTCAGCGTCCTCGATGGCGGGCACGGGGTCGCCGCCGAGCGCCCGGATGATCCCGGGCACCGTGTTGCTGTGCCCGACGATGAGGGCGGTTTCGCCGGGGTGCCGCCGGATGCGCCCCACCAGCTCGTCGATCGACTCGCGGGAGAGTTCGCGCGGATTCATCGGGCTCATCGTGACCGGCACCACGGTGATCGGGATGCCCGACTGTTTCGAGAGCGGTTCGGCGGTCTGCCGCGCGCGGAGGTACTGCGACGCGTAAATGGCCCGGATCCCGGCCCTGCCGAGCAGCCGCGCCAGGTCAGACGCGCGTTTCTCCCCCGCCTCCAGCAACGGCGGATCCCCCGCGGGCCGGGCGGCCTTTTCGGCGTGCCGGACGATGAAGATGGTCGTCGGCGCGAACTCCACCGTGTCCCAGAACACCGGGACCTTCAGGTAGCTCTCGTTCAGCCACCTGACCCGGAGGGGCGCTCCCGCGTCGGCGATGGTCTCGTCGTGCACGTCCTTTCCCGTCCCGTAATTGATCTCCTCGAACGGGTGTTTATTGACGTTCAGGACGCACACCAGCCTGCTTCCCCGGCTGAAGCGCCTCGACACCATCCTCGTCTCCCGCACGGGGATCCGCTCGACCTCCCCGGGGGCCAGGAGCTGCCTTCGCGACGGGTCCTTCGCGTAACTCGCCCGGCCGAGGTACCTCGTGAGGTAAAAATATTTTCCGTCGGGCGTCCGCTCGTAGAAGGCGATCGACACGTCCATGTCCTTCTTGTTGATCGACGCGGCGAGGTTTCCGAAAAATCCCCCGTTGACGGTGACCGGCCCGGGGAAGGGTTCGGTCGCGAAGACCAGCCCGTTGCTCGGGTCGAGCGAATCGTTGATGATGAACGGCGTGAAATAATTGTTCTGGTCGTCGCGCCTGGTGAAATCCACGGACTGGTCGACCCATCCCCCCGCGGGCGGGCCCGCGGCGGCAAGGAGGTACACGCCCCCCGCGCGGGCGTCGCTCAGGTGGAACGTCAGCGTGTCGTTGCTGATGTCGGCGGGGGTGGATACGTGCCTCCACTCGTTCGACCCCATCACCTGGTAGTTGATCCGGTCCTTCAGGATCGCGGGCTTTTCCCTCCCCTTGAGGATATGATCGAACCAGTCGAGCGCCAGGCCCCTCATGCTGACCTTCGCGACCGGATCGATCGCGTAACCGCCGGTCGTGTCTGACGGCATCCCCCGCTGGGCCCCCCGGTGGTCGTAGGGCCCGATCACCAGGTAGAGATTCGGTTGCGGATTGTGCCGGTAGTATTGCTTGACGTACTGCAGGGCGCCGAGCTGGGCGCCGTCGAAATATCCGGTGGTGCAGAGGATCGGGATGCCGATGCGCTCGTACTCCCCGGGCGTCGGCGCCAGGGAACTCCAGTACGCGTCGTAGGAGGGGTGCCTGAGCCACTCCTGGAAGATCCGGTTCGGTTGCCCGGCGAGCGAGTCGAGCGAGCGGTAGGAGCTCCCCCGCTCATACCACCGCCACTGGAGGTCGGCGGCGGGTCGCGGATACTTCAGGATGTCGACCGCCCAGCCGAGGGTAAAGCCCTGCGGGACGTTGTTTTCGATGGGGGTGTCGAATCCCGGCATCACCGCGGCCTGCGGGACGATCGTTTTCAACGCGGGGTGGACATCGCGCGCCGTCGACCACTGCGCGAAGCCGGTATAGCTTCCCCCGAACATCCCCACCCTGCCGTCGCACCATGGCTGCCTGCTCGCCCAGTCGATCACGTCATACGCGTCGTCGCCGTCGCGCAGGTATGGGACGTAATCGTCCAGGTTGGTCCGGATCCCGCGGGCGTACGCGACGATTCCCGCGTACCCGCGGTCGGCGGTGATTTTCCCGAAGAAGGAATCACGGGCCCCTTCGTCGTATGTCGTGAAGAAGAGAATCGCGGGCCGCGGTTCCCGCTCCCCTTTCTTCGTGACAATGGTCGCGGAAATGGAGCGCCCGTCCCGCGTGGGGATGAGCACGCTGTCCCGGATGTCGTACAGGCTGTCGGGCGGCGCCGGGGATTGGGCGCGGGCGCCGGGGGAACAGAAGAGAAGAAGGATGAACGAGGCGAGTATTGTGCGGGTCATGAGGGGTCGTGATTGAATTGAACCTTGGGAATGAATCGTGCGGTCTGCCCGGGCGATCCCGGGGTCGAACGTCGCACGGTCGGGGGGCCGTGGGCCATCAACCGCCTGGGCGCGAACTGTCGCCTGTTCATCCTACCCCCCCTTCCCGCCCGCGGCGCGCCGGCCGATCCGGTCGATCAGCCCGCCGAAAATGAGGTGATGGAACGGATAGAGGAGATACCAATAGAGCACCCCCATCAATCCCTTCGGCGCGAAGAAGGCGGTTTGGCAGAGCGTCGCGGGGAGACCATCGCGCTGGGTCACCCTGAATTGCAGCCAGGCCTCTCCGGGAAGTTTCATCTCGGCCCGCAATCGAAGCATCCGGCCCGGCTCCGCGGCCTCCACGCGCCAGAAGTCGAGGGTGTCCCCCACCCGCAGTTCGTCAGGGTCGCGGCGTCCCCGCCGCAGTCCGACTCCGCCGACCAGGCGGTCGACGAAACCGCGGGCCTCCCACGCCCAGTCCATGTAGAGCCACCCCCGTTTCCCGCCCAACCCCGAGAGCTCCGCGTAGACCCGCCCCGGCGACGCCGGGACGGACAACCTGCGATGTTCGATGATCATTCCCTGCCGCTGCAGCGAGACGACGGCCGTGTCGGCGATTCCCCCGGGTCCCGTCCGTTCATCCGGCGAGAACTCCCCGTCGATCACCCGCAGCCCGGCAAGCGCCCGTTCGACCGACGCGCGATAGCTGACGGGCTGAATCCCGGGGAACAGCTGAAGCGCACTCCGGTCCCGGACGATGTTTTCGTTCCGCAAACCCTCGATCAGCGGCCGGGCGATGACGCCGGGGATTGGGGTGACCAGGTTCACCCAATAGGACGAAAGGCGCGGCGTCAGGACCGGAACGGCGATCATCAACCGCGTCAGACCCCGCGCCTCGGCGTACGTCGTCATCATCTCGCCGTATGTCACGACCTCCGAGCCGCCGATTTCGATGATGCGTCCGGCGCTTTCAGGGACGCCGATGGATGCCGCCAGGTACTCCAGGACTTCGCCTATGCCGACCGGCTGTGTGCGGGTATACACCCAGCGGGGACAGATCATCACCGGGACCCGTTCCGTCAGGTACCGGATCATCTCGAAGGAGATGCTCCCGGGACCGACGATCACACCCGCGCGGAATTCGGTCACCGGGACGCCCGCCTGGCGGAGCGCGTCGCCGGTCTGCCTGCGCGAGCGGAGGTGCTCCGAGAGTTCGGGGGAGTCGCTCGCGAGTCCCCCGAGGTAGACGATCCTCGAGACGCCGGCGTCGCGGGCGGCGTTGCCGAAGTTTTTCGCCGCAGCGAGGTCACGCTCGTGAAAATCGGAGCCGCCGCCCAGGCTGTGTACGAGATAGAATGCGGCCTCCACACCCCGCATCGCCGCGGAGAGGCCTCCCGGGTCGAGGACGTCGCCCCTCGCGACTTCGACCTCGCCGCGCCACGGGCGCGCCCCGAGCCCGTCCGGATTTCGCGCCAGGCAGCGGACGCGGAGTCCGTTGTTCAGCAGGCGCGGCACCAGCAGCCCGCCGATGTAACCGGTAGCCCCCGTCACCAGGATCACCCCCTGCTGTTCGCTCTTCGCGGTCATCGGGACGCCTCCGGGGCTGTGAGGGAGCGGGCTTCCGTCGCATCGTCGGGTCGCGAATACAACGCTGTGCTGAGGTACTTCATTCCCGAATCGATCACGATGGTGACCACGGTGCGCCCGGGACCGAGGCGTCTCGCCAGCCGACGCGCCATCGCGATGTTCGCGCCGGCCTGATCCCACGACTCGTCGGCCATCCGCTCATACGCCGGAATCGGATCGGGATTCGTCAGCTGGTCCATCCAGCAGGATCCCGGTACGGTCGCGAGTGTTCTCGCGGTCTCGATCATTTCCAGCGTGAGGGTCTTGGTGGTCCCTCCCGCCTTGCTGACGATCGCAGTAAGACGCGCCCCGAGGGCCGCCATGTGGTGGCGTTTTTTCCCGCTCGCCGGTGTCGGGGTGACGATTCGGACCGGGATCCCCTTCGCGGCGCGGACGGAGGCGAGGGACACCCCGATACTTCCGCCGGTGTACTCGACCACCGAGCCCCCGGGGCGCAGGCCGACGGCGGCTTCTGCCGCTTTCATCATCGCCAGCGCCATCCGGTCATTCATGCCGCCGGTAGGGTATTCGCATTCCATCATCTTCAGGATCCGG
Organism: uncultured Chlorobiaceae bacterium; assembly: GCA_964596065.1. Taxonomy (GTDB): domain Bacteria; phylum Bacteroidota; class Ignavibacteria; order UBA10030; family SZUA-254; genus SZUA-254. Next base: position 21,034 of record CAZQSM010000002.1, on the reverse strand, counting down.
GGGCCCCCCTCCGGGACCATCCGCCGAATCGGAATGAGTCTCGTCCCCCGATCGTTTCAAGCAAAGTCACCATGATGTTCAAAAATGCACATCGGCGGTGAAAACGGCGCGGGCTCGCGGACCGAAGCTGATGATGTTCGTCAGTGTGGCATTCTGGTGCCGGATGATCTGGGCGGCCGATAGGTGTTCCTTCTCCTGCGTTGTATGCCCGTCGGCAACGAGGATGACCGGGAAACCGAGAGCCAGCGCCCGGCGTGTCGTCGTGTCGACGCAGAACTCCGAATGCATCCCGCAGATGACCAGTTCATCGACGCCACGTTCCCTGAGGATCCGCTCCAGCGGTGTCGAGTGGAACGCGTCCGCGGTCGTCTTCCGGATGAACAGGTCGGAGGGCATGGAACGGAGGCTGCGGGCCAGCTTCCACTCGTCGGTGCCGTACTCAAGGTACCCGTTCCGGCCTTCGTGCTGGATGAAGAATACAGGCGCACCGGCGGCCCGGGCCCTGTCCGCGACGGTGTTGATCCGATCGATGACCCCGGTGGTGTCGAAGGAGTCCTCCGCGCCCCGGCAGAGGCCTTGTTGGACGTCGATGACGAGGAGGGCTGGCTTCATCGCGGACTTCCACCTGCCAAGAGCGCGGTATCCCGGGCGGTTCCGGCCGCCGGACGGGTCCCGGGCGGCGGATACGGCGAATGCGATGGTGAAGCCATGTGCGGTGCCAATCGACGATGCAGAGTTCAGAGTTGAGAGTTCCCTCGGTCGTTGAATGGAATATAAAAAACTGACGGGAAATTTCACTTTCTCCCGATTGTGGATGTCGGTGCATGCCTTCCACCACCACCATATTCGTCGTCGCCGTCCGGTGGCACTTCGTACGGCCTGGCCGGTACTCCTCCGATTCGGGCCACCCTTCCGCGCGCCCGATGCTTTCGAATTCGGGGATCACCAGCCACCGGTGGTTCCATTCCCCTTCAAGCACCTTCCGCCGTCCGCCGCCCGCGGGACACCGGCCTCCGAACGCGGCCACCGTCGGAGCGGCCTGGAGCGCGCATGTTCCGGTGCCGCCGGGAGCGTGGAGGTCGATGTCGACGATGACGTACGCGCTCACGGGATCTCCTCCGGATGGTGTCCTACGAGGATGGCGGTCGCTTCGGTTCCCTGTCGCGGCGGGATTCATCCCCCGGGAGCGGCCGGAGCTGGTCGGCGAGCGACCGTGTTTTTCCGGTGGCGACGTCGCCGGTATGGAGCGTCGACTTTCTCTCCACGAGCAGCAGGTGGCACTCGTCGTCCGCGACCGGATTGTGGCGAACGCCCCTGGGCACGACGAACATCTCCCCCTCGTCGAGTTCGACGGCGCCATCCTCCATCTCGATCCGCAGATGTCCTTTGAGGATGAGGAAGAGTTCGTCCTCGTTTTCGTGGCTGTGCCACGCGAGCGAACCGTGGACCCTGGCGACCTTGACATAGGCGTCGTCGACCTCGCCGATCACCCGGGGGGACCAGAGTTCGGTCAGCGACGCGGCGGCCCTCCGGGGCGACACGGCCCTGGCGGTGAATTTCGTCATCGCGGGCCCCCCCGTGCGTCTGGATTACCCGGTTCCGCCCGGGCGACGGGCGCGCGCGTCACGCATCGTTCACTGTCCATCATCGGAATCTCCCTGTTGTCAATCACCGGTTTCTCATCCTGGAAGCCTCGGCGACGGCCTTCAGCTCGTCGACGCTCAACAGCCGCTGGGCCGCGTCGAACAATTCACGCTCCTCGAACCGGATGTGCCGTTCGAGCAGCTCTCCGAAGTCCTCCAGGTCGGCCGATGTCCGGCCCGCACCCGGACGGACAGACGCGCGCAGGAGGGCGTGCTCCTCCAGCAGCCGCCGGACCAGCGCAGAGGCCCCGTGGGCCTCCAGGGCGGGGGCGAGTGCCGACTCCTCGACCTGGAAATGGGGATCGAGTTCAACCCGAAATTTCTCCACGATTTCCGTCCACACCTCGGCGATGGGGCGGTCCCCGCCGCCCGCGGCGGACCGTCTCGCCATCCTCGCCAGCGCCAGCCCGTGATGGTGGTCCGACGAGAGGTCGCGTAATTCCGGTGAGCGTTTCATCGTGTCACCCCCTTGCCCCGTTCAGCCAAACCAGCGGATGATGGCGTATCCGATCCCGCCCGCGAACAGGCTGCCGAAAACGCCCTTGTTGTGCTCCGCGAGCCAGCGCGGCAGATAGATATCGAAATTCGGCGCCCGGTCTTCCGTGTAACGCGCCGCCACGTTCGTCAGCGGACAGCGCCATCCGTTGAAGGCGAGTATCCCCACTTCTCCCGTGATGATCCCGGTGAGGAGGAGCGCCGTGCCGAATTCCCCTGAATGCGCGCAGACGTAGATGCCGGCGATGCAGCCGACGAAGGCCGCCCAGACGACCGTGTGCGCGGTTCGGATGAACGTCAGCATCGACGTCGGCATGGTAGGGGCGGCCGGGGGTCCTTCATTTCACCGTTTGCGGCAGATCGTGATCCCGTCCGAGATCGGGATGAGGCTCAGGTCGACCCGCTCATCACACCGGACGTGGTTGTTGAAGGCGCGGATCGCGAGCGTGTCCCCGGACTGCTCCGCGGGGTCGGCCACCCGCCCGTTCCAGAGGACGTTGTCGACGGCGATCAGGCCGCCGGGCCGCAGCAGTTTCAGGCAGCGCTCGTAATATTCCACGTAATTCTCCTTGTCGGCGTCGATGAACGCGAAGTCGTAACTGCCGGCGCGTCCCGCCGCCAGCTCTTCGTCAAGCGTTGCCAGCGCCGGCGCCAGCCTCAGCTCGATTTTCTCCGCGACCCCGGCATCCTTCCAGTATCGGCGCGCGACGGATGTCCACTGTTCGTCCACGTCGCACGCAAGGAGGCGGCCGTCGTCCGGAAGCGCGAGCGCGACGCAGAGGCTGCTGTAGCCGGTGAAGACGCCGACCTCGAGGCAGCGCTTCGCCCCGAGGAGCCTGACCAGCAGCTGCATGAACTGCCCCTGTTCCGGCGATATCTGCATCCGCGACTTCGGCTCGGACGCGGTCTCCCTGCGCAGCCGTGCGAGGAGCGGAGGCTCGCGCACCGACACCCGCGTGAGATAGGCTTGGAGCTCGTCGGAGAGCGTAAAGGTCTTGTTGGACACGAATGCTTTCCCCGGTTCGTCAGTGTGCGCGGCAGATGTCAGTCAACGACCGGCGCGTCGGGTACCGGTGGCGAACCGCACGCGATCGCCTACCCGGACCGTGCCGGTCCGCAACACCGTCCCGTAGACCCCCGCGTTGTTCCGGTTCAGCGCGACCGCCGCCTTCAGCACGCTGGCGTCCTTTTCCGCAGTATCCGGATCGAGGTTGATCATCACGCATCGCACGTCCCGGGACGTCACCCCCACGGCGGGCCCGGAACTGACGTCTCCGAACGTCAGCGTCCCCCCGACCCAACCATCCTCGTGAAACGGGGCGGGGTCGCCCGCGTCGAGCACGATGTTGGCCCGGAAGCGTCGCCGGTCGGGCGCCACCCCCGACCGGGTGCAGATGGCCGCGATCGTCGCCTGGCTGATGACCGATACCGGGGCATCATCGAAGATCCCGTTTCTGAAGTTCATCAGTTCCACCCCGGCACCCAACCGCCCGGCGATTTCGTCCCGCAGCTGCGCGCCGCGGAGCTCCAGCTCGGTCCCCGCGGGTGTGCGGACGCGCGTCGGCAGCGGTTCCCCGGTTGTCTCGTCGAAACCCATCGGATGGTACAGGAGCAGTTCCGGGACGCGGCTCGCGATCAGCCAGGGGAAGCCGCCCTCGTCTCCAAGCCGCCGGAAGGCGAAGCGCCGGTCCCCGGCCAGCCCGTGCCACCCCAGGAACGCCGCGTCCGTCGCAGCGCCGGCCATCGACTTGACGGGATAGCGCACGATTTCAGATATTTGCCCGAGTTCCTTCATCGTCCGGCGTTCGTCCCGCCCCCGCCGCGGGTGCGTCGACGATCGTTTCCTCCGCCGGCGTGAGCGACCGCCGTTGCGCCGGGAGACTGTTCAACCTGCCAGAGCCCGTGTTCGACACCCCCCTGTTCGTAGATCGCGATGATCCCGCGCCCGGGGAGCTCCATTCGCTCGAGCAGAATATTCGCGCCCCGCACGGCGGCCAGCTGGACGGAGTTCGCGAGATTGTTCACGCGGAGGTAGGTACGCACCACCGGTTTTTCGGCGCTGTGCATCGGCGCCCGGATCCCGCAGAGGGGTCCGGCCGGAAGTGCCGCCACATGGGCGTTCCCGAGTACGGGGTCCTTCGGCTGGAAGCGTACTCCGTGGCACGTTTCGTAGAGGGCGCGAACGGCTTCGACATCCGGTGTCACGATTTCGACGTAGTGGATCGATCCGGGTTGGACAGTCATCGTCATCCGCGACCGGTCACGATTTCCCGGCCGTCGCCGCGGCCTGTCTGATCCAGGCCGTGAATATTCTCTTTTTGATGTCGCGCTTTGAGCGGATCTTGACGTGTCGCATCTTTTTTCCCGTCCCTTCGAGCAGCGCACTGGGATCGCTCAGGCTGGTGCCACTGGTGTAGAATTGAAGCGCGACGTAGTCTCTGCCGGGTCGGATCGCGCAGACCAGCCTCTCCTTTTCATAGACCGGCATGCCCCACTTGATTCCTTCGGATATCCCCGGCTCCGCCTTCCGGATGATGCCGCGGAGATCGCGGGCGTATCCCGCGATCGGTTCCTGGAGTGAGTCGAGGATCCGCGTGACGCCGGATCGGTGCTTCTTGTCGGCTTTCATCGAACCTCCTTCAGGTTGGTTTGCCGGACGATTCCGCCCGGAAGGCCGGGGAACGTCCCGGGTGAAACTATGGATAGAATATGATAACTCCAAGCAGTCCGGACCGGGGGCCGGGGGGGACTGCCGGCGTGCGCCATAGAGCGCGTTTTAAGGGGGAATGTATCCTTCGGGAGTTTTGACCGCCTGCCCGAAGGCCATCCAATCCCCGTCGGGCAACCTGACCATGAATTCGCGCTGACGCCACGGTTTATCGCGCGGTGTGTCGACCATCTCCTTCGGGAGCTGCCCGAGTTTCAGCCGGATCATCTCGTAGAACCGATCGACGTCGGACACGTCGACGTACACGGTCATCCGGGCCTTGCCATCCGGCGGCGTGGCGCGTCCCGGCTCCTCCAGGAGCCGGAGGCCGGCGCCCTGCAGTTCCAGGTAGGCGTACCCCGGTTCCCGGTATTTAACGACGAACGTCAGCGTCTCGCAGAGCAGGCGGAGGGCATCCTCGAGGTTCGGCACGTGGAGCATCGGCGTGATCTGGTGGACCTGACTCATCGTGCCCGCCCCGTGAGCGCGCCGCCGGGGAAACCCGTCAGGAAGAACACGCGCCGACCGGCGCCAGCTTGAGGGGAGCCACGGGTCCGCTCATTGTCCCTCGGGCGGCTGCCACAGCTCGACCTTGTTCCCCTCCGGATCGAGGACCCAGGCGAACGTTCCATATTCCGATTCGTCGATCTTTTCCAGCACATTGCAGCCTTCTTCCTTCAGGGCCTTCACCAGCGCGCGAAGGTCTTCCACCCGGTAATTGATCATGAAGGGGGCGGAGCTTGGAGCGAATTGCGTCCCTTCCTGCGGCCCGATGGACCAGATGGTCGTGCCGGCGACCGGCTTCCCCCCGGCGTCTGTCCAGGTGAAGGCGGCGCCGCCCCAGGACTGGACGTCGATCCCCAGATGCCGCTGATACCAGGCCCGCAGTGACGGAGCGTCCTTGGCCTTGAAGAAGATGCCGCCGATGCCTCTGACTCGGTTCATTGGTCGTCTTCTGTTGTTGTTCGTCGTCATCGCCCCCGCCATGGCCGGCGGCGCTCGCGTCGGGGCGGCTCAGGCCGGCAATCGCCCCCGCCAGCTCATCCATCCCCGGAGGCATCGATGCCCGAAGTCGACAGGTTCGCAGAACATCAGGGGGCATCCCCCGACGATGTATCGGACCCCGTGCTTTTCGCATTCATCCACGGCCTCCCGCGAGACGCTCCCCTTTCCGATCGACCGGTGAAACCAGATTCGATCCACTCCCCGTTCGATCGACTGGCGAACCACCGTCAGACCCGCCTCCGGGGGGGTGGCAACGACAACCCCGTCCAGATGTCCGGGGACCGCCGTAACACTCGGATAACAGGGTTCTCCTTCAACCCGGGTCGCTTTTGGATTCACGGGAAAAACCTCGTACCCGCTGGCACGGAGCTTCCGGAATACCGGATTGGCCGCGCTGGTATTTCCCCGGGAGACGCCGGCCACGGCGATACGCTTTCCCGAGAGAAACCCGGCGATGGTGGAAGGGACCTTCACGACCGATCACCCTGGCAACGGTTGTGCCGGCCGGCGCGGCGTCACGGTCTGTCCACCCTCAACGTCGGCGGCGTCGTGTTCAGCACGACGATGGTATACGATTCATCCTCATCCGCGGTGAAAAATGTTGTCGCCGAGGGGGAAATACCTTCGACGTTCGCGTCGACCTCGTAATTGGACGGCTCCACGTTGATATACCCTGTCGCGCTGTTGGGCCCGACATCGTTCAAATTGTAGGTATTGCCCGATGAGCGCTTCAGCTGGACATCCGTGATTTCCCCCCGCTGGTTCGAAACGCGGACGCGCGGCGGGTCGGTGGAACAGGAGGTCAGGCCGGCGAGGAGGCTCGCGATGACGACCAATCGTGTTATCGTTTGCATACGATGGGATTCCTTCGGGTATTGTTCAGTGAATGTTCAGTACTCAGGTCGGAGACTGATTGAGATCGCTATCCTTGCTGTGCGGTCGTCCGCCCGGGAATCCAACCGCGCGAGCCCGCCGTGACGGCGAGCAGGACCAGGCCCGCGGCGATCACCAGCACCAGGCCCTGGAGGCCGATGCCGACGGGCCCCGCTGCTGATCCCGCGTCAGTGAAAAAGAGGAGGCCCAGGTCCTGGATGATGATGCCCGTCAGCGATGCGATCAGCAGCGGTTTTCCCCATCGTCGCCGCAGGACGAGGCCGAGTGAACCCGCCGCTCCGCACCAGACGGCGATCGCCGTCGCGGAGACCGACCACCACGTCCTTGAAGCGTACAGCGATTGTTGCGCCGGACTCATCAGGGCGACATCCTCCGGCGTCAACATCACGTCGCCCAGATAGGCGGCGCATCCGAGAAAATTCCACACGAGTGCGGTGATTGTTACCGGCAGATACCACTTCGGAGGTGATGTCATGGCGCATCAGCCCTTTGATTATTGGAGGAATGCGGCTTGTATGTTTTCACGGTTGCGACTTTGGATGTGCGGGGACGCTCCCCGTCGATCATGCCCCAATGGTACGAAATTATTCCGATAAAGCCGCGCGACGGAGGACGGAACTGCCTGGCACCGCCTGGAATGCACCGGGGAGCCCCGATACCGCATCCCGAACGGTAGAGCTCAGCCGCCGGGGAGGTCGGCGGCGGCTTGCGACCGCCCGTCCGCTCGAAACACGCGACGAACATCCTACGGTTCGGCCGGCCGCGTGTGCGCCAGCGCCGAGGCGGTCCGGCACCCGACAATCGCAGGCGCCTCACGGATCAACTCATCATTCGTCAGGGCATCGACCATAAATAATGCGAAATCGATCCGTCTGGTGAGATTGCTGTGCAGAACCGGGTCGCCGACATGTCGGCTCCACACGGGCAGACCCTGGCTTTCCCCCTCCTCCAGGTCGCTTCCGCGGACCACCGTCCAACGCGCATCACTCTCGAATATCCGCCGACACGCGTTGACCTGGTCGTCCAGATCGGCCAGGCGGGTCAGCTTTGCGATCCACCCGAATACCGCCGCGAACATCTTCAGCTTGAGTGAATATTGATCCTGGCCGTCGCGCGTGATGTGCCACCCGCACGAGAAAATGAGGCGCGCCCCCGGGGAGGCGTGGTCGAGTACGGCCCGGGCCGTCCCGGTCGAGTAGCCATGCACCCCCCAGGGTACCAGGACGGTCAGGACTCCGTCGCACCCTGCGACGGCCGCCCTGACGACCTCTCGGTCGTCCGTCGCGCCGGGGAATATGGTGATGCGTCCCTTGAACGCGTCGAGTTTTCCCGCGCTCTTTTCCCGACAGACGCATCTCACATCATACCCCCGATCGAGCGCATGCTGAACCATGTACCTGCCGAGTTTACCGGAGCCGCCGACGATGCAGATGTTCATTTCAAATTCCCCCTATCATGGACCGACCGCCTTCACCATCGATACAAAACGGGATTCCACCCCGCAGCCTTCGTTTGAGGGGTAGGGCGCCTTCAATACACCCATTCCTGGCCGATCTGTGAAAATGTGGTGATCAATGAGTTTCCTGATGACGGAAAGATCGATGGCGTACGGAACGACAAGGGGACCACCCGCGACGATCTCCCCGGACGCGGTGAATCCACCGGAAAGCCGGCCATCCGGAAAACCTGCGTAGTCGGGACCATAATCGGTGAAAACCCGGCCGACGACGGAGGAACGGTACCGCTTCGCCGCGGACACGTCGGGAACGCGGGAGTCGAGGTGGCCGATGCGCCGATCGTGAGCTTCATCTCCGCGCGAACCCCCGCTTTCTCCTTCGGCATTCATCCCGCCTTCACGCCGGCGAACACCGTGTACTCCTCCCCGCCCGCACTGTACGGCCCCTCATGCACCCGGAAACCCGTTTCGCGCAGAACGCCTCTCCACGTGTCCAATGAAAAGATACCCATCGTCCAGTGTTCGGCCTCGATCCGCAAGTCGCCGTGGTTCCGGATCAGGTACAGGATTGTCGTTTCAAATTGTTCGTCTGTCGGATCGGGGTCATACACGTTCTCGATGAAGACCACGTCCACGCCGTCCTTCGCGGCCGGGGTCGAAGTGGTCTTGTTCTGTCGGAACGTCCCGGTCGTCACGTCGGGAGTGACAACCAGGACGCCGCCCGGATTCAGGTGGTCATGCGCGGTGCGTAATGCCGCCGCGAAGTCGTCCCGGCAGTTCATGTGTGTGATGGCGTCGTCCATCAACACCGCGTCGAACGTCCGACCGAGCCTGGTCAGCCTCATGTCGCCCTCGACAAACGTGCAGTCCGGGTTCAGTTCCTTCGCCTGCGCGAGCATGGCGGGACTGAGGTCGAGACCGGTCACGGCGAACTCCCGTTTCAGGTTCAGGACGTTTTTCCCGCCACCGCATCCGATATCCAGCAATGTCGCAACCGGGCGCCCCGCGTACCGGCGAATCAGTCCGGTGACGTGCCGGCAGTAGTGCGCGTACTCCCCGTCGGGCTCGCCCCACAGGGGCCAGAGCCATGCCAGATCCGTGTATAAATGACGCGTGTCTTTCATGTCCCTTTTTTCGCGGGTGCCGGGGAAGCCCGCCCCAGACGCCCCGGATGGAGCGACCGGTCCGGCGGGCGCGTATCGGCCGTCGGATTCCTACCCACAACACCCGCCCCGAACCCTGCCGCGTCGATCATGACCGCTGGACGCGTGTCGCGCGGAACGCGACGATGAAGAAAACCGCCAGGACCAGATCGATACCTCCGGCGGCCAGGACCGACACCGCCACCCGGCCATCGGCATAGAGGATCACCGATGCCAGTCCGAAGGACAGCTTTTCGAGGACGGCGGGCAGCATCAGGAGTCTGTAGCGTTGAACATCCCTGGATATTACGAAAAAAATGATTTGCCATGTTAATGCCACACCGATAAATCCATAGAAATGTTCCGGATGCGTGATCGGTGGCGGATCATCTCTCCCGATCACCCCCTCCAGGAAATAGTGCGGGAACAGTACAATAACCCCGTAAATTCCCGCGATCAGGAATACTTGGCTCGCAAATCGATCACGCTTTCCCATCGCGTCCTACGGTGCTGAATGGAAGAGGCACGCTGCCCGGGCCGGTTGGCGGCCGGCTTGCCCGTAAGGATGCCACCGGACTCAGGCTGCGTGACGATCGCCCTTGTCTGCTCGAACGACTTGTCAGGCCGGCCGGTTCAGCGGCGTCCGGGCGCCGTCCGCTGCCACCCAGGCCGTCACTCACAGCGGCCACACCAGGAGCAGCAGCGGAATACTGATCGCGACCACCAGGATCTCCAGCGGCACGCCCAGCTTCCAGTAATCGCCGAAGCGAAAGCCGCCGGGCCCCAGGATCAGAGTGTTGTTCTGGTGGCCGATGGGGGTGAGAAAGGCGCAGGAGGCGCCGATCGCCACCGCCATCAGGAAAGAATCGGCGTTGACGCCGAGCGCCAGGGCGGAGGCGATGGCGATCGGGCACATGACGGCAGCGGTGGCGGCGTTGTTCATCAGGTCGGACAGGAACATGCTGACGATGAGGATAAGCGCCAGCCCCACCACCGCGTTGCCCTGCGCCACCCTGTCGAGCAGGAAGCGCGCGATGAGGTCGGCGGTACCGCTGGACTCCATCGCGCCGGCCACCGGCATCAGCGCCCCGAGCAGCACGATCACCGGCCAGTCGACGGCACCGTAGACCGAGCGCGGCGACACCGTGCGCAACGCCATGGAGGCCAGCACGCCGAGGGTAAACGATATCGCCGCCGGAAGCAGGCCGAAGGCGGCGGCGCCCACGGCCGCGGCCATGATGATGCCGGCCTTCCAGGCTTTTCGCCTGTCCGGGATGCGCAGTTCCCGCTTCGCGAGCGGCACGCAGCCGTTGTCGCCCGCGAACGCCGAGATCGCTTCGGAAGGGCCCTGCATCAGCAGCAGGTCGCCCGACCGGAAGGCCCGCGAGCGCAGCCGGGACAGCGAACGCTGGCCATGGCGCGATACCGCCAGCAGGTTCAGGCCGTAGCGCGTTCGCAGCAGGATGTCGCTGGCCGAGAGCCCGACCAGTGACGAACCTGGCAACACGGCGAGTTCCATCAGCACGGTTTCATCCGAGGTCCCGGCCTGGTCCCCGTCACCGTCGTTTCGCTCGGCCGATTGGTCGGCATCCTTCGCGTCATCCCCCTGGTCTTCAGCCTCGTCTTCCACCCTCCCGTCCGCCCCGTCCTTCGCGGTTTCGTCCTTTTCCGGCGGCTGCACGGCCTCCTCGAGCTTCAGGCCCAGGGTGGAAAGCACTCCGGCCAGCGCTTCAGCCTCGGCCTCGACCACCAGGATGTCGCCGGCGCGCACCCTGCGCCAGGCACTGGGCGCCGTGATGCGGACATCGCGGTGCACCATGCCGATGATCTGGGCATCGGCCTTGTCGATCGTCGCCTCGATCTCGCGCAGGCTCATGCCCGCGGCCTTGCTGTCTTCCGGCACGCGCGCTTCGGTGATGTAGGACCCCGACTCGAAGCCCGCGACCCCGGTCTGTTTGCGTGCCGGCACCAGCCGCCAGCCCAGCAGGGCGACAAAAGCGACTCCGACCGCGGCCACCGCCAGTCCCACCGGCATGAAGTCGAACATGACGAAGTTGCCGGCGCCGGTCTGGGCGCGAAAGCCCGAGACGATCAGGTTCGGCGGCGTGCCGATCAGCGTCGTCATGCCCCCCAGGATCGTGCCGAAGGCCAGCGGCATCAGCACCTGGCCCGCGGCCAGTTTCAGGCGCCCGGCCAGCTGCATGGCAACCGGCATCAGGAGCGCCATCGCGCCGACGTTGTTCATGAAGCCCGATAACACCGCCCCAAGCGCGCACAGCGCGGCCATGGTGACGGCCACGCCGGCACCCGCGGGCAGCACGGCGCGCGTCAGCGCGTCCACAGCGCCCGAGGTCTGCAGGCCGCGGCTGAGCACCAGAACGCAGGCCACCGTGACGACCGCCGGATGCCCGAAGCCTGCGAATGCCTCGTGCGATGGCACCAGCCCGGTCAGCGCGCATGCCGCCAGCGAACCGACGGCCACCATGTCGTGACGCCAGCGGCCCCACAGGAACATGCCCACGGTAGCGACCAGGATCAGCAGGATCAGTAGTTGGTCATTCGTCATACGCGCTGTGGCAATGTGATTGGGAGAGCCTCCGGGCGACCGGCCCGGCGTGTTTGTCGCGCGTGGCGATACCCTCCGCCTTGTTTCAATCCCCCGTCTCCCGGCTCCGGCGGTCTGTCGATCGCCTGCGTTGCCCGACGGACAGCGCTGCCCCTCCGGGACGGTTGGGGCGGGGCTTGCCGGAGGGGACACCGCCGACACGGTTGGGGTGAGGCTTGCCGGCCGGGACGCCGCGGGGACGCGAGCCGCGTCACGAGCGGCAGCGCCCGGTGGAGCGATGTGTCAGGTGGCAATGATTGCATGGCCATCGCTCAACGATGAATACGCCGACAGAGTATTTGCAGCCCATTCCCGTATGATCTTCGAGGTGCCTGAAAATATATCGGGACATTCCTGAACAATCGCGCATCCCGCCGACGATCCCATGATGCGTGTACCAATCCGGGCGGGTTCCTTCAATGAAGGCCCGTGTGTTGGTGTGGGCCTGGGCGAGTTGTCAGGCAGCCGAAGCGGACGGTACCGGGATCCGATGCCTGAAGACGTAGATCGCCCAGCCCAGAGTATCTCGACCCCAACGCAGGTACGCTGCTCTCTCCCGGGAAACCCGCTCCAGGAGCTCCGGCAGATCCTGGTCCTGCGGATGCGAGCGCGCATATTCGACCGCAGCGTGCCATTGCAGCCCTTCGTATGTATCCCAGTCGTCCTTGTTGCTCACAACAGTGTGGACGAGATCGAGCCCTCGCTGCTCCCCCGCCGCGACGTTGTCAGGGTGCGTTCCGAACGCCTCTCTCGCGACTCCGGATGCCTGAAGGTATCCCCCGGACGGCTCTTGCAGCCAGTAGGGTTCGCCCGCGATCACCCAACCACCGGGCACAACCATGCGCGTCAGCGTCTCCAGAGTGCCCGCGTGCCCCCCGTAGACCCAACTGGCGCCGATACAGGAGGCGACGGTGAAACTGTGAGGTTCGTCCGGTTCGAAATCGGCACCGTTCACCTGAAGAAAGACGGCCTGCGCGTCGGGCACCCGCGCCGTGAGCCTCCGTTTGGCTTCCGCGACGAAGAACGGAGAGAGGTCGACACCCACGCAGGAAACCCCGTATGCCTCGACGAGGCGAGTCAGGAACTCGCCCTTGCCGCAGGCGATGTCGACGACGCGAGCGCCGGGAGGAAGCCGCAGCAGTTCCACGAGGCGACCCAGCTTCTCCTCGCTCGTGGGATTGCAAATCACGTGTTCGCTGTGGGTGATGTCGAAAAACTTCCACGTATCCATAGTTTCGTTCATCGGCGGCCTGACGGGCGAGCGATGCCCCGGCAGATGCTCTCGCGGGCCCTTGGCGTTGTGAAATGCTGACGCCTGGATTTCACCCCCACCGGCCTCCGCGACAGAGAGGCGTTGGTCGCCAGATCGTTGAAGATCCGCGGTTTGGCGTCGGCTTGACCGACTCGTCGGATTTACCCTTCACACCCCCGTATCACGCCCATCCGTGGTTTTCCGGAATGTACGGAATTAATCCGCTCGTTGATCAATGCCGATGATTCACTGACGGATGGCACTCACATCAGGCATCCCAGGCTGCCGCCTCCGCTTCGCTGTGGCACTTCCCCCGGCCGCTTACCTCCTCAATCCTTCGTAAGATGCCACGATTCGATGAATTTCAGATTGAGTGGTTTGAGGAGATCGATCGCCGGGGCGACATTCGTATCGGCGACCATGACCGCCACCGGATCAACGGGGCGAAGGTGGAGGGTATTCTCCCCCTGGAGACAGTATGGAATTCCCCCGGCATCCAGCACACTCTTGATGAGCGCGATGTCGGTTTTCGAATTGGTCTCGAGGATCCGGACGAACGTGGATGCATGGCTCATGGGCATTCCCTCCTCCCCGCTGGACTGGTCCGATGGTCCGGGCGAGCTACGCCACATCGTACGTCGACCGGGTGGGCTAAGCCGCGCCGAATGTATTCGCGGGCCACGACGCGTCGCGAACCGTCGTTGGATGGACTTAACAGACACCGACCTCTCATTTACACCGGCCTGCATTGCCCGTTGAATGGACGCCCTCGATTTGGCATCGCCTCGAGCGACTTGATGGGCGGCGACAAAAGGGCTCGCCCGATCCATTCATCGGGAATCATTGTCGGCATCAATGCGTTCGATCGGAGGTCAATAACAAAAGGAGGTATAGGCCTCCGATGGAAAGAATGCCGAGTATGACGTAACCGGTCGTGGTAGTCAACCCCGTGGGTTCGTTGACCTGAATACCGCTGATGGACTGCCTGCTGATACTTCCGGTAAACCGAACCTCTTGATTTTCTCCTGCCCCCGATTGAACGCCTGATCCCTGAATATAGCCGGCATCCGAATTTAGATCCATCACATATTCCCCGGCCGGCAATTTGATTACTCTGCCATCGAGCAGGAACACTTTGATGGTTTGTGAGTTGTCTTTTATTGTTTTATCCGGGGCAATCGTTCTGAATGTCGTGCATGAAATGAGCGAAGCGGTTACCACGAGGGAAATAACGAACGGTATCCGTGTCATCACGTTTTACCCAATTTGAGGCCTGACGGGTGGGCCATGCCGCGCCAAAGGCGCTCGCGGCCCGACGGGCGCCCCGAACAGCTGACGCCCGGATTTCACGCCGACCGACCTCACTGCCAGGCCGACGTTGATGGCCAGATCAAGGGACAGCCGCGACTCGGCGTCGGCGTGGGCGACTTGTCAGGCCGCATGGCGACTCATTCAATTGAATGCCTGTAAGCTTCCTTTAAATAAGGCTTGATCTTGGCAAGGTCCTCCGGATTGCGTAACATGGCGACGTGTGAGATACGCCTGCCATCGTATCCTATCTTTACAAATAGTGCATTCTGTACCCGACGCGGCAAATGGACCACCACTCGCAGCGCAGTTGGCGTGATGCTTAAATCAGAAAAGATCCGATTACTCCTGAGCAACACGTACCGGTTACGGGCCACAAACTCGACGGGTCCGAATGACTCGACAAAAGCCTCCAATTTTTTATAGAGTGAAATCACGGAGGATGGCCTGTTTTTTAATACCTCCGAACGGTCTCCGGTTCCGCATGCATGTCGTTGATTCTTTCTCCGAAATTGCCTCTTGCAATTCGGACATGTCCAGAGGATATTCATCGCTGCCTGACGGTGGAGTTCAGCCGCGGGGACGGTTGGCGCGCGGCGGACCGTGGCTCCGCGCACACCGCAGGCCGTGTGACAAACGCGACATGCGTCCGCTGGAATGACTTGTTAGGCCCCTTCACGTCGAAATTGGAATCCCGGCTGATCAGTCGATCGGTTTAAGAACCATCCTGCCATAGGCAATAAAAACCATGAGGAAGCCCAGCACACTGCTCATAATCAAGGACGTTAGTTCGTCGTACTTCAGGTGCACCCAAACGAACACGAGGCTCTCGATCGCCAATAGTGCGGCCGCATAGATGGTAAGACGGGGCCGCCAACGAAAGGCGGATGGAACAATGAGCCCGATTGTGCAGACGAGTTCCAACATACCCAGCGTCATCCAGGTTTCCCGCGACAATGCACCGAAGGACGGGACATCCCGGCTTATCATGTCGAACATGAAAACCTTCATCACACCAGACGATCCGTACAGAAACGCGGTAAAAACCTGCAAAATCCACAACAGCGCGTTCATCATTCCCCCTTCAGCTCATGCCCCTGTCCGACAACGGGCAACCCTTCCACCTTGCATCCACCTGGTAATTGCGCCTTGTTCCTCCGGACTTGTTCATTGGGCCCTTTCGTGGGGACACCAAAAAAATGGGCGAAGTCTGCGTCTATAATTACACGTTTCCCGCGGATCGGCAGGATTCGTTCCTGAATCGACTTGACGCGAACGACTGCTCCCGAAGTTGTCATTGGTAAACCTCACCCCTGGGGATTTCAAGGCGGCCGTATTTTGCGACCACCTCCCGAAGATCATTCATTGCCTCAATCTGCGGCTTAACGGGGAAGCAAAGCTGTGCCAACGTTCCCGCGCGCCCGGACACGTCGCATACTGTTGTTCGCATGGACTTGACATAGACCGACCGCTTCACCAAACCGAGCCACGTCGCCATTTCGATGAATGCCCGCGATATGGCGCAAGTTGGAGCGACTTGTCAGGCGGCATGGTTGAATCTTTTCAACTTTCTCCCATAAACAGCCAACGATACCGTCCCGGTATATTTTCTCAGGGAGAGGATTGCCCGATACGGCCTCCGATTGAATGATTGCTTTCTGTAATCCGATCCTTGGAAGGACCAGGTCAGCAGGATCTAATCACTTATATCCATGACGAATTATGTCCCATGCCCACGACGAGGATGAGCACTCAGGTATAAATCGAATGTATATCCCACAACGGAAAGCGTATCGATATATTGTTGATTCGACCGGGTAGCACGGATGTTTAGTTGAAGTGCCAGGGTGTCATTGCGATGATAGAAATTGGCATTTTCTACAAGTTCGATCGGTTCCCAATCCGGTATCCATGATGTACGGGCCACACCCAAAATCAAGTATGGAATCTGAAGATTCATAGGCAATTAGTGTCTTAAATCATGCAACCTGACGCTCCGGTTCAACGGCGGGCCACGAAGCGGTCCGTCCGCTGCAATCGGATGTTCGGCCGCGCGCCCTCACCGCTTCTTTACGTCTTCCACCCGGTACGCGCTCCCCTTGAGCGGTGCTTCGTAGGTTGTCAGGTACGTGGGACCCACGAACTCGCCACGCGAAAGCGGATGATCACCCTGCCTGGACCAATCCGCGGTGCAGGCACGGTGACGGGCGTTGGCGCCCGCAACGACGACCGCGTGTACGACCTTGCCTCCCGGTGCGAAAAGCACCTGTGTCCCGGATGCCGGATCTTCCTGCACGTCACCATGAGGCGTAGCTGTCATCCTGACATGCAGGTTGTCCAATCGAATCTCGCCATGGAATGCCCCAACGCTATCCGTCACGAGAGTCACCATCCCGTACTCGGCGTAATGGCCGCGTGCGCGCATGTAAGCAACGTACTCCCGGTCCGGGACCCAGATCCCGAGCCCCAGCACTGATCCCAGTGATGGGGCGATGATGGAATCGAATCTGTCTTTGGGGATCTCACCGGCGAGCCGCGAAGGGTCGACTGGGGCGAACCACAATCCGATACCCCCGTTCTCCGGGAGTGTCGGGGCCCTGCCATCAAGGAGGAAAGCCTGCTGACGCGTGATCTCGATGAACGAGAATGCCCATCCAGCATGGTCCGGGTGTTCCTTCAGGTACGCCCCCACCTCAGGCATTTGAGCGTCGCGCGCGGACACGAATTGAAGTCCAGCGGGCAACGACACCCCGGGCGACTTCGGATCGAAGAGCGCGAACGTGACGATCTCCTCCGGCCCCCGTATCTCCCACGATGTTGTTCCGCCGGCTGGTAACGACTGTGCCAGCGCCCCCGACGGCGCGCTCGTAAGGGCGAGCAGCGCGAAGAGACGGCTCCAGGGAATGGATCCATGTGCCCCGGCTCGCTGGCTCGGTCTCGGTTTCCCTTTCTTCGGTAAGCACTCAGTCATTGGATTCCTCCCCGGTTATTTATGTGAACGCTCCCCAATCGGTCGAACGGCCAGCATCATCAGCGAGCCTCCCGGTGGTCTGTCCGCTGCAATCGTTCGTTCGGCCGCATGGTCTCATTCCTCGGGTGTTTCCCCCAGTCGATACGCACTCCCCGTAATTGGCCCCTCGATGTTCAGGAATGTCGGTCCCACGAAAACTCCGCGGGACAGCGGATGATCGCCCTGCGTTGACCACGTTGCAGTGCAGTCGCGCTCGCGCGCGTTGGCGCCGCGAATGACGACAACGTTGTCGACTCCCTTTCCCGGATGGAAGAACACCTGTGTGAAGGGTTCCGGTTCAGGCCTCGTCTCGCCGTGAGGTGTGGCTGAGGCCTTGATGGTTAATTCGCCTGCCTTGATCTCGCCCCGATACGCACCTTCGCTGTCTTGTACGAGAGTCACCATCCCGTATTCGGCGTGATGCCCGCGAGCGCGCATGTAGGCCACGTACTCCCGGTCCGGAACCCAGAGCCCGAGTACGAGCACTGCGTCGGGTGATGGGGCGATCACCGTCTCATACGTGCCCTTTGTGAGTTCGGACGCGAGCTTCGAATGGTCGACCGGCGCGAACCAAACACCGAGACCCCCATTCTCGGGAAGTTTCGGCGACTTACCGTCAAGGATGAACGACCTGGGTCGAACAACCTCAACGAAAGAAAATGCCCAATCGGAATGATCGGGGTGCTGCTTCAAGTGCTCCTGCAGCTCGGGAAACGGCACGTCGTGGGCTGAAGCGAAACGAAGCCCTTTGGGCAGGGCTATTGCGGAATCCCTGGGATCGAAGATCAGGAACGATACGATCGCCTCTAATTCTTGGATTTCCCACGAGGTCGTCCCGCCGGGCGGCAGGTCTTGAGCCACGGTCAGGGAGGACGTGTTAATCATGGCAAGTACAGCCAGGAGTAAAATCCGGTGAGGCGATCGATGCCCCGACTTACATTGGGGTGAATCTGCGTAGCGCTTCACGCTTGAATTTTCAGACATTGGTTTACTCCGTATGGCGCTGAAAGCTCACCTGTCGGCGGAACGGTAGGGCTAAGCCGCGGCAAATGCTCTCGCGGCGACCTCGGCGTCGCGAAAAGCAGACGCCCGGATTTCACACTGACATGTTTCACGGCCAGACCGACGTTGATGGCGGGTTCATTGAACAGCCGCGGTATGGCGTCAGTTTGAGCGACTTGTTAGGCCTCGAGGATTGATGCAATTTGAGAACGGAGGATGGGGATGCGATTCTGCACCACGTCCCAGACAAGTTCGTAATCCACACCGAAGTAGTCGTGTTTGCGTCGATTGCGCATCCCCGACATCGCGCGCTATTCGATGGCCGGATACTTGGCCTGGAAATCATCCTGTAGCTTTCTCGCGGCCTCCCCGATGATCTCCAGGCTTCGAACCGCAGCTCGTCGAAGCGTTTCGTCAGCAGGGAAATCCTCAATGCTCAAACCCGAACTCGAGCCTTGAAGAAACTCGACTTCGACAAAAATTTGGCGGAGGTACTCACGCGGCTCGAATGACATCTTGGGCCTCTGCCAAGATATGGGATCCGATGAATGGTGAGAGCGCTTCGGTGGTGATCAGTTGAACCCGCCGTCCGAGGTGGGCTTCCAAAAGTTCGGAAAGGGCCATAAACCGATCAAAGCTTTTGGCCCCTGGTCGGAATTGGACGAGGATATCGACATCGCTCTCCGGACCAGCCTCACCACGCACCACGGAGCCGTAGACGGCCAATCGGGCAACTCCGAGGGCTCGTACTTCAGCCTCGACGTGGCCGATGATCTGGAAAGCATCGTGTTTGGTGAGCGGCATCATACGGGACAATTTATCGTATTTACGGCGTAAAGTAAAGCCCCCACTCGAGGCCTAACGGATGGAGCTAAGCCGCCGGGCCGGTTGGCGCGCGGCTTGCCTGGGCTTCTCCACCACCGCAAGCCGCGTGACAAGCGGGCCGGTCAGCTGGAACGAACTGTTAGATTTCGCGCTTGTAGACGTCTCTGCGATTACCGATCCGTAATATGCGAACCTCCGATCCCACAATCGTATAAATGACTCTGAAATCCCCGACTCGGTATTTTCGCAACCCTGCAAACTTCCCCTTTAACGGAGGGTTTGCATTGGGTTTGTCAAGAAGCTCCTTCTCGATCGAGTCGAGAATCCGAGTGACATCTGATTTAGATAGTTGCTTGAGATCGCGGTGAACAGATTTCTTAAACCCGAGACTATAGGCCAAGGGACTTCCTCATCTCCTTGGAGGAGACAATAGGATCGCTGGTATCATGAAGGCGATCGAGGGCAATCTGTAGATCGGCTACATCCTCGATATACGCCTCAATTGCCTTCTGGATGATGAAAGACCGGGGTCTCTCAGTCTCTTTCGCGATTCCGTCCAGGCGTTTTGCCAGGTCTTTGGGGAGCCGAATTGATACTGCGGTACTCATAAAATTCCGGGTTTGATAATTGATTGTATGACGATGTATTTATATGTAATACAATGTATTACATCCTTTCGTAAAAATCAATACCTCAAGCGAGATCTAACGGGAGAACTAAGCTGCGCCAAACGCCCTCGCGGCACCCTCGGGAACGCGAAAAGCTGACACCCGGATTTCACCTTGAAAGACCTCTTTGCTGAACCGAGCTAGACTGCCAGATAGGTGAACGCCCGCGATTAGGCGTCGGCTTGGGCGGCTTGTTTGAACATACGCGGGATAATATCTCAATTAATAATACTAATATGCGACGATTTAACTCTATAGTGTTTGCCTCGCTGATCATACGGACTATTCGATTTACCGTGTATCATTCTTTAGCTCCCCCCACAAAGAAGCCAATTCTCAGGTGTAGATACCTCGAGACATCAAATTGGGACCACGACTCCGCTCCAGATAGGATATTATAATCCATTGACATCGTAAAATGTCCCAGGGCAAAGCCAACTCTCGGATATAATCCAAATTGTGTTACATACCTACGATATCCATACCTATATAATCCAAGTCCAGATCCGACAAAGTATTTGAAGGTATTATCGCCAAAATAATATTGCCCGTTCATCGTAATGGATCCCATTGTTGCCGCATAATCGTATGCGCCAAGTAATCCCCCTTCAATTCTCACACCGATGGCTATGTTGTCGTTAACGCAATACGCGGGTTCAACGGTTATCAATACTCCCGGATCGCCATAGTTCAGAAGCGCGAGACCACCGCCAAAATCAACCTTGATACTTTTTAAGTCTTGCGTGATAGCCGGTTCTCCGAGCGTTAATATTAACAGGGGGGCAATCAATAATACGTTCATCAGGACGTCTTCAATTATTATTGAACAATAAATTCATGTGTCCTGACGGTAGAGTTCAGCGGCGCACCGCGATTGGTGGACGGCTTGCCGCGGCTTTTCACACCATTCAAGCCGCGCGACAAACGCGGCTCTCGTCCGCTGTAACGACTTGTTAGGCAGCACCTATCTACTTCTTTAATGGTTGGAGAGATTCACTTACCTTCTCCGCAAGCAACATTTT
>CAZQSM010000001.1:191329-194292 GCA_964596065.1 uncultured Chlorobiaceae bacterium | reverse complement strand
AAATTGTATGGATGACGCGTCGTTCATCGGCGAGGGGATCGTGATCAGGACTGGGAAAATATAACCGATAGTGCCCTGAGATGCAACCCGGGCCGCCGGTAGGTGACACATCCGGGGGAGGGGATCCCCGGTTTCTTGCATTGACACTATGGAATTTTTTGGCTATATTTTTGCGCCTATTTTCGATTATCATTAACACCGCGTGATGGATACACCAGACCAGTCCACCCCCGTACCCGCCGCACAGGAGCGGCCGGCCGCCGCGCCTGCCGCCGTCAGGAAACCCAAGCAGGACAAGGCCCCGGCCGAGGACCCCGGAATCTGGAGGATCAGCAGGCGGAACTTCTTCTCCGTCGCCGGGTGGGCATCGTTTTTCGTTTTCATCGCGACGTCCACGATCGCGACCCTCCGGATGATGTTTCCCCGCATACTGTTCGAACCGCCCTCGGCGTTCAAGGCCGGCTTTCCCTCCGACTACATCGTCGGCGAGGTGAGCGAGAAATACAAGGACGATTTCCGCGTCTGGATCGTGCGCGAAGCGGATGGTTTTTACGCCCTCTCGGCGATCTGCACGCATCTCGGCTGCACTCCCCGCTGGCTGGGACCGGAGGCGAAATTCAAATGTCCCTGTCACGGGAGCGGCTTCCGGCAATCGGGGGTCAATTTCGAAGGGCCGGCGCCCCGTCCCCTCGAACGGCTGAAAATATCCCTGGCCGACGACGGCCAGATCCTGATCGACAGGAACATCAAGTTCCTGTTTGAAAAGGGCGACTGGGTGAAACCGGAGTCCTTCCTCAAGCATACCTGACCGACGCTCACGGAGAAGACGACATGTTCAAACTGCGGGAAAAGCTGCAACAGAGCGAGGTCTGGAAATCGATATTCCGGCACAACTACCAGGACACCAACCGGAACCGCGCCCTCCAGATCGTCGACAACGTGTTCCTGCACCTCCATCCGGTCAGGATCCCGCGGCACGCCACCAACATCGGTTTCACGTGGGGGATGGGCGGCATCACCTTCCTCCTCTTCCTGGTCCTGACGATCACCGGCGTCATCCTGATGTTCTATTACCGCCCCGCGGCCGAATACGCCTACGACGACATGAAATACCTGATGAACGACGTGGCGTTCGGCCCGCTGATCCGGAACATGCACCGCTGGGCGGCGCACGCCATGGTGATCACCGTGATGCTCCACATGTTCCGGGTGTTCCTCACCGGATCGTACAAACCGCCCCGGCAGTTCAACTGGGGCGTGGGGGTCATCCTCCTGGTGCTCACGCTCCTCCTGTCGTTCACCGGATACCTCCTCCCGTGGGACCAGCTGGCCGTCTGGGCGGTGACGGTCGGCACCAACATGGCGCGCGCGACGCCGCTCCTCGGGCACGAAGGACCGTTCGGGCCGGAGCTGGGCATGAAAATCGACAACGACGTGCGCTTCGTCCTCCTCGGCGGCACGCAGGTGGGTCCCCCGACGCTCCTGCGGTTTTACGTGGGACACTGCATCTTTCTCCCCCTCATCGCGGCGGTGTTCATGGCCGTCCACTTCTGGCGCATCCGGAAGGACGGGGGAATCTCCGGCCCGACGGCCAAACCCAGGGAATAACATCTCACTCTCCGAACGGCGCCTCCCATGCATAATATCTGGCTGCTGATTTCCAAGCCCGACAACATCCCGATCGTCGGCCTGCTCCTGCTGGTGATCGTCTATACCTGGTGGGGGTTCAAACGCGCCCTCAAGAACGATTCCCAGGAGATGTCGGACGAGGCGCGGCTCAGCGAAAAGATCCAGGTGTGGCCCCACCTGGTCCGCGTCGAGTTCCTGGCCACGCTGTTCGTGATGGTGATCCTCGTGTTCTGGTCGTTCCTCCTGGACGCGCCCCTCGAGGAGCCCGCGAACCCGACGCTGACGCCGAATCCCTCGAAGGCGCCATGGTATTTCCTCGGGCTCCAGGAGATGCTCGTCTATTTCGACCCCTGGATCGCAGGCGTCGTCCTGCCGACGCTGATCATCGTCGGCCTGATGGCCATCCCGTACATCGACGTGAACGAGAAGGGGAACGGGTATTACACCTACCGGGAGCGAAAATACGCGCTCTGGGTCTACTGTTTCGGGTTCATCGTGCTCTGGGTGTCGCTGATCGTCCTCGGGACCTTCTGGCGAGGGCCCGGCTGGTACTTTTTCTTCCCCTGGGAGACCTGGGACACCCACAGGGTGGTGGCCCTCACCAACGTCGACCTCTCGGAACTGTTCGGAATCCCAACCCACAACCCCGACACGAGCCTGAATCCCGCGGCGTTCATCTTCGGCGCGCTGCTCGTCACCGGGTATTTCCTCCTCGCGCCCGCCTACTGGATCTGGAAGAAGAACACCGAGCTCCTGAAGAAGCTGGGGCCCGTGCGCTACGGAATCACGGCCTTCCTGTTCCTCGCGATGATGTCGCTCCCCATCAAGATGGTGCTCCGGATCGCGCTGAACGTGAAATATGTCTGGGTCACCCCCTGGTTCAACATTTAAACTGCCGAATCGCCGCCGCCTATGCCGGGAATATTTGACGTTCTGAAGAAACGAGCGGAAACGCCGATCGAAGAGAGGTCGTACGGCGGCATCTACCTCCTCCTCTCCGGGTTCCTTTTCATCGGCACGATGTGGTCCGTCATCGACGAGGTTTCCACCAGGAGGCCGTGGAAGGAGTACCAGGCCCGGTATCTCGAACGCTCCGCGGAAGGGTGGAGGCAACGACTGGCCGACGAACAGGCCGGCCTCGATTCCGCGGCGCTCAAGGAGCTCCTCGCGGAAAGGGATTCCCTCGACGCCGCGCTCGAATCGGCCGACGTGCGCGGTGCCCTGGAGTCGATCGACAAACTCGACCATCGGCTCCTGGACGCGGTCCGGGCGGTGACGTTCGCCAAGAGCAAGGGTGACGAGGCGTACTATTTCTGGAAAAAATCGGTCCACGA
>CAZQSM010000001.1:159456-191229 GCA_964596065.1 uncultured Chlorobiaceae bacterium | reverse complement strand
CCGCAATGGCTCTACCGGTGGGTGCGCAATCCCAAGGAATACAACCCGCACACGCGCATGCCGAACTTCAGGTTCGACGGGCAACAGGCCGCCGCGATCACCTCCTTCCTGATGAGCGCCGGAAACCCGGCCCCCCGGCGGACGGGCGGCTCGGCGGCCGGCGGCAACGCCTCGAGGGGGAAAAACCTCGTGGAGACGGTCGGCTGCAAGGGATGCCACGTGGTCGGTGACGATGAGCGGATGCGGAAGGAGAGGGGGTTCAGCTTCGACATCGCCCCGGAGCTGTCGAGGGCCGGCAGCAAGCTCGACCCGGATTGGCTCCTGGCGTGGCTCAAGAATCCGAGGGCGTTTCGTCCGGCCACGCAGATGCCGAACCTGCGACTGAGCGACCAGGAGGCGAGGGATATCGTCGCCTACATCGCGACGCTGCGCGACGACAGGACGTTTGAATCAGTCGGGATCGACCTCGCCTCGGAGGAAGTGAAGAAAGCCGGGTTCAACCTCGTCCGGGAGTACGGGTGCGCCGGTTGTCACGTGATCCCCGGGCTTGAAAAAGAGAACAAGGTCAGCGTCTCCCTGTCGAACCTGGGGAGGAAACGGGTCGACGAGATCGACTTCGGTGACACGAAAGTCCCCCATACGTGGGACGACTGGTTCTTCGGCAAGATCCGGGATTCCCGGCAGTTCGCCACCGACCGGATCGCGTCGAAGATGCCCGTGTTCGCCCTTGCGGACAGCGAGATCGTGATGCTGAGGACGGTGATGCGGGGGATGACCAAGGAGGTGCCCGAAGCGGAATACCGCAGGCCGTACGACCGTATCGTCCAGAACGTGGAGGCCGGGCGGAGGCTGACCCAGCATTACAACTGCATCAACTGTCACAAAATAGAGGAGATCGGGGGCGCGATCAGCGCTGTCCTCGATGGGGAGGGGATGGCCCCGCCGTTCCTGCTTCCCGAGGGATCGAAGGTCCAGGAGGAGTGGCTCCACTCATTCCTGAAGTCTCCCGCGACGATCAGGCCCTGGCTGAAGGTGCGGATGCCGACGTTCGGCCTCTCGGATGCGGAAGTCACCACCATCTCGAATTACTTCCTCGGCCTGCACAAACAGACGCTCGGTCTCCGGGATTACCGTGATCGCGCGCCCGATCCGAAGTATGTCGCCGCGGGCAGGCGGCTGTTCGAAGACCTCCAGTGCCTCAGCTGCCACTACACCGGTGCGGTCCCGGAAGGGAGGGAACCAGCCGACCTCGCGCCGGACCTCTCGATGGCGTCGACGCGTCTCAAGCCCGAGTGGGTCGACTCCTGGATTGCGATGCCAGATTCGATCGCACCGGGCACCCGTATGCCGAATTTCTTCCCGGACCTGGTGGAACCCTCTCCCTACTCGGACGATTTCAACGGCGATGTCCGGGAACAGATCAGGGCGATCAGGGAATACATCTACTCTCTCCCGCGAAGGTAATGCCCGGCCTGGTCAGGAGATCGCGGCCCGTTCGAGCACGATCTGCGTGATCTCGGGGGGGCAGTTCAGCCTGAAGGGCACGCCCACCGTGCCGATACCCCGCGAGACATACATCCTGGATCCTCCGTGGGAATAGATCCCAGCGACATAGGGTGAGACGAGCCGGGCCGGCGCCAGCACGTCCGTCCCGAGCTCGCCGAGCACCACCTGCCCGCCGTGGGTGTGGCCGGCGAGGAGCAGGTCGAATCCGGCCGCGGCCGCGTCAGGGAAGAAGTAGGGACGGTGGCAGAGGAGCAGCCGGGGAATGGCCGCGGCCCCGGCCCCGATCACAGACCGGAAATAGCGCGCGGCGGTGGTCTCATTCCCGGTGTCATCCACCCCCGCGAGGTGTATGACCTCCCCGTTCTTCCGAATCTCGAGGTGGCGATTCCTGAGAAGGGAGATTCCAGCGCGCTCGATTTCCCCCGCGACCTCGTCCACTTTCCTTGTGTAAAAATCGTGGTTCCCGAGGACCCCGAAGACGCCATACTCCGCCGAGAGGATGCTGAAGGCCTCCCTGAGCGGATAAACCTCCTCGAGCTGACTGTTGACGAAATCGCCCGTTACCACGATCATATCGGCGCCGATCCGGTTTACCGCCTCGGCATACGACCGCATCCTCTCGCCCGACATGAAAATTCCTGAGTGGATGTCGCTGATGAATCCGATCGAAAAACCATGAAATGACGCCGGCAACCCGATGACAGGCAGCCTGATGGTCGTCGTGTCGAAAGTATCCTTGCGGTAGATGTCGTACGCCGAGCCGAGGGCCACGGCGCCGGTGAGGGCGGTCAATCCCTGTCGCATCACCTGCCGCCGCCGCGCGTCGAATCGCCGCACCCCCGGATTCTCCACCACCGCCCGGACGATCGGTGTTGTTTTCTCGAACCGCCCCAGCATCCATCCCAGCGTGAAAAAGGGTAGTTTCAGGAGCTTACCGGCGATCAGCAGGATAAAGAGCAGCAACGAAATCAGGTGCCAGAGATAGATCGGGGGGAGAATGTTGACGGTGACCCAGGTGGGCGTCCGGACGCCGGAGAGCTTCAGGACCAGGCCGATGACGAGGGGGAGGCCGAAGATCAGGAAGAACGTCGTGAGCAGCGTTTGAAATTTTCCATAACCCTGTCGGCTCCCTAAAAAGAGGCGAAATGACCGATACAGGTACACCTGGATACCAAGGAAGAAAATGAAACTGATGATCTGAATGGAAAAAAACCTCATTTGACGACAATATCGTTAATTGTGAGAATCCACCTGTAGGTGGAGAACATAAAATGCCCAGAAAATGTCTCAATCGCAACGCCGGCCGGCCCGGGAATTTCCACTCGGTCCCGTATATTTGTAATCCCGGTATTGATTTCCTATATTTTTTCGACCAATGAGCCGCCCGAAAAATTTATTTCACATCCTGGCCGGACATGGAATCCAGCCGTAAGCGCTTCCTCAAGAAGATCTTCCTCGGAATCGCGCTCTTTTTCCTCCTTTTCGTCGTCTGTAACGATTTTCTCCTTCCCTGGTACGTGGAACATGGTTCCACTGTGGAGGTCCCGGACGTGGTCGGCCGAAACCTGGCGGAAGCCACACTGTTGCTCGATTCGGTCGGTCTGGAGGGGAAGGAGGGGGACGTCCGTCCCGATCCTGAACACCCCGCGGGCACAGTCGTGGTCCAGAACCCGATCGCGGGGCACTCGGTCAAGAAAGGCCGCCGCGTCTACCTGACGCTGAGCGGCGGCGAGGTTTCGGTGAGTGTGCCGGGGATCCGTGGGCGGACGCTCCGCGACGCGACTTTTTTACTCGAACGGACCGGGCTTCGGCTCGGGGAAGTGTCCCACGAACCATCCGACGATTATCCCGTCAACACGATCATCGAGCAGAGCCGGGCCCCGGGGGCGACAGTCAGGAAAGAGACGAGGATCGGCGTCATCGTCAGCCTGGGACCGGTCTCACAGCACATCGCCGTGCCCGACGCGACCGGCAAATCGCTTACGGAGGCGAAAAAATTGCTGGAGGCGGCGGGGATCACGGTCGGAAACGTCACCTATATCCCGTCACCGGACCTCCTGCCGAACACCGTCATCGAGCAGTATCCGCACCCCGGAGAGCTGGTGGAGGCCGGCCAGGCGGTGGACCTCGTCGTCGTGCAGGGCGCGGCCAAGGATTCTTCCCCCTCGGAATATTGACCGGCCCGCATGGCACTCATCGCACCGTCAATCCTTTCCGCCGATTTTACGCGGCTCGATCGCCAGGTCCGCGAACTCGCGGATGGGGGCGCCGACTGGATCCACCTCGACGTGATGGACGGGCACTTCGTGCCGAACATCTCATTCGGTCCGATGGTCGTGAAGGCGGTCCGGTCGCTGACGAAACTCCCCCTCGACGCACACCTGATGATCACGGATCCTGACCGCTACCTGGAGGCGTTCGCCCGGGCCGGGGCCGACCGCATCACCGTGCACGTCGAAACGTGCGGCCACCTCCACCGGACGATTCAGGCCATCAGGGCCCTCGGCCTCAAGCCGGGGGTGACCCTCAATCCCGCTACCCCCCTGGCGGCCGTCGGGGAAATCCTCCCCTTCGTCGACCTGCTGCTGATCATGACGGTGAATCCGGGGTTCGGGGGGCAGTCGTTCATTCCGGGGTCCCTCGAGAAAATCCGCGCCGCGGCATCGATGATACGGGAGCTCGGCCGCGACATCCGCATCCAGGTCGACGGCGGCGTCGACGCCTCCAACGCAGGGGCGATCGTCCGCGCCGGTGCGGACGTGCTCGTCGCGGGGAACTCCATTTTTTCCAGGCCGGACATACCCTCCGCCGTCCGCGACCTGAAGGCGGCCGCCGGTTCCTGATCCTCCCGCCCGGTCCCGTCCCGGCGCCGGTTGTTTCTTGCAATGAACTTTGCTATTTTTGCCACGCATGAAATACACCTCGATCACCCTCGACCAGACGGACCGCGTCGCGACTGTCACCCTCGCCCGGCCCGACCGCCGCAACGCGCTCGACGACGTCATGATCCGGGAATTGACAGACGCCTTCCTCGCGATCAACCGCGACGCCGCGATCAGGATCGCCGTCCTTACGGGCGAAGGAAAATCCTTCTGCGCCGGAATGGACCTCGGCTACCTCCGCCGCGTCTCCGAACTCGGTGAGCACGAAAACCTGGAGGACGCTCGCAGCCTGCTCACGATGCTCCGGACCATCCATACGCTCAGGAAGCCGGTCATCGCCATGGTCAACGGCGCGGCGATGGGCGGCGGTTGCGGCCTGGCAAGCGCGTGCGATTTCGTTTTTGTCTCGGAGCAGCACGGGCGGCTCGGCGTGCCCGAGGTGCGGATCGGGTTCGTCCCCGCGGTGATCCTCTTCTTTCTGATCAGGCGCATGGGGGAGTCGGCGGCGCGCGAGTTCGTCCTGCAGGGGGGTGTCCTCGACGCCGCGGGCGCGGTCCGGCGGGGCCTCGCCACCGGGTCGGTTCCCCACGACAGGCTCTGCGACCACGTTGCTCAATTCGCCGCGCAACTGGCGTCCTCCACGAGCGGATCCTCCCTTGCCCTGACGAAGGACCTCCTTGCAAGGCTCCCGGAGATGCCGCTTCCCGACGCCCTGGAATATTCGGCCCATCTCAACGCCCTCGCCCGGAAAACCGATGATTTCAGGCGAGGGCTCGACTCCTTCGGGAAGAAGGAGCCCCCAGCGTGGTGACCCCCGAAATCGACCGGTTGCGGGCGTTCATCCGTCCTGTTCCCGATTTCCCGAAACGCGGGATTCTCTTCAGGGACATCACACCGCTGCTCCTCGACCCCAAAGCGTTCGGCGTAGCGATCGACTCGCTCGTCAAACGGTACGAAGGCGCCGGCATCGACAAGATCGTCGGGATCGAGGCCAGGGGATTCATCCCCGGCGCGGTGCTTGCATCGAGGCTCGGCGCCGGGTTCGTACCCGTTCGAAAACCCGGGAAACTCCCCGCCGGGACCATCCGGGAGGGGTACACACTGGAGTATGGTCAGGATGCCCTTGAGATACACAAGGATGCCATCTCCGCCGGGGAAACGGTCCTCATTGTCGACGATCTCCTCGCGACCGGGGGGACGGCCGCGGCGACATCCAGGCTGGTCGGACGGTTGGGGGGAAAGATCCGGGAACTGGTCTTCCTGATCGAATTGTCGTTTCTGAACGGACGGCGGGAACTTGGAGGTCATCCCGTCCACTCACTTCTTATCTATCAGGACGAAGTATCCTGAACATGAAAACAATCATCGAACCCTTTAAGATCAAGGCGGTTGAGCCGATCCACTTCACCACGATTCCACAGCGTGAGGAGATCCTCGCGGCCGCCGGCTTCAACCCCTTTCTCATCAGGGCGGTCGACGTGCTGATTGACCTCCTCACCGACAGCGGAACGTCGGCGATGAGCGCCAAACAATGGTCCGGGATGATGGACGGCGATGAATCGTACGCGGGGGCGAGGAGTTTCTACCGTTTCGAGGCGGCCGTGAAGGAGTTGACAGGTTTCGCCAATATCATTCCCACGCACCAGGGGAGGGCGGCCGAAAAAATACTCTTCACTCTCAACGGTGGGGCCGGCAAGTTCATTCCGAACAATACCCATTTCGACACGACTCGCGCCAACGTCGAGTACTCCGGCGCCGTCGCTGTCGATTTTCCACTGCCCGAGGCTCGTGATACTTCAGCTATTCATGATTTTAAGGGGAATATCGATCTTTATGCTCTGGAACGATTTATCGTCGAAAAGGGAAGGGAAAACATACCGCTGATGATGCTGACGGTCACGAACAATGCCGGCGGCGGTCAGCCCGTGTCGATGGAGAACATCAGAAAGACGCGGGAACTCTCGGCGAAATATTCAATACCACTCTTCCTCGACGCCTGCAGGTTCGCGGAAAATGCCTACTTCATAAAAAAACGCGAACAGGGATACGCCGCGAAGAGCGTGAAGGAGATCGCGAAGGAGATGTTCTCCTTTTTCGACGGGTGCACCATGAGCGCGAAAAAAGACGCCCTCGTCAACATGGGGGGCTTTCTGGCGATGAACGACGATGCGATGGCGTGCGACGCGAGGAACATCCTCATCGTGACGGAGGGATTCCCCACCTACGGGGGCTTGTCCGGACGCGACCTGGAGGCGATGGCACAGGGCCTGGAGGAAATCGTCGACGAGCAATACCTCAGGTATCGCATCAGGTCGGTGGAGTATCTCGGCGAGAAGCTCACGGCGGCCGGCGTGCCGATCCTGCAGCCTCCCGGGGGCCACGCCATCTACCTCGACGCCCGCAAATTCGCCGGCCACCTGAAACCCGCGCAGTTCCCGGGGCAATCGATCGTCTGCGAGCTCTACCGGCTCGGGGGGATCCGGTCGGTGGAGATCGGGAGCGTGATGTTCGGGAAAACAGATTCGCGCGGATCGTTCGTCCCACCGCCGATGGACCTGGTCAGGCTCGCGATCCCGCGCAGGGTGTACACGCAAAGCCATATCGACTACGTCATCGAGGTGGTCACGGACCTGTTCCGGGCGAGAAACAGCCTTCCCGGGTACCGGATCGTATACGAGGCGCCGATGCTCCGGCATTTCACCGCCAGGTTTGAGCCGATCCCCGGATGATCAACTGTCCCGTCTGCTCCACCGCCAACCACCATCTCAACATCACCTGTTCCTCCTGCGGCGGATACGTGCAGGGGAGGGTCGACAACCTGGATCTCTTCTCGACGATCTGGAAACTGATCGAACGTCCGGGCGCCGCATTCCTGGCCATCGCGCTCGCCCGCTATAAAAACTATTCGACGATCGTTTCAGCCGTATCGGGAATTGGCCTGGTCTTCGCGTTTTTCTGGTTCGTCAGGGCGGGGGATCACACGTCATCGGCGTTCAACCTGATGCTGGGCGGTTTTATCTCTGGGCCTCCCGTCGGTGTCCTCCTGGTCGCCGCCATGAGCCTCCTTGCTGCGGCGATGCTCCGGCTGGCGGGGACGCGCGTGAAATTCCGGAACGTCTACGCGGTGCTTTCCTACGCGCTCGTTCCCGTGCTTCTGTCGGTGGTGTTCGTCCTCCCGCTCGAAATCTTCACCTTCGGCAGGTATTTTTTTTCCCTCAATCCGCCTCCCTGGCTTATCAAACCGGTCTCATACTACCTGTTCCTCTCCCTGGGCGCGATCACGGCCGGCTGGACGCTGTTCCTCGTCGTCACCGGGCTGAGGGTGCTGCTTGATTGCCGCTGGATCTTTTCGACGGGTCTCGCCTCGTTGATGCTCCTCGTATTTCTCATGATGGCGTGGGGAGCACGATATTACCTCCTCGCCCCCGCGCCCTGATTTTTTTTCACAGAAATCTGGCCGTTTTCGAATATTTTCGTATATTGGCGGTAATTAAAAAGGAATAATGCATGAGCCGTGTCATTTTCACGATATCTTACGAGATTCTCCCGGACAGAAGGGGCGAATATCTGCCGCTTTCGCAGAAGATGAAGGATTACATCCTTCAGAAAGGGGGGATCGCCGATTATTCGATTTTCGAGGATAAGAGGAAGCGAAACTCCTTCACTGAACTGTTTACGTTCCAAACGATGGAACAGTACAATGGTCTCGACGACGAAGACGAGACGATGCAGAATTTCATGACCCTCCTCGAATCGATGCTCGTCGGTTCGAAAATGAAGTATTCCACGCTCATCGAAGTCTGACCCCGGTCGATCCATTCGGCATGCGCACCACAGCGGATCCCATCGCCCAGCTTCTCCAGGAACATAACGACGCCCTGCTTCAGCTGAAAAACCTGAATCGCGCTGTCCAGGCGTTTTCCCAGGACGGCTACAGCACGAAGCAGTTCCGCGCCATCAAGGCGGCGTTGAAGTTCATCGAGGAGGAGGTGAGCGTCCACAACCTGAAGGAGGAAAAGGCGCTCTTTCCGGTGCTGGAGCGCTACGTGGAGGGTCCGACGAAACTGATGAAGCAGGATCACCGGAGGCTGAAGAAGGGGTTCTACCGGCTGAGTGAAGCGATCCACGCGGTCAACGTGAGCCGGGACAGTTTTTCGGCCATCAGGAGACTCCGTGACGTGGCGAACGAGGTGGTGCAATCGTTCGTCAACCACATCCACAAGGAGAACTACATCCTCTTCCCCCTCGTGCAGAGGTTTCTTTCGAGGGATGAGCTGAGGGAAATCGCGAGGAAGATGATCTGATGGCGGATACCACAAACCTGCTCATCGTGGAAGATGAGCCGCAGCAGCGTGAGACCCTCGCCATGCTCTTTGAAGGGGAGGGGTACCGCGTCCGGTCGACCGGTTCCGCCGAGGCCGCGATCGACATGTTCAGGAGTTTCCCCCCGCACATCGTCGTCACGGACGTCAAGCTCCTCGGGATGGACGGGATCACCTTTTTCGAGTCAGTCAGGGGCACCGACGCCGGGCGGGAAACGCCGTTCATTTTCATGACGGCGTATAACGACCAGACCGCGATCGACCGGGTGAGACGGATGGGTTCCGTCGACTACATCACGAAGCCGTTCGACCTCGAGGAGTTGATCACCCTCGTCAGGGAGCGAAGCCGACCCTGATCTACCCGTTCCCCGCCAGCCGGGGAAACTAGCGTCCCGCCACCGTCACGGTCAGCATGACAACGCTCTCCCCGCGCTTCACCTGGACCTCGACCGCCTCCCCCGGCGAAAGCTCCTGCAGGATGTACATGTAATCGTAGATGTTGGTGACGGCCTTGTCCTTGAATTTCACGATCACGTCACCCGCGAGTAGTCCGGCCTTCTCGGCCGGGCTGTCCGCCCGGACCCCGGAGAGCTTCAGCCCTGCCCCGTCGTAGGCATAATCCGGGATCGCGCCCGTCGAGACACGCATCGGGCGACGGTCGCCCTGCTGGGCCTGCGACGCGACCCTGACAAACGACGGGGCCTGGGCGGCGGCGTCGAGTTCACGGACGATATTCAACACGAAGCGGACCACCCCCGCCTCCCCCTCGTAATTGATCTTCTCCCACGTGTCCGACGGTTTGTGGTAGTCGCTGTGCATGTTGGTGAAGAAAAAGAGGACCGGGATCTCCTTTCCGTAGAAGGCGGCGTGGTCGCTCGGTCCGAAGCCATCGGGTTTGAGCGTCAGGGCGAAGAGCGTGTCGGCGTTGAGCCGCTTCAGAAGCGAATCGAACCCGGGCGAGGTCCCGACGCCTTCCACCACCAGTTGCTTGTCCCGGATCCGGCCGATCATGTCCATGTTGATCATCGTCCGCATCGATCTGAGGGGAATCGTCGGATGGTTGACGAAATAATTCGAACCGAGCAGTCCCGATTCCTCTCCCGAGAATCCGGCGATGAGGATGCTCCGCCGGAGGGTTCCCCCGGTCGATGAAAGCGCTTCGGCGAGTTCGAGCAGTCCGGCCGTGCCGGAGGCGTTGTCATCCGCGCCGTGATGGACCGCCACCGTATCGGGGGTGAGCGAGCCCTGCCCGCCCATGCCCAGGTGGTCGAAATGTGCTCCGATGACGATATATTCATCCCGGAGGGCCGGATCCGATCCGGTGATGACGCCGAGGACATTCGACGATTCATCCTGGATCTTCAGGATGCTCGTTTCCAGCGTGGCCGTGGCGGTCATCGGAAACGAGGCCGGAACCTGGGCGGCGTTGATCCGTTCCTGGACCTCCCTGAGCGAGCGGCCCTCCCCCTTGAAGAGGGAATCGAGCTCCGCCCAGGTGAGCGACAAGACCGGGACGCCCGAAGAGGTGACACCCTGGTCGAACGAGAAGGAGGCGAGCTCCGGCTTCTCGGCGTCGAGGGGGCCGGTCACGAAGATCACCCCCGTGGCGCCATGTTCCCTCGCGTTGAACGTCTTGGCCCTCAACGAGGAATGGAGGACGAACGGCGAGTGAGGGTCGTCACCCTTCGGGGAAAATCTCAACACGAAGACGATCTTCCCCCTGACGTCGAGGCCGGCGTAATCGTCGTATTTCTGAGCCGTATCGGTGATGCCGTAGCCCGCGAACGCGAGCCCCCCCGTCAAGGCTGTGTCGCTCGAAAACGCGAGCGTCCTGAACGTTTCGTCATACACGTACGATCGGCTGCTCCCCCCCTGCGTGATGGCAAGGGAATTCTTACTGCCGGGTTTTGCCCCTGACACGAACGGGAACCGTTGGAAGAACGACCCCGCGTCACCGGCGGGTTTGAGGCCGTATTCATTCAGCCTGGAGGCGACGTATTCCGCGGCGGCGACGTTTCCGGCTGTGCCGGCGCGGCGTCCCTGGAGGGAGTCGGATGCGAGGTACCGCACATGTTCTTTCAATTCCTCCGGCGTAATTGACGGATTGCCCGTCCTGTATGCGGACCCGCCGCACCCGCCGAGAAGGAGTGATGAGAGGATAAAAATCGTGACTGATCGTTTCATCGTCGTCCGATATATTGATTTCAATGGTTGAGGTAGCGTATTGTCGGAATGGAATTAGCGTCGTTTGCCTGCCGCATCGCCTCACGGAACCCAATCGGCCGTGAACACGTTCGTTTCCCCGCGCACCCTGGCATTTCGATTCGAGGAGAAGATCAATTTCCTGCCGTCCGCTGAAAAAACCGGGAATCCGTCGAAGGTGTCATTGAAGGTGACCTGCTCCAGCCCGGTACCATCGGCGTTGATCATGAAGATGTCGAAATCCCTCCCTTTCGGGTCCTTCATATTCGAGGCAAAGACGATGCGCCTGCCATCGGGGTGGAAATAGGGGGCGAAACTGGCCGCGTTGAAACTGGTGATCTGCCGCTTGCCGCTCCCGTCCGAGTTCATCACGAACAACTCCATGACCGACGGACGGACGAGGCCTGCCCGCAGGAGTTCGGTGAAATCCGCCCGGCCCGCTGAATCGGCGGGATGGTGGGCACGATACACGATCATCCTGCCGTCGGCGGAGTAGAACGCACCCCCGTCGTATCCTAATTCGTGCGTCAGTCTGACGACATCCGAGCCGTCGATCTTCATCGAGTAGAGTTCGAGGTCCCCGTCGCGCGTGGAGGTGAAAACGATCCTGTCGCCCTTCGGGGAAACCGTCGCCTCGGCGTCATACCCGGCCGAGCCGTTGAGGATCCTTGGCGCCGTTTCTCCAAATCCGTTGACGTAAATATCGTAACCCGAATAGATGGGCCAGACATACCCTTTTGAATAATCTGGTTTCCCGGGACAGGGAGCGCCGACTCCGTGCGTGGATGAATAGATAAAGGTGCTGTCCCCGGGGAGGAAATAGGCGCATGTCGTCCTGCCCTCTCCCGTGCTGCGGAGTTGAACGCCGTTCCCCGCGAGGTCCATCGAGAATATCTGGTCGCATTCGAACGAATCCCTCGTGGACTGGAAGATCAGCCGGTCGCCGGAAAACGAGAGGTATGCTTCCGCGTTTTCCCCGCCGAATGTGATCTGCCTGATGTTGGCCAGGTGCCTCTCGCCCGGCAAGGTGAGTGAAACTGACTGCGATATTCCCGGGATTGCGACGACTAAAATCAGAAATACGGGTATATAAAATCGAATTTTCATGCGATTGGAGGAAATGATTATTGTTGTTCCGAGGCCTTGACGAGGTTGACGGCGTCCCTCAGCTTTTCGAAGGAAGCGAGGTCCCGGGTGGAATACGTGAGGTCGATATAGCCGATGTTCCCCTGTTTATCGACCACGAAGGCCGACCGCTTATTGTAGCCCGACGTTTCATTGTAACTGTGGTAGACGGCGGAGACCCGATGCCGATGGTCCGACAGAAGTGTGAAAGGCAGGTTGTGGTATTTTGCCCACTCATGTTGTGAATAGGTATAGTCACCGCTGACGGCGAGGATCACGGCGTCGAGGCTGTCGAGCGCCGAATAATTGTCCCGAAAGGTGCACACTTCCTTCGTGCAGCCGCCACTCCAGGCGGCGGGAAAGAAAAGCAGCACGACGATCCGCTGGTCGCGGAATGCGGACAGTGTGAGCTCCCCGGACCCGATGGAGTCTCTGGTCGCGAACGGCAGGGAAAAATCGGGAGCCTGGGTCCCGACAGCAAGGGGCGGGTATGTCGTTCCCTGGGCCGCGGAGCAGACCGGGAAGAGGCCGACCAGGAGAATCAGGAGGAACGGTGATCGCATTCGATGCCTCGGCTGGGTTCGGGGCAATATACGAACTTGCGCGTAAATTTAAAAGCGGGAATACCGGGGTGAGGGGGGAGGGTGGGGCCGTCAGAGATACTGGTAAGCCCTGAGGGTCAGAAATGGGGTGAAATCCGATTCATGCGCCAGATTGAAGAAGAGTCTCGAGGCCAGCTCGAACTGACCCCGCCGGTATCGCTCGGGGCCGACAGCCAACGTTATTTTATCCAGCTCCTCCGCAAAGTATTTTCTGAACCTCGAGGGCGTGAGGAGGTTCCCGTCCTCCATCGGGACACCGTGACGGAGCCACTGCCAGAGTTGGGCCCGGCAGACTTCCGCCGTCGCGGTGTCTTCCATTTCGTGATCCGGGGTGATGGTCCCGATACCGGTGAGCCACGCTTCGAGGTACCGGATACCGGTACCGACATTGGCCCGGATCGCGGCTTCGGACACCGTCCCTTCCGGGACTGCCAGAAGGTCATCGCGTCCGACGGAGACATCGAACCTCATCGCTCCCAGCTGGTTTGGAGACCGGAGGCGGTCGTCGAATGCACACCTTGCAGTCGGGACGAGGTCGGGACGCCCGACCCACGTCCCGTCGTACCCGGCGGCGGCCTCGCGGGCCTTTTCCAGCCGGAACCCGTCCAATCCCGCACCGGTCGCGGCCGGGTCCCCCTGCGCCCCGGCATGCGCGGACATCCCCGCGATCGCGTGGGCTCCGCGGCGATGGCAGGTCTGGATCAGAAGCGTACAGCACGCCTCGAGGAACGCGCACCCGACCGAGAGCGACCGCCTGTCGGGCATGATATATGCCGGGTGGTTCCGGAACACCTTTATGAAACTGAAAATGTAATCCCATCGGCCGGCGTTGAGCCCGGCCGACCGGTCGCGGAGTTCATAAAGGATTTCGTCCATCTCGAAAGCGGCAGGGACGGATTCGATGAGGACGGTGGCGCGCACAGTGGAAGCGGGGAGGATGAGGTATTCCTCGGAGAATGCGAAGACCTCGTTCCAGAGGGCCGCTTCGAAGCGGTTCTCGACCTTGGGGAGATAAAAATAGGCGCCGGTGCCCCGGTCGGCCAGGGTGCGGGCGTTGTGGAACATGAAGAGCCCGAAATCGAACAACGATGCGGAGATCGGTTCTCCATCGACCGAGCAATGTTTCTCGACGAGGTGCCAGCCGCGCGGGCGGACCATCAACGCCGGCGACGTTCGGCCGGCGGGGGAGATCCGTCCTTCGGGCGTTATGCAGGTCATCTCCAGCCGGACCGCGTCACGGAGGTTCCGCTGGCCTTCGAGCATATTCAACCAGGTCGGGGATTGGGAATCCTCGAGATCCCCCACGACCACGTTCGCCCCGGAATTCAGCGCGTTGAGCATCATCCCCGCGTTCCCGGCGGGGCTCATGATTTCCACGCGACGGTCGATCAGGTCCGCCGGGACCGAGCGGACCCTCCAGATCCGCTCCCTGATATTGCGCGTCGAATCGTTGAACTCCGGCAGGATCCCCATGTCGATCTCGCGCTGCACGAGCGATCGGCGGGCGATGAGTTTTCGCCTCCGATCCTCAAACCTTGTGTGGAGGAGGGTGAGGAATTCGAGCGCGTCAGGCGTGAGGATCCCCCTGTCGATGATGGAGGGGGGGACGGCAAAGGTCACCCGGGATAGATTTTCGACCTGTCTGACGTAAGGCATGAAGATACGGATTATATGTTGTTTCCACCCGGCCCCGGGTGGTGACGCTACACTGTAAAGATAGGAATGCGCGGTCCGGGAGATGTGATGCGAGGCAAGAGGTGGAGGTAAATCCGTCGAATCGATCTGAAAAATGGGGTAAAACGAGAACCGCGGTGTGATGGCCGGTCGCGGAAGGGTCCCCCGGCTATCGCCGTTTTTGAGGTCGGACGTCGCGGGGATCGCGAGTGCCGCCCCTGGCGGAGCGTGGAGTCGGGCCGGAGATCGTTTCCTCGCCGGGATGCTTTCCCCGGTTCTGGAGCGGGGTCGTCAGGAAAGTTATCCATTCCTTCAATTTCAGGGGAGAGACGCTCTTACTGAGGAATTTCACGTTATCCGACAGATCGAGCGTCGCCAGTGTGGATGAATCCGCGTACGCCGAGACGAAAATGAACGGAGTTTTCTCACATCCGGGTATGTTCCTCATGGCCTTTTCGAAATCGATTCCATTGAGGATCGGCATGTAGATGTCGGATATGACGACCCCGACGGGATGTTGACGCAACGTATGCAGGGCGTCCTCCCCGTTTTCGGCCGTCAGCACCGTCCACCCCTGATTGCGGAGATAGTCTCCGAGCAGCATCAGGTAGTGCGGTTCGTCATCGACCAACAAAATATTCATTGATTATCAGTGAAAAAACCGTACATTCAACAGGGACGATACTCATTGAATATACCTCGTACTCCCCAAATTTACAAGTATTTCACACGTCGGGTGTGACAAGGGTACGTTTCGCACGCAGTGGCTTGACGCTCCTCACATCAATCACCCCAATAATTTCGTTATTTATCGTCGACGGTACCCCGCCCGTTCAGTGGTAGTAACCCTTTTTCGGAATGAGTGAACATCAGGCCATACTCTTCATCATCGCTGTCATCGTGATCACACTCACGATCTGGGTGGGATTTGGCCTCTTCATGGACGCCCACCGCGCGTCGCAGAAGGACGATTTTCTCCTGGCAATGCAGAATATCGGCGCCTCGGCCTCGACATTCCGGATGAAGCCAAAATCGATGGGAGGGGGGGGCGGCGAGTATATCGGATATACCATTCCCGACAACCTGACAAACCTCGACGCGGGCCGGATTTTCGCGGTCATCTCATCAACAAAAATACTCCTCGTCGGGCACTCGAAACGGGGCTACGGCACGGTTTCGGCTGTCGTCAACGATTCGGGCCTGGTCGGAAATATCAGCGTCGAGGGTGATTTTTAACCCGCGCCCTCCGGTTGAAATTCGGATCGGCGTTTAGTATCTTTTCCCCCGACGATGGAACAACTGAAACCGCTCTCGATCACCTGGTACGGGCACTCCGCGTTCCTCATCCGCGACAGTGAGGGTCGGTCCGTCCTCGTCGACCCCTGGATCGACAATCCGAAATCCCCCGTCAGGCCCGGTGACGTTCCCAGGCCGGATGCCATCCTCGTCACCCATGGTCACGGCGACCATATCGGCAATGCCGTCGGGATCGCCGGCGCGTTCGGGATCCCGGTCGTCGCGATCCACGAGGTCAGTCTCTATCTGACTTCCCTCGGCGTGGCGAAAGCCACAGGGATGAACAAGGGGGGTACCCTCCGCCTCGGCGACATCAGCGTGACGATGACCCACGCCGTCCACAGTTCCGACATCGACGCCGGCGGGGCGGGAAAGCTGCAGCCGGGCGGAGATGCCGCGGGGTTTGTCATCTCCTTCCCGGGCCATCCGCGTGTCTACCACGCGGGCGACACCGATCTCTTCGGCGATATGCGGCTGATCCGGGAGTTGCATCGTCCGGACATCGCGATTCTCCCGATCGGCGGGATCTACACCATGGGTCCGCGGGAGGCGGCGCTCGCGGTCGGATTTCTTCAGCCCCGTCGGGTGATCGGAATGCACTATGGTACCTTCCCCGCGCTGATCGGCACCCCCGCGGAGCTCACAGCCCACCTTCCCGCGGAGGATGGCGGGATTGTGGCGGAACTCGTCCCGGGCTCGCCCGCGGAGTTCGATTGAACCGGGTCCCCGGATCCGCGATTCCTCCACCGGACCAGGCTCATCATCCGGCGACCCGCCCGTGGTCT
This sequence comes from uncultured Chlorobiaceae bacterium, assembly GCA_964596065.1. Classification (GTDB taxonomy): domain Bacteria; phylum Bacteroidota; class Ignavibacteria; order UBA10030; family SZUA-254; genus SZUA-254. The sequence goes on along the minus strand of CAZQSM010000001.1, from coordinate 174,835 downwards.
TCCCCGAAAAGCTGAACGCGCTCCTCCTGGTCATCGGGCTGATCCTCGTGTTCCTCGGGAGGCGGGCCTACCTGATCTCCATCGGCATCCTCGGGTTCCTCGGCGGCCTCTACCTGATCACGTCATTCATCGGGATCACCCATGATTGGAGATCGCTGCTCGTGGCGCTGCTCCTCGGGGTGGTTGGTTCGCTCCTGGCGTTCGCCCTGCATAAGGCGGCGTGGATCTTCGGGGGGTTCTGCGGGGGCGGGGTGCTGCTCCTTTACGTCAATGAGGCGATTCCCATTTCCGCCATCGGGTCGCCGGTCCTCATCTTCATTCTCGGCGGGACAGTCGGCGCGCTCCTGTTCCTGCTGCTCCTCGACTGGGCGCTCATCGTCGTGACGTCGCTGACCGGCGCCGCCCTGATCGCCCACCAGAGCGGACTCGGCGGGCCCGCCGGACAGGCGCTCTTCATCGGGCTGCTGTTTACGGGGATCCTTGTCCAGGGGAATGCGCTCCGGGGCGATCACCGGGAGGGAAAGGTAAGCAAGGGATAGCGCAGGCCGCCCGACCCGCGATCATTTTCCGAGGCGGAACAGCAGCCTGATGATCGAGAAACCGAGGAACAATGCGCCGAGCATCGCCACGATCGATGACCCTGCCGGAAAGTCGAACTGCAGCGCGAACAGGATCCCCGCCACGGACCCGAGGGCGCTGACCGCCATCGCGATCGCCACCACCCCCCCCCTTGATTTCGCCACAAGGATCGCCGACACCGGGGGGATGATCAGGTAGGAGAAGACCGGAATCACCCCGCCGGCGCGCACCGCGAACACGATCGCCACTCCGATCGACAGGAAAAACAGGAAATTCCACACTTTGAACACGCCCGGAGGCTGCGAGGCGTCCTCCTCGGCCGCCTCCGTCAGTTCGAAAAACTTCCTCCGGAACAGCAGGTGGACGACACCCAGCCCCCCGAAGAGGAGGCCCATCCGCAGCAGGCTACCGGGGCTGACAGTAAACAGGCTGCCGAAGAGCACCTCGCTGATGTCGGAGTCGCCGTGCGGCGATTTGGCGATCAGCAAGACGGTCGCCGCTGACGCCACCGCGTAGATGATGCCGATCACCGCTTCAGGCTTGAGTCGTTTATCCCTGATTTCGATCAGCGAGAGGAAGAAGGCGGCCACCATCGTGAAGGCGAGGGAGAACATCGTGGCGTCATACTCGAAATAGTTTGCGAGCGCGATGCCCAGCATCGAAATCTGGCCCAGGGCCAGGTCGACGAAGACGATCCCCCTCCGCACGACATGGACGCCGAGGTATGACAGGAAGAGTCCCATCACCAGGCTCACCTGGATCGCGTTGAGGACGAACGATTCCGACAGAAAATCGAGCATGATTCCTCCGGTGTTCAGCGCGCGGGTATTTGGGCGACGGCCTTCGACAGGACATCCACGTTGTAATCGAACAGGTCATAATACGACCCGATCCCTTCGAACGCCTCGACCGATGGCGCCAGGACGGCGATCCGGACACCCGTTTCACGCGCGACGAGTTCTGCCGCGTCGAGCGTGAAATAGGGTGACGTGATGATGACGGTGATCGACATCGCCTTCACCGTCGAGATGACCTTCCTCAACTGGCCGGGGGTCGGGGGAATCCCCGGTTTCGGCTCCAGGAAATCGACGATGGTGAAACCAAAGCGTTCCTCAAGGTAGGGCCACTCGTTGTGATAGGCGATCAGCGGAACGCCGCGCAGCCCGGCAAGTTTCTTTTCCCACGTCGCGCTCCTCGATGCGATCTCCGATTCAAATCGCTTCAGGTTCCCGGCGAAGTAGGGCTGGTCCTGGGGTCGGATGACGATGAGTTTCTCATAGATGTTGCGCGCGATTTGCCTGCCCCGCAGCGGATCCATCCAGTAGTGCGGGTTGCCGTACGCGTGGATGTCCCCCTGCGCCCGGTCGCTCGAGGAGGGGAGCTGCAGGAGGTCCACGCCGGCCGAGGCGTCGACGTACCCCTCGCCGCCCGGCTGGATCTTCCCGTTCCTCGAACTCTGGAGGAGGGAGGGTACCCATCCGGTTTCGAGATCGAGCCCGGTCGTGATGAACATGTCGGCCTTCGACAGTTTACGAATGAAACTCGGCTTCGGATCGACGAAGTGCGGGTTCTGGTACCCCGTGGCCACGGACGAGGCCTCGACCCTGTCCCCCCCGATCAGTTCCGCGATGCTCTTGAGCGTCGGGATCGATGCCACCACGGTCAGCTTGTCGCCAGCCGTCCCTATTGTCGTCGCGATGACCGCGATCAGGGCCAGCGTCTTCAGGCGTTGAATGTTCATTGACTGTTCACTCCTCTGCGATGATGAAATTGTTCCCGTGCGTCAATACGCGTGGGCCCCGTGCGCCCCGATCACGAAGATCCACCGCAGCACCGCCTCGGTCCGGCCCCGGACAGTATTGCCCGCGGAGAGTTTCGCGCCGATCTCGATTTTTTGAAATTCGGAGGCGTACCAGCCGAGCGTCGCGGAATAGCCCCGGTCTGCGGTCCCGGCCGACCGCGGGTGATTCGCATAATCGAACCGGCCGGTCAGGAACCAGCGCTGGGCAACCTGCCAGGTGAGGTAGGAATACATTCCCCAGCTGGAGACGTCGCCGCCATCCGCCATGCCGTACCTGCTCAGGAGGAGTTCCGATTGCCAGGTCAGTGAACGATAGGTATTGAACCTGAGGGGTTTCCATTTGAGCGTGAGGTCGGCCGCGCCGACGATCGTGCTCCGTAAATCCTCGTTCGGGCCGGAGATGCCGGAAAATCCCAGTTCCAGCGTCGTGTTCTCGTCCAGATCCCAGAAGTTTTTCAGGTGGGCGAGGTAGAGGTACCTGGCCACCTCCGGACGACGAAACAGCGGTGATTCAGCCGGAACGTTGCCGACTTCCAGCACGAATTCCTGGTAAAAATCGAACGGGTTCGGGACGATCCAGCTGACGGAAACGGCGTCGTCGACGAGCCCTTCCTCGCCGAGGTAGTTCGCGTTGAGAGCCGGCAGATCGGTAAACGGGAGCGCGTGCGGATGGACGGCATTCAACCGGCCGAGAGAGAGCCGGAACCGGCCCGCCCGTATTTTCAGGTCGAGAGGCAGCGAGAGGGTGCTGACGTACGCTTCCTCGAGGGAAGCATCATATTCTCCATCGGCATTCAGGGCGTAAGAGAGGAAGACGTCCGCCCTCGCGTAGGGGTCGATGGAGGAATAGAGGGTGAGTTCCGCCTCCTCGAAGCCAAAATTGAATTTCCGTTGATGCAGATCGGCGAAGTTCCCACGGAGATCGCCGATCAGGCTGATGTTTGGATTCATCCCCGACCGTGAAACCGGGCCGGATTGGCCGATCGCAGCGATCGGAAGAAACAGAAGCAAGAATAACTTGACTGCCCGCATAAACCGCCTTTCCTGGATCTGAAAATGACAGCGACCGGATTGTTCCGGGGCTGATATCGGATGTTCAGATGAAAGGTGGGGTGAGGGGAGGGGAGCGGTCCTTTAGCCTCGAAAAACGTGGAGAAGGGGGCGATAAACGATGGTCATCACTACGGATATCTTCCCGCGCCGGAAGGAGAAAAGAGCATTGTGATGTCGCGACAGGCAGCAGAACCAGCGGGCGTGTGCAGCTGTCGCACTCCCGTGTCTCCGGACCCCCGGGGGATGTCATCTCAGTGGTGAGGGATTCCTGCGAAGGGGTGGACGCATGTCCCGGGAACTGGTGTAAATGCCTGGCGGCCGATAGCGGTAATATAATCGAGAAAAGTCCGATCAGGACTATTGTGGCCGCTATTCCCGGGAGACGCATCATTTCAAAATGTAGTAAATTCCCGATCGATGAGCAAGGATCGGACGCGATCACTCCTGGCGGTCCCCGGCACCCTCGGACCCGCCCGGAATTGTATGTTGCGCCGTAAAGTGATATATTCATTCACTTTTTCATGTCTGATGCCGATGCGCGGTAAAGTTGTGCTCGTCACCGGCGGGACGGGCGCGTTGGGGAAGGTCATCGTGAGGAGGTTCCGGAGGGAGGGAGCGCGGGTTTTTTACACCACCCGGGCGTCGTCTGCGAACGCATCTCCGGCGCCCAGGATCACCCGGTTTCCCGCGGCCCTGGGAGCCGACGTGACCGACGAAAAGAGTGTGGACCGGCTCTTCAGGACGATTATCAGGGAGGCGAAGAGGATCGACGTGTTGATCAACACCGTGGGCGGGTTCGCCGCGACTGGCACCCTGGCCCGCACCGCCCCTGACGACTGGCGCAGGATGATCGAAATCAACCTGTTCTCCGTCTTTCTCTGCAGCAGGGCCTTTCTCCGCCAGAAGGGCCTGGCGGGTTTTGGGAGGATCATCAATGTTACCGCCCAGACCGCGTTCCGTCCGAGCCTTGGGAGGACCGCCTACGCCGTCTCCAAGGGGGCGGTGGCCACGCTGACGGCGCTCCTGGGAGATGAATTACGGGGAACCGGGATAACGGCCAACGCCATCGCCCCGAGCATCATCGATACGCCCGACAACAGGAAATCGATGCCCGGGGAGGACCATTCGGCCTGGGTGGCCCCGGAGGTGATCGCCGCTGAGATGGTCCACCTCTGCCGCCCCGAATCCTCGGCGATCAACGGGGCGGTCATACCAATTTTCGGAGGAATATAAGCGACGATGCCCCTTAGCGACCGGATCTCCGCCGACATCACGAAGGCGATGAAGGCCCGCCAGCAGCTTCGCCTGGAAACGCTCCGGACGATCCTCTCCGCGCTGAAGGAAAAAATCGTGGAAAGGCGCCCGGCAGAACTCACCGTCGAGGACGAGCTGGCGGTGCTGATGCAGGCCGCCAAGAAGAGGAGGGAGGCCGCGGATATTTTTGCGAAGCAGGGGAGGGGCGATCTCTCCTCATCAGAGGAGGCGGAACTGCTGATCATCCAGGAGTACCTTCCCCAACCGCTCTCGGAAGCGGAGCTCCGCACGATCGTGGCCCGCGTGATCGCCGCCACCGGGGCGGCCGGACCGAATGACTTCGGCAGGGTCATGCCGCTGGTTATGAAGGAAGTCAAGGGAAAAATCGACGGAAAACTCGTTCAGTCAACGGTGAAACTACTCCTGGAGGGACCCGCCCATGGTCGTGCTTGATCTCCTGATCATCCTCTTGCTGATCGCCTCGACACTGCTCGGCGTGAAGGACGGTTTTTTCAAGAAAGTCTTCGGCGTCCTCGGCTTCTGGACGGGATTCGTCCTTGCCACGAAATACATGGGTGTGGCCGCGCAATCGCTGATGTCGTGGCTCGACATGGGGAGCGACACCGCCCATATCATCGGGTACGCCGCCATTTTTACCACCGTCGTCGTGGCGGTGAACCTGGGGTATCGATGGTTCGGGCGGTCGAGCGGGGAGACCCTCTCACCGAAATCGAGGATCGCGGGGGGTATCTTCGGTTTCGCCGAGGGCCTGGTGCTCGCCAGCCTCCTGCTGCTCGCCCTCTCCGTCTTCAACAAGCCGGATGACCGGACCAGGAGGGAATCGGCGTTTTATTATTCCCTGATCACCGTGGCCCCGGATGTCTTCGATTATTCCCTGTCGTGGATGGAATCGAGCAGGGTGTTTGTCGACGAAATGAAGACGAGGTTCGGGAACTTCACCCTCCCGAGGTAGCGTCCGCCCCATGAGAGAGTTTCTCTCCTCATTCACAAAAATCGAATTCGAAAAAGTCAGGCAGCGTGTAGCCGGTCTGCTCCAGACACCGATGGCGGAGGAGCACGTCCGGGCGCTCGGTCCGCGGACGGACGCGGCGTGGATCAGCGCGGAGCTCCGCCTCACCTCGGAAATGAAACGCCTGCTGGAGGAGGCGGCTCCCGTGCCTCTCCGCGGCCTTGCTGACGTCCGGACGGCGCTTCAGCGCGCGACCATCGTCGATTTCGTCCTGCCCGCCGCGGACCTCTTCCACATCGCCCATCTGGCCGCGAACTCCAGGGAACTCAGGTCGTATTTTGTGAAACACGGGGCCGGGGTGCCGGGGCTCTCAGCCCTTTGCGCGCCGTTGACCGCCGATAAGGAACTCGAACACAAGATCCTGGCCGCGATCGAACCCGACGGGAGGGTCTCGGACGGCGCCAGTCCGGCGCTGGCATCGCTGAGGAAGGCCCAGGGTCGGAAGGCGGAGGCGCTACGCAAACAGATGGACACGATACTCTCTTCCCTTGCGAAAAAAGGGGTGACGCAGGAGGAGCTGGTCACCACGCGTGGAGGCCGGCTGGTCATACCCGTGCGCGCGGAGTTCAAACACCAGGTGCCCGGTTTCATCCATAGCATCTCAGCCAGCGGCGCCACCGCATTCATCGAGCCGACACAGACGCTCGACATGAACAATGAATTGAGGACCCTCGAAAGCCAGGAACTTCAGGAAATCGAGAAGATCCTGAAACAGCTGACATCCCTGGTCCGGGGGGCCGTCCCGGACCTGCTGAGGAACATCGGCATCATCGCGAGGATCGATTTCCTCAACGCGAAAGCCGCGTACAGTCGCGAGATCGGCGGAGCGGAACCCCGGCTTTCGGCCGGCCGCCGGTTAAGGCTGACCGGGGCGATCCATCCGATACTCCTCTCCAAACATCAACGGAAGGACATCTCCCCCCTCGATATCGACGTAGGGGGGGAGTTCAACACACTCATCATCTCGGGGCCCAACGCGGGTGGAAAATCGGTGGCGATGAAGACCGTCGGATTGCTCGCCGTCATGACCCAATCGGGGTGCCACATCCCGGCTTCGCCCGACTCTGAAATTTGCATTTTCTCCGAGATCTTTGTCGAAATGGGGGACGACCAGTCGATCGAGAACGACCTGAGCACCTTCAGCTCCCATCTCAAGAACCTGAAACTGATCGTTGAGAACGCCTCGTCGGGGAGCCTCATCCTGATCGACGAGATCGGTAACGGTACCGACCCGGTCCTGGGGGCTGCCCTGGGTCTCGCCGTCCTCGAACACCTCGTCACAGTGGATGCCCTCACGATCGTTACCTCACACCATAGCGCTTTCAAATCTGCCGGATTCGAGAACGAACGGATGGAAAACGCGGGAATGGGGTTCGATTCGAGTACGCTTGTCCCGAATTACCGGCTGGCGGTCGGCCGGCCGGGAAACAGCTACGCGCTCGAAATCGCCAGGAATATGGATTTTCCCGCCGACGTTCTTAGACGTGCCTCGGACCTTGCGGGAAAGGATAGTGTCAAATTGTCAGAATACCTGACCCGGCTTGAGGAAAAAACCAATCGACTGGAAATGTCCCTCATATCCGCGGAGGAGAGGGAGCGCCAATCAGCAGATATAATCCGGTTGTACGAAGGCAAATTACGCGAAGTCAAGAAGGAAGTTAAGGTGATTCGCTCACGCGCTGAATCAGACGCGAGAGAGATGGTCGAGGGGATCAGGCGGAACATTGAAAATTTAGTAAAAGAGCTCAGGGAGAGCGGGGCTGGGGCCGAGGTCGTCCGGAAGGTGAAAAGTGAGATCACCGCGATGGAGAAGTCCCGAACCGGGTCGGAAAACCCGGATCCGTATCCGATCGTTGAAAACCTCGAGCCTGGCCAATTGGTACGGATACGAGGTACCGAAACCGTCGGGGAAGTTATCGACGTCATCGACGCCAAAAAGGCCGCGATCACCACCGCGGGGAAACGGGTTATCGTCGCCATACGCGATCTTGAAATAACAAGAGAAAAACCGCTGGTATTATTCAAACAAAATGACTTCATTGATTTTTCTGATGTAAAAAATGAAATAGATTTACGCGGCCGGTATGGTGATGAATCGATCGATCTGCTCGACAAGTTCATCGACAAGTCGATGCTGTTCCGGCTCCGGCGGGTGAGGATTATCCATGGCAAGGGAACAGGGGAGCTCCGGAAGCGGGTCGCAGACTACCTTTCAAAGAATAAAAACGTCACCTCCTATCAACTCGGGGAGTGGAACGAGGGAGGGGGGGGAGTGACGATAGCCATTCTTAACGTATGAAAAGAAAAATACGAAAAATACTGATAGCCAACCGGGGCGAGATCGCCATTCGGGTGATAAAAACATGCCGGGAGATGGGGATCCGAACCGTGGCGGTCTACTCCGACGCCGACGAGAGCTCACCCTACGTCGGCCAGGCGGATGAATCGTTCCACCTGGGACCCGCTTCTCCGAGAGAGAGCTATCTGGCGATGGAAAAAGTCATTAACGCGGCGAAGCTCTCCGGCTCAGACGCCATCCATCCGGGATACGGCTTCCTCTCTGAGAATCCCCGCTTCGTCGACGAAGTGGAGAAAGCGGGGTTGGTGTTCATCGGCCCGCCTTCAGGGGCGATCCGTCAGCTCGGAGACAAGACGTCGGCGAAATCGATCGCACGGACGCTGGGTGTTCCCGTCGTGCCCGGCACGGTGTCGTCGCTCGCTTCATCCGATGAAGCGCTGGAGATCGCCGAACAGATCGGATACCCCGTCCTCCTCAAGGCCGTCGCGGGGGGCGGCGGGAAAGGAATGAGGGTCGTGCGCGAGGCAAAGGACCTTCCGTCCTCGCTCAGCCTGTCCAAGTCCGAGGCGCTGTCCTCGTTCTCCGACGACCGCGTGTACATCGAGCGGTACATCCTGAACCCACGCCACGTCGAAGTGCAGATCCTCGCCGATAGCCACGGCAACGTCATTCATCTGGGGGAGCGGGAATGTTCCATCCAGCGGCGCCACCAGAAACTGATCGAGGAATCGCCGTCGATCGCCATCGATGACGGCCTCAGGAACAGCCTGACGGAATCCGCGGTGCGTCTCGCGTCGCACACCGGATACGCGAGCGCCGGCACGGTGGAATTCATCCTGGACGAGTCGGGCGGGTATTATTTCATGGAGGTCAACACCAGGCTCCAGGTGGAACACCCGGTGACCGAACTGCGCACCGGACTCGACCTCGTCGGGGAGCAGATCAGGATCGCGGCCGGCGAACGGCTCTCCGTGACGCAGGATGAGATCCAGTTTTCAGGGCACGCCATCGAGTGCAGGATCTGCGCGGAGGACTCCGCGAACAACTTCCTCCCGTACACCGGAACGATCGGGTACATCGCGCACCCGTCCGGACCGGGCGTCCGGGTCGATACCGGAATTGCATCCGGCTCGTCGATCACGCCGTACTACGATCCGATGATCTCGAAGGTGATCGCCGTCGGCCCGACGAGGAACGAGGCCCTCGCGACGATGGTGTCGGCCCTGGGCCGGTACGACATCTACGGGGTGAAGACCAACATCGACCTCCAGCTCTGGATCCTGACCGATCCCGATTTTGTCGGGGGTAGAATCGACACGAACTTCATCGGCAGGAAATACCGCCCGGAGATTTTCCGGGAGGTTCCGGACGAAACAAGGGAACTCGCCGGAATCGCGGCCGTGGCCCTACATCTCGCGGAGGAGGACCGGTACCGTCCCTCGCCGGATGGGCACGACGCGCCCTGGGCGGCCCGGCGCGCCGGGGGGATGAAGTAACCGATGCCCCGCACCTTCATCGCCACCATCGGCACGGGGCAGCGCGAAATCCGGGAGGAGGACGTCCGTCCGACCGGTGATACGGGCGGAACGCGGGTGACGATTCGCCGGTCGGGCGGCGGGACGACGCTGTTCGACATCGATCACAAGGGCAGGTCCCGACGGATCCTCTCCAGGTCGCTCCCGGACGGCACCCGGGAATTCTGGATTGGCCGGTATCGCGTGGTGGTCGACCTCGAGGATTCCCGGTTCATCGGGCTCTGGCAATTCGTGCGGGCCGCGGAGCACGTCGCCGACGGTTGCTCCGTGCGCGCCCCGATGCCGGGACTCGTGCGGGACGTCGCCGTCCGGACGGGGGACCGGGTGACGAAGGGGCAGCGCCTCCTCACGCTCGAGGCAATGAAAATGGAAAACGAGATCGCAGCCCCGATGGACGGGATCGTGGGGAAATGTCTGCTGACTCCCGGGATCAGCGTCGAAAAAGACCAGGAACTGATTCACATCAACCTGTATGGGATACCCTGACATGGAACAGACGACCAATGCCGACCCGCATCAGCCGCCGGCCGGGCCCGACGCGGCCCTCGCCGTCGGCTTGACGAGTGATGAATACGGGAAGATCTGCGCGGTCCTCGGACGCGAGCCGAATTATTCCGAGCTCAGCATGTACAGCGTGATGTGGAGCGAGCATTGCAGCTATAAAAACTCGATCGCGGAAATAAAAAAGCTTCCGAGAAATGGCCCGCGCCTGCTCGCGAAGGCGGGAGAAGAAAACGCCGGGCTCGTGGATATCGGCGGAGGGTACGCCGTCGCGTTCAAAATTGAGAGCCATAACCATCCCTCCGCGGTCGAACCCTACCAGGGGGCGGCCACCGGGGTGGGGGGAATCCTCCGGGACATCTTCACGATGGGCGCCCGGCCCGTTGCCGCGCTGAACTCGCTGCGGTTCGGGGACCCGGCGAACGCAAGGACGAGGTTCCTCCTCCGCGGGGTGGTCAGAGGGATCGGCGATTACGGGAACAGTTTCGGCGTGCCCACCGTCGGAGGCGAGATCTATTTTGACCCGAGTTACAACGAAAACCCCCTCGTCAACGCGATGGCGGTCGGAATCGTCCGTCACGATCGGGTCGTCAGGGCGATCGCCAGCGGCCCGGGGAACCTGGTGATGATCGTCGGTTCCTCCACCGGCCGGGACGGCATCCACGGCGCGACATTCGCCTCCGAGGAGATCTCCGAAGCATCAGAGAGCAAGCGGCCGTCGGTGCAGGTGGGGGACCCGTTCACCGAAAAACTCCTCCTCGAGGCGACCCTGGAGGCGATCCGGGGCGGACTCATCGTCGGGATGCAGGACATGGGGGCCGCTGGCATCACCTGCTCGACCTGCGAAATGAGCGCCAAGGGGGAAACCGGAATCGACCTGGACCTCGGGCGGGTCCCATTGAGGGAAACCGGGATGGCCCCGTTCGAAATCCTCCTCTCTGAATCGCAGGAGCGGATGCTCGTGGTGGTCAGACCCGAGCATGAGGAGGAGGTTCGGAACGTGTTCGGTAAATGGGACCTGCAGTGCGAGATCATCGGCCGCGTCACCGTGGAAAAACTCGTGAGGATTCGCAGGGGGGAGGAACGGGTAGGGGAGGTGCCGCCGGAAAGCCTCGTCCTGGGCGGCGGGGCGCCCGTCTATATCCGGGAACGGAAGGAACCCGCGTATTTCAGGACGATGCGGGAAATGGACCTGTCGGGCTTCGATGAACCGGATGATTATGAGCGTGCGGTGGCTGAACTGCTCGCATCGCCGAACATCTGTTCCCGCGGTTGGGTGACCGCCCAATACGATTCTATGGTTCGAACGAACACGGTAAGTGATTGTTATCTCGACGCAGCGATCATCCGACTGAAAGAAACAGGTACCGTCCTCGGTATGAAGACCGACTGTAACTCCCGGTATGTATATCTCGACCCATACCAGGGTGCCATGATCGCCGTCGCGGAGTGCGCCAGAAACCTCGTGGTCGTCGGGACGAGGCCGCTTGGGGTGACCAACTGCCTGAATTTCGGCAATCCGTACAAGCCTGAGATCTACTGGCAGTTCTCGGAGGCCATCAGGGGGATTGCCGCCGCCTGTACGGTTCTCGGCACCCCGGTAACAGGCGGTAATGTCAGTTTTTACAATGAAAACCCTGACGGAGCGGTCTATCCGACGCCGGTGATCGGGATGGTGGGCGAGGCAGATTCGCTCGATTCCACGATGACCGGGGATTTCAAGGCTGCCGGGGATATTGTGCTCATCCTCGGTTCGACAAAGGGGCAGATCGGGGGGTCGGAGTACCTCTCGGTCATCCACAAGACCGTTGGTGGAGCCGTCCCATCGATCGACATGCAGGTTGAAAAAAGGCTCCAGGATGTCGTCCTGGCGCTTATCGGCGGGAAACTGGTCAGGTCGGCCCACGATTGCAGTGAAGGAGGGCTCTGTATTGCATTGATCGAGTCGCTGCTCGCGGCCCAACGAAAGGGAAATTCGTTCGGGGTGAATGTCCAGTTGCCGGCGGGGATTGCCCCGGACCGTTACCTCTTTGGAGAGGACCAGTCTCGGGTAGTGATCTCCATCCAACCCTCCAATCTCAAACCTGTCATGGATTTAACCCGGACGATGAATGTCCCGGTTACACGGATCGGGGAGGTCACGGGGAGCGGAGAATTTGTTGTCGACGACCTGATCGGGATGCCGGTGAAACAGCTGGCGGATCTGTATGAATCATCACTTCGATCGACCATCCGGGAGTAGAGAAAACCGTTGTCGGGTATGGTGCGGGATAGGGTGGGTGAGGGGCCGCGAACGGATTATCTGCAAAAACCGGTCCCGGAAACGAATAGGTACTTTACATAATAACTATTATGAGACAAATATCAATCCCTTGAACCACGCTGTTTTCCGCTTTCCGAGATCTCTTTCATCCTGAAGTATACCAGCACCCCGCCGATGGCGAGCAGGAACATTCCGATCATCCAGACCGACAGCCGAACCCCGGCATCCGGTACGATTCCGGTTGCGACAGAATCCTCCTGCAAGATCAGTGATGTCATCACCAGGGTGATCATAGATAAGTGATGATGATTGAGTATGTTGCGAACAGGATAATCGCGTATCCCATAAGGCGTAAGAACATCCAACCGGTGGATGATGTCGTCCCGGAAGACCGGTCGATCCAGGGGACGAGAAAAAGGCCGGCTATGAGCATCCCCACTGCCAGGTTGAGGATCGCCTCCGTTTCAATGCCGCCGATGGTCCCCGGCATGAGCCGTATCGCCTGATATAACGGAAGGAAATACCATTCCGGGTGGATGCCGGGCGGCGGCGACGCGAGTATGTCGGCTTTCGGCCCGAGCCCGACCGGGACCAACATGACCATAGTGAAGAGCACGCCGATACCGAAAAACCACGCCATGGCGTCCCTGAGGACAAAATCTGGGTAGAACGCCACTGAATTGGCCGTCTTTGTCCCCGCCGGGCTCGCCGACCCCGTAAACTGGTTCATCAAGAGATGGAATCCGATCAATAACAGTGAAATCAAGGGTAGAATGACGACGTGGAGCCCGTACATCCTCGTCAGCCCCGTGGCGTCGACATACTCCCCCGGTCCCCGTAACAACGTCACGATGAAGGGACCGACAACAGGCGTGGAACGCGGGATCTCCGTCCCGATCTGGGTGGCGAAGTATCCGTCCGTGTCCCAGGGTAACAGATGACCTGTGAAGGCGAAGGCCAGCAGGATCAGGATGAGGAGAATGCCGGAAATCCATGTCAGCTCTCGGGGTTTCTGGTAAGCCCGGAAGTAAAATTTCGACAACAGATGAAGGATCGCGCAAGCGATCACAAGGTGCGACGACCATTTGTGGACGCTTCTGACCAGCCATCCGTAGCTGACGCTCCCCATGATACCGGCGAGGCTCTCGTGCGCGGTCTCCGGGGTTGGCTGGTAGTAGAGCGAGAGCAACAGGCCGGAAATCACCTGGACGACGAAAAAAAGGAGCGTCAGGCCGCCGAAAAGATACCAATTGTCGTGGCGGTGAACGGGGACCTGTTTTTTTCGAAGGAATGAGCCGATCAGGCCGGATGGACTCCTCTCCGCGAGCCATGTCCAGAAGGCGTCCATCAGGAGTCAGGACAGATCGATGTACACATCATCCCCCCGGACCTCGACGCGTTGCGCTGGGAGCGGTCTGACGGCAGGACCGGTGAGGTTGTTTCCGTCCGGATCGAACGTACTCCCATGGCAATTGCAACGGAAAAGCCGTTCCTGATCGAGGTACTCCACCAGGCACCCAAGATGAGTGCATCTGGCCGAAACCGACCTGATCTGGCCGGATGAGGTCTGCCGGACGAAGACGGCGTGTTTCCCGTCCCGGATCAGCCTGACCGATCCGTCAGAGAATTCGGACACCGTCCCGGCGCGGATCGGAAGGCTCGCTCCGGTCGCTTTCTCCGGCGGAATCAGATATTGAATAAGAACGTGAATCAACGGCAGCGAAATGATTGCACCCCAGGCGATTACGATTCGTTGGATGAAGCTATTTCGTTTCATCGACGCGTGATGATGATGGTGTTACTACGCCACTACGACGGCTTCGTAGGTCCCGGTGAAGGTGACAGTTACGGGGCCTTCGAGCTTCACACCGCTGAATGTGTTCCCTTCGCGGCGGTACCAGACCCGGAGGAGCTCCCCGCTGAGCGGGATGACCCGGGCGATCCCCTCCCCCACCATCCCCTCAAGAAGCGAGTGGATCAGGGCCGCCGCGACCGCTCCCGTGCCGCAGGCCCAGGTTTCAGCCTCCACCCCCCGTTCGTACGTTCTAATCCGGAGTTCTCCCTTGTCCGTCACTGAGACAAAGTCAACATTCGTGCCGGACGGGCTGAACTCGGGGTGGTGGCGGATGGCCCTCCCGAGTTCGTCGATCTGGCCTGTGCCCGGTATTCCTTGTTCCCCGAACAGGACAAGGTGCGGGGAACCGGTGTCCAGAAAATGTCCAACGAAGTCTCCATTCCGGACACGCAGCGGAATGTTCAGCCTTGGAAGCCCCGGGGGGTCCATTTCCAGTACGACCCCGGTCCCTACGCGGGCCGCATGATAAATCCGGTCGAGGGTCCGGAATGAGACCGACTCCTTCCCCAGCCGGTCCATGACATACGATGCGGCGCACCTGCCGCCGTTACCGCAGAGGCTTCCCGTCGAACCGTCGGCGTTGAAATACTCCATCGTAAAATCGGCCCCGGCGGCCGGTCGGATGATGATCACCCCGTCGGCGCCGATCCCCGCCCGCCGGTCGCACATCGCCGGGACCAGGGCCTTCCAGTCGGGCGCAGGGCCGGCCGCGCGGTCGATGACCACGAAATCGTTGCCGGCGCCGCTCATTTTCAGGAACGGGATTTTCACGTTATGGGTGCGGGATGGATTCCATGGGGTAATATAAAAAAAATCCCGACCGCAAGGCCGGGATTTCGTGGAGATGCGGGGAATCGAACCCCGGTCCGAAGAGAAGACCACTCTACCCTCTACATCAATAGTCCGGCCTGAAAGCTTCATCCACCGTCGCCGGGCCGAACTCGGCTCGGGTGGACTATCCCGGTATTGTTTCGCCCTGCAACCCCGGAACCGGTGCAGGACTAGCCCGGTGTAAGCGACACCCCGTTCCGTACACCCGGGCCAGAACGGGCGGGATGGGTTGCTTAGTTAATTAAGCAGCCAGTGCGTAATCAGTGTTCGCACTTATGGTTTTCCAGTTTATTAACGTGTGTCCGGAGAACACGAGATGCCAGTAGAGCCATCCTCATCCCCGTCGAAACCAAGTCATCCCCTCGAATGAAAGATACA
>CAZQSM010000001.1:0-159356 GCA_964596065.1 uncultured Chlorobiaceae bacterium | reverse complement strand
TAGAGCCATCCTCATCCCCGTCGAAACCAAGTCATCCCCTCGAATGAAAGATACACAATTCAACCGCCGGATTCAACCGCCGGGCCCGCCGTGAAGAATGCCGATATGCTGGCGTTTGGCGTGGATTTTCTGGAGCCCCTCCTTCATCATCGAAAACGCTTCCTCCGGGGTATCCGCGAAACTGAAGAGCCTCATATCGTTTTTGTCGATGACTCCCACCCGGATCATTTCCTTGAAATTCAGTATAGAGTTCCAGTAGGCGCTCCCATACAGTATGATCGGCATCGGTTTGGTGGTTTTCCTTGTTTGGACCAGCGTCAGGATCTCCATCATCTCGTCCAGCGTGCCAAACCCCCCGGGGAACATGAGCAATCCTTTCGCCGGGTACAGGAACCAGAACTTGCGCATGAAAAAGTAATGAAATTCGAATCCGAGATGCTCGGAGATGTAAGGATTGGCGCCCTGCTCGAAGGGAAGGCTGATGTTCAATCCGATCGACCGCCCCCGCCCTTCGATCGCACCTTTGTTCGCCGCCTCCATGATCCCCGGACCGCCGCCGGAACAGATCGCGAACTGCCGCTCCTTCGGTAGGGTATTCGACCAGCGGGCGAGGAGATATGTGACTTTGACCGCGTCTTCGTAAAAGGCCGACATCTCGAGGGCGGTTCTGGCCCGCTCCAGCTCCTCGCGGGCCTTCCGTGTTCGTTTCGCGGGCGTCCGGTATTTCGCCTCGAGGGCGGCGAGGTTTTTCCTGGCCTTCGCACGCGGTAGCAGCCGCGCCGATCCGAAGACGACGATGGTGTTCTTCACCCCCTGCTTTTTCAGCCGGTCGAGTGGCTCGAGGAATTCCGACAGGATCCTGAGCGAACGCCCGATCGGGCTGGTGAGGAACGGAATATTCTTGTACGCCTTGACTGGTTTCATGAGGATATCGTAGTGTGCAAAGTTCTTCCGCCGTCGGCCGTGAAGATCTGGCCGGTCACGTAGCCCGCCCGTGTCGCGAGGAAGACGACGAGTTCGGTGATGTCGTCCGGAGATCCGTAGCGTCGGAGCGGGATCTTCGCCTTCGGAATGTGCCGGATTCCAGTTTCCTCTCCCCGGACGATGATCGTCCCCGGCGCCACGGCATTGACCCGGATCGACGGCGCCAGACCCCTCGCGAGGCAACGCGTCAACATCACGACACCCGCCTTGGAGACGGAATATGGCAGGTACCCTGACCATGCCTGCAGCCCCCCCACCGAGGCGATATTGACGATCGATCCTCCCCCCTTTCGAATCATCACCCTGGCGGCGGCCTGGGAGCAGAAAAACATACCCTTGAGGTTGGTGTCGAGGGTTTCATCCCACGACCGCTCCGTGGTACCCAGGACGGAGCTTTCCCGGAATACCGCCGCATTGTTCACCAGCAGGTCGATCGTGCCGAACGCGCCGAGAGCCGCAGCGATGACCGCCCGGGCCCCGGCCGCCGACCTGATGTCTCTCCGCACGCGGATCGCTTCTCCCCCTTCCGATCGTATCGTCTTTACGACCTCCAGCGCCCCCGCGCGCGACTTGTTGAAATGGACAACGACCGCGTAACCTTCGCGGTGGAGCGCGAGCGCGAGGGCCCTCCCCAGGCGGATCCCCGCCCCGGTGACGACGGCCACCGTCCGACGGGGCGCGTTACTCCTGGATTTCATACTCTTCGTATCCTTCCGGGAGGGCTGTGATGCAGCGGCAGGGGATCCGGGCGTTTCCGTCCCCGGGGAGGAATTGAAAATCGATGTCCCGCGCGGTTATCCGGCGGTATCCGAGGCCGATCCATGCCCGATGCCTGGGTGAGAATGTCGTGCTGGTGATCCGTCCTGCATCACCCCCATCGTGAAAGAGGTTGCCCGGTCCCAAACCCTCCCCATCGAACCCCGGAAAATCGAAAAGCGAAAGTATTTTCTGCAGTTTCCGGTAGGTGTCGAGCCTGGCGATGACCTCCTGCCCGATGTAGCACCCCTTGGAAAAGCTGATGTATCGCTTCAGGCCCGCTTCGAGGGCGTTGACATCCGGTCCAAGTTCCCGGCCCGTCGCCGGGACCAGCTCTTCGATCCGGACGGCTTCGAGGGTCGCGGCGTTCGCCACGGGAACCTCCTCCCACGGGCCGGCGTCCCCGCTCCCAGGGTTCCCCTCCCCCGGGATCAGCAGGGATCCCGGGACCGACCCGAGGTCTTCCCTGACCGACATTCCTCCGCCCGAGGGACGACCGGCGAGCGCGGCGGATTGCGGGCCGTAGAACGCCATGACCCGGGTGTCCGCGGTCTCACCCGTGATGTGCACATCGTCCATAATGATGAATTTATCAAACCACCCCTTGAGCGCCCGCCCCAGCGCCGGGCTGCCGAGGACGAGCGCCCGGTCTCCCGTCCGGACGACCGTGACCAGGTCGATGATGCGTCCCTTCTCATTCACGATCACCGTCCGCCGGGCTTCCCCGTCGCGCATCGAAAGCATATCATTCGTTGACATCCTGTGGAGGAAATCAAACGCGTCGGCCCCTTCCAGCCGCAAGAGCGAGCGGTGCAGCGCGATCCGGGCAGCGGCACTCCTCACGACCTCATATGCCGGTGGGCGGTGAAGGTGCGGTGACGACTCCTGCCGTGTTCCGGTCATGGGTGGTTGGGGCATCAGCAGGGACCCGCGCCGGTGATCCGCTGGTTGCACTCGTAAAGGTCGCAGCAGGTATGGCAGACCCGTTTGTGGGCCTGGTAGCCGATGAATTCAACGTCCGCGGAGAGGTGGTGACCCGCGCCCGCTTCCGTTTTCAGGAGGTCCGTCGAGAGATATTTTTTATTGTCGTCCGGGAGGACGGTGACGACCACCGCGCCGGGGCCGAGTTCGTTCTGCGCCTTGAGGGCCCCGATGAAGTTGCACCCCGAGGAGATCCCCACTCCCAATCCCAGCTGGGAGGCCATTTTCTGGGCCGTGATGATGGCGTCACCGTCGCTGACACCGATCACGGGATCCAGATAGCTGAGATCGACGATCGACGGGATGAACTCATCGGAGATCCCCTGGATCCGGTGTTTGCCCTCTTTGTGTCCGGTCGAAAGCGTCGGTGATTCCATCGGCTCCACGGGATGGATGCGAACGGAGGCGTCGCGCTGTTTCATGAACCTGCCGATTCCCATGATGGTCCCTCCGGTGCCGACGCCGGCCACGAACGCGCCGGGCCTGAGCGACTGGAAATCGAGTTGCCACCAGATTTCGGGTCCGGTGGACTGTTCATGCGCATCCACGTTCGACGGGTTGTCGAATTGGCTCGGCAGGAAGACGTTTTCTCGTTCCTTCGCGAGGGCCTGCGCGCGCGCGATTGCCCCCAGGAAGCCCCCGTCCTCCTTGCTGATCTGGACGATCCCCGCCCCCATGCTCCTGATCAGGTCGATCCTCTCCCGGCTCATCCAGTCGGGCATGAAAATCGTGACGGGGTGGCCGAGTGCGCGCCCGATCGCGGCGAAGGAGATGCCGGTGTTTCCGCTCGTTGCCTCGGCGATGGTATCCCCCTCCCTGATCGCTCCGGCCGCATAGGCATTCTTCAGGATGTGGTACGCCATCCTGTCCTTGATGCTCCCGGTCATATTGACATATTCCGCCTTGGCGTACAGTACGCGGTTTTCTTTCTTGTATCGGAAGTGAATTTCAAGGAGCGGAGTGTTTCCGATGATATGTTTCAAACCCCTGAAGCGGGTATTTTCATCGAAGACAGGTCGCGTGATGGTCGTCGGCATCGAGGTTGGTTCGTCCGGTAATCGTCTGTGACGGGTGGGTCCGGGTGCCGGGCGCGCCGGACGGGAGCCGCGCCGCCCATCGCGGGCGGTCAGCTGACGGGAAAGTTACGGATTAAGCGGGAGATGTCAAAATGACTGCGTCAATGGATGTAGCTGGCCGCCGCCCTGTCAACGGTTTCGTAGGTGTCGAAAATCCTCACCAACCGCGTCTTCGCGAAGATGTTCTCGAGGTGTTCGTCGAGACCGGCCAGCCGGATGTCCCCTCCCCGCGTCCGGACCGATTTGACCGCGCGCAGCAGGGCAGAAAGCCCCTGGCTGTTGACGCTGTTGAGTTTCCCGAGGTCGAAGACGATCTTCCTGATGTTGTCGGCGGTGAGGCTGATGATTTTCTGTTCCAGGACGATCCCATCCTCCTCATCGTGCAGTCCGCCGCTCAGGGCGACCACCGCGACGTCCCCCCTGATCTGTTCACCGATATGCATGATTCCTCCAGGTAATCCCTGTCATCCCCCGCCCGCTTCGAAGCGCCCGGGGTATGCCTTGAATACGGGGTGCGGGAGGAAAAGGTTACACCCGGGCCGGGAGGGTGGCAAATTAAATCGGCCGTTTCGGCCGGGGCCAGGGGGTCAGGCGCGATCGAAACCGCCTGCGTCGTACTGCGAACAGTATTCGCTCATGGAGTGACGGGGCGGTGGTTTACTCAAACCCCGATGTTAAAGTTTCTGAGCGCGGAAATTCAGGGTCCCGGACAGATTGGTCAAGACCACTTTTACCTTCCACACTCCCACCTGACCCGTATCACTCTGGAAGGTTCCGTTGGCGGACAACGAATTCGAATACAGTTCGACCTGGTTCGAGTCGAGAAGCGTCACGACGGCGGATCCCGCGGAAATGGAGCACGACTGGTTGACGCTGGCGCGTGTTCCGGTGTTTTGCCACGGGTATTCCACGGTCGTCGTGACGTTCGTCGCACCCGTCACCTGAAACTGGAAATTATCCGCGGTGTTGGCGATCTGCGGTTCAAACTGTGAGAGCGGGGGCGAAACGGGTGTGTCGCTCGAACAGGCCCCGACGATGAAAGCGAGCAATCCCACGCAGAGGAAACGCGGGAGCAAAAAACGGTGGCGATGTGTCATTGATGTCATCCTTTCACCTTAAGCTTCGATTTGTTCTTGCCGATTTCGCGCCAATGTCCGGGTCGCGTTAAGTGGACAATATAATGGATGTCGACCGGTACACAATGAGGGTTGTGATGAAAATCACCCGTCGGATACCGAAATGGTCTTATCCGGGCATTGGGAGCAGGCCTATGGCTATCTGCCCGCGGGCTACGATGCTCTTGTTAGGATCAGGAGGGTGACTTCGGGGGCAGGCCGGGAAAAAGTGCTGACCGTGTGCGCCCACCAGGACTCGAACCTGGAACCCGCTGATTAAGAGTCAGCTGCTCTACCAATTGAGCCATGGGCGCAGTGAAGCGCCGGGAGGATTATTGCTGCGGGGTCCCGGCCGGAGGTGTCTGGTTGTCGGGCGTCGCCGCGGGCCGGCTCACCGGGGGAACCGGAGCCGGAGCAGACGTCGGTGTACCGCTCTGGATGACGCTGTCGCCCGTGTCGCCCGCGCCGGGCAGATAGAAAATATTGATGAACAGGCAGAGCGCGATGAAAATCGTGGCCAGAATCGTCGTTGCCCTGCTGAGGAAATCCGCCGTCCTCCGGACCCCGAACACCGTGCCGACCGAGCTCGAGCCGAACGTCCCGGCGAGGCCGCCTCCCTTGCTCGATTGCATAAGGATGACGATCATCAGGAGGATACTGACGATGATTTCAATCAAAACGAGGAACGTGTACATGACAATGTCCTGAATACTGTTCGTTTCCGGGAATTGTAAAGATACGGAATAATCCCGAATTCTCCAAGGGGTTCGAGATCGCATCCGCGCCCCCGCCCCGCTCCGCGGCCTCCCTTCCTCCCGTCAAAACCCCTGTTCCCGGAGCGCATCGATACCCGGGATTCGCCCGCGGGACCTGGCCGCATCTCCGCCCTGGAGGAGGCGTTCGACATATTTTCCGATGACGTCGACCTCGATGTTGACCGGATCGGAGGGCCTGCAGCGACCGAAGATGGTGTGTGTCATCGTCCGGGGGATGATCGAGATGCGGCAGGTCTCCCCGGCGAGTTCGGCCACCGTCAGGCTGACGCCATCGATCGCGATGGAGCCGGTGTGGACGACGAACTTCAGAAACTCCCCGGGGACGTTTACGGAAAACCACCAGCTCCCGTCACGCTCCTCGATGGAACTGATCGTTCCGGTCGTGTCGACGTGGCCGAGTACCAGATGGCCGTCCACGAGCCCGTCCGCGCGGAGGGGGAGTTCGAGGTTCACCGACCCCCGCGCGAGCTGGGACTCCAGGGCCGTTTTACGGAGCGTTTCCTCCACCACCTCGGTGACGAACCGGTCGCGGCGGCACTCCACCGCCGTCAGGCAGGCGCCGTTGACCGCGATGCTCGATCCGGGCCGGAGCCTCGGAGCCGACTTCACCGCGGCGATCGTCACCCTCAAATTACCGCCGGACCGCACGGAGTCCGCGACCGTCCCGATTTCCTGTATGATGCCGGTGAACATGGTCAAACCATTTTCGATGTGTGGACGATATCCCCCTCGATCAGCGTGTCCTGGCCGACCCTGCCCGTCCGGATATTTTTCAGCCGGACCGGTTTCCGGATCCCGGCCGGCTTCAACGCGGCGAACGCCCGCCGCTCCCCTCCGAGGAGGATCGGTGCCGTGTAAACGACGAGACGGTCGGCGCAACCGGCGTTGAGGAATGCGCCCCAGGTCTCCGGCCCCCCTTCCACGAGGACGGATGTCAGGCCGCGACGGCCGAGGGCGAGCAGGAGCTCGCCCGGCGGAATGACGCCGGCGGTCCCACCAGGGAAAATCATGAACGTCACGCCCTTCCCCGCGAGCCGCTTCACGGTCTTCCGCCGCCGTATGAACGCGCGCTCGGTGGTGACGAGCACGGTCGGGCGCCTGCGCGTGGAGTTGAATATTTTCGCCCCGGGATGGACCCGGAGGCTTCCGTCCAGGACGATCCGCACTGGTTGCGGGCCGCGGACGTTTCTCACGGTCAGGAGCGGATCGTCGGCGAGGACGGTCCCCGCCCCGACGAGGACGCAGTCGGCGCGGCTCCTGCGCAGGTGGGTGTCAGCGCGCGCCTGTTCCCCGGTGATCCAGCGGCTCCCGCCGTCGCTGTCCGAAACGGCCCCGTCGACACTCTGGGCGATTTTCAGGGTAACCAGCGGAAGGCCTGTCGTCACGTGCCGGGTGTAGGCTTCGTTCAGGCGACCCGCGGCCTCACGAAGGATGCCGTGCCGTATCCTGACGCCGGCCCGTCGTAATCTGCGCAATCCCCTCCCGGATACGACGGGATTCGGGTCTCGGATGCCGACCACGACTCGCGCGATGCCGGCTTCCAGTATCAGGTCGGTACAGGGCGGTGTTTTCCCCTGGTGGGCGCACGGTTCGAGGTTCACGTAGAGCGTCGCCCCCCTGGGGGATCTGCGGCAGGCCCGGATCGCGTCAACCTCCGCGTGGGGTCCGCCGAACCGGCGGTGAAAGCCCCTCCCGATGATGAGCCCGTTCTTCACGACAACCGCGCCGACGAGGGGGTTCGGGCTGACGCCCCCGCGTCCCTTTTCGGCGAGGCGAAGGCATTCCCGCATGTAATCCGCGTCGGTTGTTCGCTTCATGAGTAGGCCCGGACCGTATGGCCCGGTCTGATACGCAGCGCCCGCGCGGCATCCCCGCGGTTGATGGAAACTTCGAGCAGTCCGCTGCTTCCCGTAATGATGAATGGAGTTGCGGCTGGCGCCTCATCGTATGTCGAGCAGAGCGTCCGGACGGTTTTCCGGCCGATCTTCACGCGGAACGAGGACGTGGGCCGACCGGGCATCACGATGCTGGTGATGATGTTGCCGAATCGATCCACGTGCAGCACGCTCCCTTCGACCTTCCCACCCCCCTGCCGTGGGGCCCGGCTGAGGAACCTGATCGTCCTCGGAGCATGGACGGGGCGGGCGAGGGACGCCAACCGGTCACCCCCCGCCAGCCTGGCAGCGGCTGGCGCCATGATGTCCCGGCCGTGGAAGGTCGCGCTGACCCGTTGACCGGAGGCGGGTGGCTTCAGGGCGTACCAGCGGCCGACACCGTTCCGGTCGGCGAATCGTTCCAGGAGGCCGTTGTCCGGGGCCAGGAAGGTGCATCCGGAGAGTTTCAGGCAGAGGATCCGGCGTTTCGTGCCGACGCCGGGATCGACGACGCAAACGAAGATGGTCCCCCGGGGGAACCAGGGCGCAGCCGCGCGAAGGATGTACGCCGCGGAGGAAACGTTGTGCCGTGGGACGTCGTGGGAGATGTCGGTGATACGGATCCCGGGAACGGCGGAAAGGAGTACGCCCTTCAAGGCCGCGACATAGGGGTCCGCCGTCCCGAAATCGGTAAGGAGGGCGATGTGGGCCTGCTTCATGGCTCAGCCCAGGTGGACTTCCTTCCCTTTCTGGGACGAACGGTAGATCGCCTCGACCACTTTCATGCGCTCCATCGCCTCCTCGCCGGTCGAAACCACCGGATGCAGTCCGCGGAGGGCGCCGATGAAGTGCCTCAGTTCATTCTCGTAGCTCTTCCGGTAGAGGCCGTTCGGAGATTCGGACGTGGCGGGAGTGAGGTTGACGATGTTCCCGTGGAGCTTTTTATGGATCCGGAGTGGATTGATCAGTGCGCTCCCTTCGGTCCCGAAGAGGTTGCAGTAATAGTAGTCCTGTGCGGAGAGGAGCGACCAGCTGACTTCGAGCGTGAGCACCAGGTCGGGCTTCATCTTGACGGTGGCGATGCAGGTGTCTTCGACGCTCTTGGTCTGGTGGCCGTACATCGTCGCGCTGACGTGCGTCACGGGGGGGAAGCCCATCATCCAGAGGATGAGGTCGAGCATGACGATCCCGAGGTCGAGGACCACCCCGCCGCCCGATTTGTCCTTCCGGGTCATCCAGGGGTTGGTGTCGGAGAGTGATTTCAGCCAGCCCCCCTTCGCGTAGAACAGCTTGCCGAGCTCACCTTTTTCCACGAAGCTCTTGAGGATCATCGTGTCGGGCCGGAAGCGGTTGTTCATCCCGACCATCAGCGTGAGTTTGTGCCTGTGGGCCTCCTCGGTCAGTTCCCTCGCCTCTTCGAATGTCCTCGTGATCGGTTTTTCGACGAAGGCGTGCTTGCCCGCCCGCAGGGCGGCCGTCGTGATGGGATGGTGCATGTCCGTGCTGGTGCTGACGATGACGGCGTCGATGTCGTCGCGTTCCAGCAAGTCGGCGTAGTTCGTGAAGACCGCCGGTACCGAGAACTTGTCGCCGATCATCCGGGACCGGGCCTTGTCCTTGTCGCAGACGGCCGTCACCTCGGCCTCATCGATTTTGGCGAGCATCGGGAGGTGGAAGACCTGGGCGACCCACCCCAGGCCGATGATTCCGACTCGGATTTTTTTCATCGTGTGCTCGGCGGTCCGGTGTGATCAGGCGTGTGTCGCGGCGGGGGCCGGTCTCGGCTCCGGTCTGAAAAAATCCTTCACGACGCTGGCGATGCCGGGGGCGTCGAGTTTCACCATCGCGGCGAGCTCCGCGGGGCTTCCGTGTTCGATGAACGAGGGGGGGAGGCCGTGCAGCCTGATGCGTGGCTGACGGACGCCGAGGCGCTGGATCGTCTCGAGGACCGCGCCGCCGAACCCGCCGTCGACCACGTGATCCTCGACGGTGAGCACGTTGGCGAACCTGCCGCAGATGTCAGCGATCATCGACTCGTCGACGGGTTTGACGAACCGCATGTTGACGACTTCCGCTTCGATCCCGTCCTTCGCGAGGAGGTCGGCTGCCTTCAGCGACTGGCTGACCATGTTGCCCAGCGCGAGGATGGCGACATCCTTCCCGCTCCGGACGATCTCCGCCTTGCCGATCGCGACGATGTCGAATCCGGGTTTCATCGGGATGCCGAGCCCGTTGCCGCGGGGGTAACGGATCGCCACCGGGCCCCCCTTGTACTGGATGGCGGTGTGGAGCATGTCCCGGAGTTCGGATTCGTCCTTCGGCGACATCACGACGATGTCCTGAATGCAGCGGAGATACGCGAGGTCCAGCACGCCATGGTGGGTCGGGCCGTCCGCCCCGACGAGGCCCGCCCGGTCGATGCAGAAGACGACGTGGAGGTGCTGCATCGAGACATCGTGGACGATCTGGTCGTACGCCCGTTGCAGGAACGTCGAATAAATCGCCACGACCGGGACGTAGCCCTGGGTCGCCATCCCCGCCGAGAACGTCACGGCGTGCTGTTCCGCGATGCCGACGTCGAAAAATCTGCCGGGTATTTCCCGCTGGAGGTGGTCGAGTCCCGTCCCGTCAGGCATGGCCGCCGTGATGCCGACGACCCTGTCGTTGTCCTTCGCCAGTTCGACGAGCGCCTTCCCGAAGACGGTCGTGTAGGACGGGGCCGATTCCGGTTTTTTCGGGGAGATGCCGGTGATTTTGTCGAACGGGGTCACGCCGTGGAGCGCCTGCACGTCCCGCTCGGCCGGCTCGTACCCCTTTCCCTTCCGCGTGATCGCGTGGATAAGGATGGGCCCGGTGAGGTCCTTCACTTCGGAGAAGATGCGGACGAGCTGCGTGAGGTTGTGGCCGTTGATCGGCCCGAAATACCTGAACCCGAGCGCTTCGAACAGGATCCCGGGCGTGATCACCATCTTGATGCCTTCCTCGACCCTCGCCGCGATTTTACGGATCCGGTCCCCCACGACGTCGAGTTTCCCCGTGAGGTCCCAGACATTCGCCTTGAACCGGTTGTACGACGGGTTGGCGATCAGTTCCGTGAAGTAATTCGAGAGCGTCCAGACGTTCGGGGCGATCGACATGTTGTTGTCGTTCAGGACGACGATCATGTTGCGTTTCTGGATGCCTGCGTTGTTCATCGCCTCGTAGGCCATACCCCCGGTCATCGCGCCGTCGCCCACGACGGCGACGACCTTGAATTGGTCGCCGGCGAGGTCGCGCGCCGCCGCGATGCCGAGCGCCGCGGACATCGCCGTGCTCGCGTGTCCGGCGCCGAACGTGTCGAACGGGCTCTCATCCCGTTTGAGGAACCCGCTGATCCCGCCGAACTGCCTGATCGTATGGAACCGGTCCCTCCTCCCGGTGAGGATTTTATGAGGATACGCCTGGTGGCCGACGTCCCAGACCAGTTTGTCGGCGGGGGTATTGAACGCGTAGTGGAGGGCCACGGCGAGTTCGACGGTGCCGAGGCCGGCGCCGAGATGGCCGCCGATCTTGGAGATCTCGTCGATGAGGAACTCGCGGAGGTCCTTGCAGACCGGCTTGAGCTCGGCGACGCTGAGCTTCCTCAGGTCGGCGGGCGAGTCGATCAGGCTCAGGTACTCGTACGGGTGCGGGGTCGCGTGCTGTTTATTCTTCATCTTCCTCCGATGTGAGATGGAACGTGCCAGCCGCGTCCCGGCTCAGTTTTTTCAGACGCAGTTCCGCCTTCCCGAGGTATTCGAGGCAGTCGGTGGAAAGGCGTATCCCTTCCTCGAACATCGACACCACGTCGTCGAGCGGTTTATCGCCGTTCTCGAGTGATTCGACGATCTCTTCGAGTCGGCGCATCCTCGACTCGAATGATTGCTGTTTCGGGCCCTCTTTTTTAGCCATCTGAACGGTTGTCCTTCGCGGTGGGTTTCGGGTCCAGGGCCCGGGCTCCTATCCGGCCGTCGTGGAACCTCAGTTCGAGGTGATCGCCGACGTTCACGGCGGAGACGGCGCCGACGTTCCGCCCGTCCCGGTAGACCATGACGAATCCCCGCCGGAGAACCTTCGCGGGATCGAGGTTTTCAACCCGTTTCCGCAGGGAAACCAACCGGTGGCGGATCGATTCCACCCTGTGCGATCCGATGCGGGAAAGGGATATCCTCAGTTCGTCCAGCCGCTGTGCCCGCTGTCTGATCAGGTCCGCGGGCAGGTTGAAGGCGTAACTCCGGATGTACCCCCTGATACGCTCCCGATACCGGGTCAGTCTCGCTTCAACTGATTTCCTCGCAGTATAATAAAAATTTGACAGATTTTCAATCATTTCAGCCTTGGAGCGCACGGCCAGTTCGGCGGCGGCCGAGGGAGTCGGGGCCCGGAGGTCCGCCACGTAGTCCGCGATAGTGTAATCCACCTCGTGACCGACGGCGCTGATGACCGGAATTTTCGAGGCTGAAATCGCGCGGGCGACGATTTCCTCGTTGAACGCCCAGAGGTCCTCCACGGACCCGCCTCCCCGGCCCACGATGAGCAGGTCGACTCCTCCATACTCGTTGAACAGTTGAATCGCGCCGGCGATTTCGGTCGCCGCCCCGCTCCCCTGCACTTTCACCGGGGCGAGGACCAGTTCGACGTACGGCGCACGGCGCCGCAGGACGTTCACGATGTCGTTGATCGCGGCACCGCTTTCCGATGTGACCACGCCGATCTTCGCGGGGAACGGGGGCAGGTCGCGCTTCCGGTCGGCGTCGAACAGCCCCTCGTCGAAAAGCTTTCGCTTCAACCGTTCGAACGCCGCCTGAAGCTCCCCGATCCCGGCGGGTTGCAGGGAGACCACATCGATCTGGTAGATCCCACGGACCGGATACACGGTGACATTGCCCTGCGCGATCACCTTCATCCCGGATTCCGGAGTGAAGAACAGGCTCCCCACCCTCGCCCTCCACATGACCGCGGCGAGCTGCGCCTGGTCGTCTTTCAGCGTGAAATAACAGTGGCCGGAGGTATGGATCTTGAAATTGGATATTTCACCCTCGACAGTGACATCGTGGAACTCCCTCTCGAGGGTCTGTTTGATCCTTGCCGTGAGTCCCGAAACTGTATATTGCCCCGATACTCTCATCGGACTGAATATATCCAAGATGTGGGCGAGAATCAATGGTTTACGGGTCGTTGCCTTTTGAGAGCGTTTTCGATATATTTTTTCCTTATCAACAATCCGGAGTAGGAATGCGGCTCGACATCCTGGCCGTCGGGGCACACCCCGACGATGTGGAACTTTGCTGCGGCGGCACACTCGCGCAACTCGTCAGGAAGGGACGGAAGGCCGGGATCGTCGATATCACGAAAGGTGAACTCGGCACCCGCGGAACGAGCGCCATACGGCTCAGGGAGGCAAAGGAAGCGGCATCCATCCTCGGGTGCGTACGGGAAAACCTGGCGATTCCGGATGGCGATATCGATGTCAATCGCGCGAACGTGAAAAAACTGATCACCATCATCAGGAAATACCGGCCCCGGATGCTCATCATCCCCCACTGGCACGAGCGCCATCCCGACCATGTTCACACCCACCACCTCTGCCGGGAGGCCTGGTTTTACTCGGGGCTCAGAAAAATCAAGACGACGGTGAACGGCCGGCCACAGGAGGCGTGGCGTCCGGACAACGCCATCCACTACATGCAATGGTACGAGTTTACCCCTTCATTTATCGTCGATATCACCGTGGCGTATAAGGTCAGACTTCAGGCGATCAAGGCGCATGTTTCCCAGTTCCACGATCCGGGATCGACCGAGCCGGTCACAAAACTGAGCGATAGTAACTTCCTGGACTTCGTCGAGACCCGGGCGAAGGCGTATGGAGCCAAGATCGGCGTAAAATACGGGGAACCCTTCTACTCCGTCGACGCGGTCGGAATCGGCGATCCCCTCGATTTATTGATGAACAAGGGCTGAAAAGCGGTATCCGCCACCGGCGGAACTCCCCTCCGCACGCGGCTGTTGACAAAGAGCGGAAATTACGTTAAATTTTCAGTATGATGATTCGTCGGGATCAGAGGAATATTCGGCCGTGACCAGTCGTGGATACAAGGCGACGGTGACGGGATTCCTTTCGGTTTTCCTTATTTTTACGATCGGGATTCCGGTGATCGTGGCATCCTGCCCGATGGTGAAAAGTCCGGGCAAGATGACTTGTTCCGCCTGCCTCCCATCCGACGGCGGCACCCGGGCCTCGGTAGCGGCTGAACGAAACACCTCATGTTGCCGGACTGTCATCGTTTCCGGCCGTAACCTCATCGAATATATCAGCATTGAAACGGCATTGGGTTCCTGTCAGCAGAAGGCCGGAGCCCACGTTGTGGCGTTGCCCGATTCCCGGCTCCCCGCCGCGGTTCGTTCCATGGTCATTCTCCGGACGCCGAAACCTCCTCCGACCGCACAGGGCGACATCCGTCTCCTCGTCTCCTCTCTCCTCATCTAACACCACCTCTTTTCTCCGGTACGCCGGAGAACCATGACGTCCCAGGTTCGTATCCTTCCCGGTTGTTTTCGGCCGGGAAAGGGTGAATTCAGACGATTGACAGAGAGGTGTCGTAATGAGATATCAAATTCCATTGATGGCGTTCCTCCTGCTGTTCCAGTTCCACTCGAGCGCGCAGGATTCCCTGATGATCCCGGAACCGAGGGTGGTTCCCCTGGAGGACCTGGTCATGGAGGCTCTTGCGCGCAATCCGGCGATCCTCGGCTCGGTGGAGGGGATCCACGTCGCCAACGCGATGGAAAGGCAAATGGGTGTGCTCGACCCCCCGGAATTGAATTTCCGCCGGAAGGAGATGCCGGGGTTTCGCTGGTCGGAAGAGATGGCGACCGAATTGGAGCTGATGCAGATGGTCCGTTTCCCTTCGAAGTATGCCACCGAACGGAGGATCGGCGCCCTCCGTGCCGAACACGCCCATCACGAATCGGAAGAGATCGTCAATACGGTCCTGCTGGAACTGCGGCGGATGTACGCAGAGCTCTGGTATGTCCAGCAGCGCCAGGTCCTCGAGCAGGAGAACCAGAGGCTTACCCGTCGCCTGGGAGAAATCGCCTCGGCCAGATACCGGGTCGGAAAGGCCTCCCGGAACGACATGCTCATGGCGGAGGTGCTCCGGACCGCGTCGGCCAACTCGGTGATCGAAATGAGGCAGCTCGAGCTCGGCCTGAAGGCCCGGATTTCGGGAATCCTCGACCGGCATACGAAGGATACGATAGGTTTTGCCGTCGTGTCTGAGGATCCCGCGCTAGATGTCCCGCTCGACACCCTTCTCGCGTGGACGCAGGTCACCAGACCGATGCTGGTCCACGATTCGCTCAGGATCGCGGAGCAGGAGGAATTGCTCACCTCCGCCCGGCAGGAATATCTCCCGGATTTCCGCTTCGGGGTCGGGTATATGGATTCAGAGATGGAGATGTTCAGGGGATGGACCGTATCGGCGGGGATCACGCTGCCGTTCGTTCCCTGGAGCCTCGGGAAGGCGGGAGCGGGCGTCGAAGCCGCGACGCATGAGAGGAACAGGGGCCGGGAATCGTACGCTTCCACGAGGAACATGGTGTTCTCCGAGGTGCGAGCGGCATACGAGGAGGTCACCGGACAACTCCAACGGATGCGGAACATCGGGGGGTCGATGCTGCCGGCCGCCGAACAGGCCCTCCGGTCGAGTCTCTCCCTCTATCAGGACGGGGAGATCGATTATCCGATGGTGCACCAGGCCTACACGGCGTTTCTGGACGCCCAAACCGACTATTTCATGACCAGGATGGATTTCGAAAAATCGATCGCCAGACTCAGGTTCGCAACCGGGTTCAACGGCGAATTTCAACAGAACCGATGATGAAGGGGACCACCATGACCACCCATCGATTGACCACCCGATCGTTCACGATCGCCCTCTCCGTCTGGGTCACCCTCCTGACGGGGACCGTCGCCGCGGTTTCGGTCGCTGCGGACCCGCTCCACCCGCCGTCGGCCCCGGTGAGTTCGCAGGATCGACCGGCGCAGACCGGGATCTACACCTGCCCGATGCACCCTTCGGTGCGCAATGAGGGGCCTGGGCGATGCCCGATCTGCGGGATGGACCTTACTCCCGCGGGGGGCGGCGGGTCATCCGACTCAGGCGGCGGCCGCGCGGTGTTCCACGTCAGCACCGGAAAACAGCAGGCGATCGGCGTCAGGATCGATTCCGTGCGATCCAGGGAGATGAAAAAGAGCGTCCGGGCGTTCGGCAGCATCGCCGAAGACGAGCGACGGCTGGCGGTCGTTAACCTCCGGTACTCGGGATGGATCGACACGCTCGCCGCCGATTACGACGGGAAGTTTGTCAGGAAGGGGGAACTCCTCTTCAGGATCTACAGTCCCGAGGCGGTCGCGGCGCAGCGGGAGCATCTCCTCTCGGCGGACCTCGCCTCCGACACGAACTGGACGGTGGACGGTCTGATCGGGCCAGGGGGGTTCGGTTCGGCGACCCGCGATCGGCTGGTTTTTCTCGGGTTCAGCGGGGAGCAGATCGACGCCCTCGAGCGCTCGGGGGAACCATCCAGGAGCGTGGAGGTCCTCTCCCCCGTCTCGGGGCACGTGGTGGCGAAGGCGGTCACGGCGGGCATGTTCGTCGAACCCGGCATGTCCCTCTACACCATCGCCGACCTCTCGACGGTCTGGCTCAACGTCGAGCTCTATCAGCATGAGATCCCCGACGTGCGCGTCGGACAGAAGGCCGCCGCCAGGTTTGGCCAGATACGGGAAAAGGAATTCAACGGAGAGGTGACGTTCATCTTCCCGACGCTCAACAGGGCCACCCGGTCGGTGACGGCGAGGATCGAGATTCCCAACCCCGACGGCGAGCTCAAGCCCGGCATGTTCGGCGAGGCGCGGATCGCCTCCGGGGGGAAGCACCGGCTGAGCGTGCCCGTCAACGCCGTCCTCAACACCGGGACGAGGGAAATTGCCTTCGTCGCTCTCGATGGAGACCTCATCGAGGCGAGGATCGTCAGGACGGGATACCGGAACGACGAGTTCGTCGAGGTCCTCGACGGACTCCACGCGGGTGAACGGATCATCTCCTCCGCCAACTTCCTGATCGACGCGGAGAGCAGGATCCAGGGGGTCCTTGACCGCCTCCGGGCGCCGGCCCATCAACACGGAAGGGAATCCCGGCCATGATCGAACGGATCATCGAATTCAGCGCCAGGAACAAATTCATCGTCCTGGCCATCTTCGCGTTCGCGACCGTCTGGGGAATCTGGTCGATCTACCAGACGCCGCTCGACGCCCTCCCCGACCTCTCCGATGTCCAGGTCACGATCTTCACCGAATGGATGGGGCGCAGTCCCGACCTGATCGAGGATCAGGTCACCTACCCGATCATCACCAGGATGGTCTCGGCCCCCGGGGTGAGGACCGTCCGGGGCGTCTCGATGTTCGGGATGTCGTTCATTTACGTCATCTTCGAGGATGGGACGGACATCTACTGGGCGAGGAGCAGGGTGATGGAATACCTGGGCGGGGCGACCGCGAAACTACCGGAGGGCGTGAAACCGGTCCTCGGCCCCGACGCGACAGGGGTCGGATGGGTGTTCGAATACGCACTGATCGACGAGACGGGGAGCCAGGACCTGTCGGACCTGCGTTCCTTCCAGGACTGGACATTGAAATATTATCTGGAATCGGTCCCGGGCGTGGCGGAGGTGGCGAGCGTCGGCGGGTTCGTGAAACAGTACCAGGTGAACGTCGACCCCGACGCCCTGCTGGCGCACAACATCAGCCTGACGGCGGTGGTGGACGCCATCCGGAAGAACAACAACGACGCTGGCGGCCGCGTGGTGGAGTTCTCGGCCACGGAATATTTCGTCAGGGGTCGCGGGTACATCAACTCGCTCACGGACATCGAGAACATCGCCGTGGGCGCCGACGAAAAGGGCACGCCCGTGCTGGTAAGCAACATCGGGACCGTGGAGCGCGGACCGGGGATCCGCCGCGGGCTCGCGGAATACAACGGGACGGGCGAAACCGTCGGCGGCATCGTGGTGATGCGGCAGGGGGAAAACGCCCTCGACGTGATCGCGCGGGTGCGGGAGAAGATCCGGGACATCGAGCCCTCCCTCCCCCCCGGGACGAAAATCGTCACGACCTACGACCGCTCGGACCTGATCGAGCGCGCGATCGCCGTCCTGAAGGAGACGCTTGGCCAGGAGATGCTGATCATCTCGATCATCGTGATCATCTTCCTCCTCCACCTGAGAAGCGCCCTCATTCCGATCATCACGCTCCCGATCGCGGTGATCCTCTCGTTCATCCCGATGT
Organism: uncultured Chlorobiaceae bacterium; assembly: GCA_964596065.1. Classification (GTDB taxonomy): domain Bacteria; phylum Bacteroidota; class Ignavibacteria; order UBA10030; family SZUA-254; genus SZUA-254. The sequence continues at coordinate 141,431 of CAZQSM010000001.1, read as the reverse complement.
ACTACATGGGCATCTCCGCGAACATCATGTCCCTCGGCGGCATCGCCATCGCGATAGGAGAAATGGTGGACGCGTCGATCGTCCTTACCGAAAACGTCCACAAGCGGCTGGAAAACGGGGAGCTCTTGAAACCTCCCGAGCGCGACAAGACGGTCATCGCGGCCCTCAAGGAGGTGGGGGCACCGATCTTCTATTCCCTCCTCGTGCTCACCGTGTCGTTCATCCCGATCTTCACGCTGCAGGCACAGGAAGGCAGGCTGTTCAAGCCGCTCGCGTTCACGAAAACATTCTCGATGTTCTTCGGAGCCATCCTGGCGATCACGCTGGCCCCCCCGCTCGTCATGATGCTCGTGCGGGGCAGGATCCGGAGCGAGGAGCGCCATCCGATCAGCGTGTTTCTCCACAGGATCTACCACCCGGTCATCGATGTGGTGCTCAACCACACCCGCGCCATACTCGCCGGCGCGGCGGTCATCCTGCTGGCGACGATCCCGATCTATTTCTCGCTCGGAAGCGAATTCATGCCACCCCTCAACGAGGGGACGATCCTGTTCATGCCGACCTCCCTCCCCGGGATGTCTGTCGCCGAGGCGGGACGGGTCCTCCAGATCCAGGACCGGATGCTGAAAGAGTTTCCGGAGGTGGAATCCGTGTTCGGGAAGGCCGGCCGCGCGGAAACATCGACCGATCCGGCGCCGCTGAACATGATGGAAACGATCGTCACCCTCAAGCCGGAAGATCAATGGCGGGCCGGGATGACCTGGGACAAGCTGATCGCGGAGATGGACGAAAAACTCAAATTACCCGGCATGGCCAACATCTGGTGGATGCCGGTCCAGACCAGGACCGAGATGCTCACCACCGGCCTGAGGAGTAATCTTGGCGTCAAGGTCTTCGGACCCGACCTGAAGGTCATCGAATCGATCGGAGCCGAGATTGAGAACGTGTTGAAAACACTGCCGGGTACACGGTCCGCCTTCGCGGAAAGGATCACCGGCGGATACTACCTCGATATCGCCGTTCGGCGGGAAGACGCCGCCCGGTACGGTCTTTCGGTCGACGAGATCAACATGGTCATCGAGGCTGCGATCGGCGGGGATCCGGTCACCTGGACGCTGGAAGGCAAGGAACGGTACCCGGTGACGGTCAGGTACCCGCGGGAGCTCCGGGACGACATCGGAGCGATGCGAAAGATCCTGGTGGCCACCCCGGGAGGGGCCCAGGTTCCGCTCGGAGAGGTCGCCGACCTCCGGATCGAGGGCGGCCCGCCGATGATCACCAACGAGGGGGGATCCCGCCTCGGATACGTCCTGGTCGACGTTTCGGGAAAAAGTTACGGGGATTACGTGTCGGCGGCGAAGGCGGCCGTGCGCTCCAGGGTCACCCTGCCTGCCGGATACTACCTCGAGTGGGGAGGGCAGTATGAACATATGGAAAGGATGAAACGATACCTCTATCTGATTATCCCCGTTACGCTCTTTTTTGTTTTCCTGCTGATATACCTGAACACCCGGTCGACCGGTAAAACGCTGTTCGTCCTCCTCGCCGTTCCGTTCTCGCTGATCGGCGCGTTCTGGTACCTGTATCTGCTCGGCTACAATCTGAGCATCGCGGTCTGGGTGGGCCTGATCGCCCTCGCCGGGCTGGACGCTGAAACCGGGATCATGATGCTCCTCTACCTGGACCTCGCCTACGACGAGAAGAAGAATGCGGGCAGGATGAGGAGTATCGCTGACCTGAAGGACGCCATCCACGTCGGGGCGGTGAAACGGATCCGGCCCAAGCTGATGACGATGTTCACGACGGTAATCGGCCTGCTGCCGATCATGTGGGCGACGGGTACCGGTGCCGACGTCATGAAGCGGATCGCCGCGCCGATGGTCGGGGGCATCACGACATCGGTGGCGATGGAACTGGTCCTCTATCCGGCGATATTCTTCATCTGGAGGAAGAAATCCCTCCCAGCCGGGGACGGCGGAGGGCCGGATCGCGGTGAACCGCCCGCCGGGGACGGTGCCGTGGTATCATGATCCGGGGACCAGGCCGTACGCCTGCAGGAGCATCAGGGCCCCCACGGAACCGATCAGGACGGCGAGCACCACCCGGAGCGTCCGGACGTTCAACCGGTGGCTGAGGGACGAACCGGCGATGGCGCCGGGTACCGATCCGGCGATCGCGGCGGCCGCGAGGTCCCACCGGACCTGGCCGGCCAGCACCTTCCCCGCCGACGTGGCGGCCGCCGCCAGCAGGACGATGCCCAGCGTCGAGCCGATGGTGATCCGGGTCGGGATGCGCAGGAGGGTCATCATCAGGGGGGACAGGATGAACGCGCCGGGGGCCCCCACCATCCCCCCGAAAAAACCGACGAGGAAGGCGACCGTGACCGCGGGAATCGGCCGGAAATCGGTCCCGGAGGCATAACCGGGGATGTCCTCCTTCTTCTTCACCACGAGGACCGATCCGGCAAGCGCCATCAGGGCGAAAGTGACGATGATCCCCCGGGGGTCGACGTCTCTGGAGAATATCGCGCCGACGAAGGAGCTCAACACGATCGGAATGGCCATCGTGAGGACGATCCGCCGGTCGACCACCCCCCTGCGGTGATGCAGGAAGACCGAGATCAGCGACGTCGACATCACCTGGAGCGATGTCATCCCCGACACGATCTTGACACCGAGGGCCGGGGACCCGAACAGCTGCGGCAGGTAGAGGAAGGCGGGGATCAACAGGACGGCGCCCCCCAGCCCGAGCATCGAGGCGACGAACGACAGGATGGCCGAGATGCCCGCGATGACAACGCTTTCCGTCATCGCCTCCCCGCCGGTGCGGCGCCGTTTGGGATTATACCCATCTTTCGTTAATTTATACTGATGATTTCACACCATTCCCCGAGGCTCGCATGAACACCATACCCGCGGTTCCCTGCGACCGTTGCGGCGCCGTACTTCGCTCCGGGGCGGCGTTCTGTCCGAAGTGCGGCAAACGGCGCGCCGCCGTACCCCCCGCGCACGCTCCGGCCGAGGGAAAAGATAAGCAAATTGCCGCCGGTAAGCCACGCTGGGTCTACCTCGTCGCGGCGCTCGGCGCCGCATTCGCCATCTACCTCTTCATCGACAACCTGCCGGGCGGAGACCACCCGGTGATCGCGCTCCAGCCGGGCGTGGAGGCGGACCTCGCTTCGGACGGCGGCCACGCGGACCAGGTGGGCATCGCGGCGACGGTCGAGGGGGACCGGATCACCATTCCGGTCGGGGAGGTCCGCGCGAAGAGGATCGTGGAGTTTGAATATTCCGACGGGACGGTCACCGTACCCCTGCTCGCGTTCATCACCGGGGAAGGCAAACTGGTGACGGCCTACCGGATGTGCGAACCGTGCAATTCCAGGAAATTTTCGATCGACGGCGACAGGCTTTCGTGCGGAAATTGCGAGACGCAATGGTCGCTCAACACGCTCGAGGGCCTGCAGGGTACCTGTCAGAAATATGCGCCGGAGCCGTTCCCGAGCCGCATCGAGGGAGACCGGGTGGTGATGAGCGTCGCGCAGGTAAAAAAATGGCAAATCCGTTTATAACCAACTTACGCAAGGAGTACGCATGACACGACATCGAACGTTCACGCTTCCGTTCTCCATCCTGCTGTGTGCGGCCGTCCTCGCCGGCTGCGGCGGTCCCGAACTGCGGACGGAGGTCATCAGCGCGAAGACCATGATCTGCGGCATGTGCGAGGGCAACGTTGAGAAGGCGGTTTACGCTGTGGAGGGCGTGAAATCGGTGGAGGTCGACCTGAAATCGAAGTTCGTCACGGTCAGGTTCATCCCCGCCCAGACGAACCTCCCGACGATCGAGCGCGCCATCACCGACGCGGGGTATGACGCCAACGACAAAACCCGCGACCCGGGGGCGTACGAAAAACTCGACGCCTGCTGCAAAGCCGAGTGACCTCCCTCGCCCCTCCCGGCCGCGGGGCGACCAGCGGCCGGGGTGGTGGCGCGATCAGGCCTGCGCCGGTCCGAGCCTCGATTCCCTCACCCTCCTGACGATCGTCACCAGGAACCCCACGATGAGCGTCACGGTCCCCACCCAGACCAGGTTGATGTAGGGTTTCACGCTTGCCTCGGCGATGAGCGTCTCCCCGCTTTCCGCGCGGGCCTCCTCCACCGACAGCGGCGTGAGATAAAAATCCCTGGAATACATATTCAGGATGTCGGGATGACGGAGCGTCGTGTTGTCGAAGGAGCTGAAATGCATCGTCGGCGTGATGGACCAGGTACGGTCGGCATGATCGAGGCGAACCTCGAATCCGTACCGCTCCTCCGTGAGCGTCCGGGAGCCGAGATACGTCAGCGTGTACCCGTCGAGCACGGGGACCGGCTTGCCCTTTTCCAGGGACACCGTTTGCTTCTCGTCATACTTTGAGCTCGACACGAACCCGAGGAAGAGCAGCGCCAGGCCGATGTGCGCGATGGCCCCGCCGGTGAACCGCGGGTTGCCTTTGAACACCCTGTATCCCACCTGCAGGTTCACGAAGAGCGCGAAGGCCGCCGCGGAGCAGAAGAGGACCATGTCGGCGTCCCGCACACCGGCGACCACGATGCCGGCCGTGAACAGGACTGTGGACACCGCCGGGTAGGTGAGGCCCTTCAGCAGGCCCGTCGCCTTCGATGAACTCCACCAGAGCAGCTGGCCGAATCCCGCGAGGATCGCGATGATGATCCCGAGCGGGAGCGTCGTCTGGACGTAATAGGACGTGTCGACTGCCGCCGCCCTCCCCTTCCAGATGCCGGTGATGATCGGCGACGACGTCCCGATGGTGATGAAGATCGCTGCGAAACAGATCGTGAAGGCCCCCAGGAAGAGCGCGAAATCCCTCGAGTAGACCGAGTGCCTGAGTTTCACGACCGGGATGTCCTTCCACCGCCGGGCGATCATCACGCCCCCCAGGCCCGCGAAGAGGACGATGAACCCCAGGAGGAACCAGTACGCCCACATCCCCGGGTCCACGAACGAGTGGACCGATGTCTCCCCCAGGACCCCGCTCCGCGTGAGGAAGGTGCTGTAGAGCACCATCAGAAAGCACGACATGGCCAGGACCAGGTTCGTCCGGATGTAGGTCCCCGACTGGTTCTGCGACATGAAGGTGTGGATGGCGGCGATGGAGACGAGCCACGGTATCAGCGACGAATTTTCGACAGGGTCCCAGCCCCAGTATCCTCCCCACCCGAGCGTTTCGTAGGCCCAGTATCCGCCGAGGATGATTCCCGTCCCGAGCGTGGCGGCGCCGTACACGATCCAGGGCTTGGCCGTCCGGATCCAGCCGGAATAATCGCGTTTGAGCATTCCGGCGACCGCGAACGCGTACGGAACGGCCATCGCCGTGAATCCCGTGAAGAGGATCTGCGGGTGGATGACCATCCAGTAGTTCTGCAGCAGCGGGTTCAGCCCCTTCCCCTGGGCGGGAAACTGCGCCCAGATCCCCTTTGCCTGGTCGAGCCAGACCGCGTTGGGCGCGAAGGGGGGAAACGGCCCCGTGTGAACCAGTTCCCCGGGAAAGGTGTCCCAGATCATCGCGAAAGGGTTCTTGATCACGAGCATCGTCAGGAGTGCGCCCTGGATGAGGCACCAGACCATCATCACTTCCTTCTCGTAATTCCTCCGCGCGGTGTAGGAGAGTAAAAAGATCCCGAGGACGGCCGTGTAGAGGGTCCAGAGCGAAAAGCTCCCCTCCTGCCCGGCGTAAAACGTCGAGATCAGGAGCGGCGTGGAGAGGGTCGTGGCGCTGTAATTCCAGACATACGTGAACTGGAACTGGTGCGTCAGGATCAGGTAGAGGAGGTAGAGGCAGAAGGAAACGACCAGGAGGACGGAGGCCTGGAACGCGTACCGCGCGAAGTGGAGGTATTGGTCGTGGCTGCTCCGCCTCGAGGAGTAATAGAGTATCCCCGCGAGCGCGGTGGCGAGAAAGGCGAACCGAACCAGGATGGTGCCGGCCATAAGTGCTCCGCAGAAGTGTAAAGAACGTTACCGAATGATGGCGGAACTCCGCCCGGTCAGAGCGTTTTCTGGATCGTCTCCGGGCCGCCTTCGTACTTGGACGGACACTTCGTCAGGATGTCCTCGGCGTAGAACGAACCGTCGTGGAACTTCCCTTTCACGACGAGCGCGTCCGCGATTTCGAAATTGTTCGGCTTCGCGCCGTCGTAGACGACGTGGACCGTCTTGCCGAAGTCGTCGACCATGTAGAACGAAAACTGGCTGGTGGCGGCGTCAAATCTCGATTCGCGGTCCTGCACCCAGGTCCCCTTGACCTGGACTTTTTTGGAAGCCCCTTCGGCCTCCCGGAAATCGGTGTATTCCACGTTCGTTTCGACGAACGAGACCGCCCCGAAGACGAGCGCCGCGATGATCACCACCACGGCCAGGATGATTTTGATGTTCATTGTCGATGATCCCTTTCTGTTTACGAACCCTGTCGTTCGAGTTGCCTGATTTTCCTGTCCAGTTTGCGCAGGTAGAGAAATATCCCCGCCCATCCGAACAGCGAAATGCCGAGGACGAGGTAGAGAGAGTTTGCCTCGAGAAATGCGTACACTCAGTCACCTGTGATTGATCGTTTGAATTCGAGCCGCGCGAGGCGGACCTTGAGAGAATACATCCAGAAGTAGATCCCCGTGAACCCCGCGAGGGAGGAGAGGAACACGGTGAGCATGGTTCCGTTCATGCTGACCTTCCCCTGCGTATTGATGATGGGGTCGGGATGCAGGCTGGCGATGATCCGCGGCATCACGAACATCAGGAACGGCATCGTCACACCGGCGATGATCGCGTAGACGGCGGCGAGCGTCGCGCGTTTCTCGTCCTCCTGGATCGAGGACCGGAGGGCGAAATAGGCGCCGTAGATGAGCAGGAGGACGAAAATGGAGGTTTCCCTGGGGTCCCAGTTCCAGAACGATCCCCAGGAGAACTTCGCCCAGATCGCCCCGGTGAGCGTCGTGAGGGCGCAGAAGAGCAGTCCGAGACCGGCCGCGGCGCTGGAACGGATGTCGTGGTCGATCCCCTTCGACCGGAGGTACCGGACGGCATGGTAGACCGAGACGACGAACCCGACGACCGCGGTCCAGGCAAGCGGTACGTGGAAGAAGAGGATCCTGGCCTTCTCCTCCAGGCCCGGGATGAGGGGGTACTGGTACCACGCCGTGACCTGCGGGACGATCGGAAACAGGTATGCGCAGACGATGACCACTGACATCCAGATCGCCAGTATTGGCTGGAAAATCCTCATTCATTCATCGGATAATGATCCACAAGATAAGGAAAAATCCCTCGTCCTCAAAAACCCTAATCCTTCCAGATGAAGTCGAACACGAGGTACGAGGCCGTGTTGATCACAACGATGTAGGACAGGAGCACCTTGTATTCGTCGGACGCCGCCCCCCAGGAGGGGTTTTCGATCGCCCTGGTCGTCGCCTGGATGACCGTGAGCAGCAGCGGCAACACGATGGGAAACGACAGGACCGGGTAGAGGGTTCCCCGGGCGTTGGCCTTGGCGATCAGTGCGCCGATGATCGTGGACGCCGACGCGAGCCCGAGGGCGCCGAGGAACAGCGAAGTGCAGAGCGTCCAGACGCCCGCCACGGCGAACCCGGGGACCACGAGTGCGTAGAGGACGGTCAGGACCGCGGTCAGCGCGAGCAGCAGCAGTACGTTGAACAGGAGCTTGCCGTAGAACACCGGGGTGGAAATCGTCGAAAGCTTCAGGAGCAGGATCGTCCCTCGGTCCTCCTCGGTGATGAACGTCCGCGAGAGGCCCGACATCGCCGCGAAGAAAATGAGGACCCAGAGGAGCCCGGCGTGGACCTGCGTCGGGACCTTCGCCGACTGGAAAGAGAAAAGGATGATGGAGAGCGTCGTCACCGTGAAGAGGAAGAGCGCGTTGAGCGCGTACCGCGTCCTGAGCTCCGAGGCCGTGTCCTTCCGGAACACCGCCGCCGTGATGCCGATGAAGCCCCCCGCCTTCACGCCGTCCCTCCCCTTCCCCCGGGCCCGGTCCCGATCGAGATGTTCGAGGCGCACAGGTCCACGTCGTCCTGTTCGTTGGTGGCGATGATGGTGATGCCGGTGGCCCGCTGTTCCTCGAAGAGGTCCCGCATCATCGCGATCCCCTCCGCGTCGAGGTTGGTCCGCGGTTCGTCGAGCAGGAGCAGCGCCGGCCGGTGCATCCACGCGAGGGCGTATTTCAGCCGCTGTTTCATCCCGGACGAGAACGTCCTGACGTGGTCGTGCTTCCGTTGTCCCAGGGACACCATGCCGAGCAGCCGTTCATAGTCGCCGGTGGTGCGCGTCCCGCCCCGTATCCGGTCGATGATCTGGAGGTTTTCGAGCGCCGAGAACTCCTCGTAGACGTGGAGATACGGCGCGACCATGCCGATGCGCGTGAACTTCATCCTGTCCGGGATCTCGAGGCCGTCAGCCGTCAGCGTGACCGAACCGGACGTCGGGGAAAGCAGCGACGCGATGATCTTGAGCAGGGTCGATTTACCGGAGCCGTTGCGGCCCGAGACCGCCAGCGTGTCCCCTTCCCGGAGGGAAAAGGTGACGCCGGTGAATATCGGCCTCCTGTTGAAATCCTTCCGGACCCGGTCGGCGGTGATGTTGATCGTCGGCATCCCGGGGCCTACCGGATGACCGAAAATTTACCGGTGTGGTCGGCGCCGTCCACCGTGAGCACGTAGACGTAGACGCCGCTGGCGAGGGGTCGGCTGAACGCGTCGGCGGGGCGCCATTCGGCGACCTGGACGAACGCGCTGGAGAGGTCGTCGCGGACCCCGAGCGGACCGTGGAATACCCGTTCCATCCCGACGCCGAGCACCGTCAGGATCACCGAGGCCGGCCGGGCGGTCCCGGGGATGTAAAAATCGAGTGCGCGCGACTCTCCATCGACGAAGGGATTGGGCGCGGCGGTGACGCCAGCGACGAGCGCCGGGGCGGTTTCGATCGTGGACCAGTTCGATGGGTCGGGGACGTCCAGCCTCACGTAGAGCCCGTTCGACAACCGCTTGAACGACGCGTCCCCGGCATCGGCCATGTCGTACCGGAACGACACCGTGGAGGGGGCGCCGGCCGTCCGGAGGTTGGCAACGATCACCGACATGCCGGCTCCCCGGACCGTGACCGGATAATAGGTCGACGAGGTCGTTCCGATCGTGCCGGAGATCGAACGTCCCGGGGACATATAGTCCACCACGGCGTTCGAGAGGACGCGCGGGTACTCCCTCCCTTCCGGATAGTGGGCGACGGTGTCGGCGTCGGGACCCGTATCCGCGTTCCAGACGCACCACTGGAGGAATGCCTCCCGGAACGAGGATCCTGCCTCGGCGAGGGCCGCGTCGAGGGCGTCGACCGCGATCCGAGTGGGGACAAGTTCCCATGCCCGCCGGATCACCCCGGGTGAATATTGTTTTTCGATGAATTTCCCGAGAATCGCCCGGCTGTATTCGGTGAGCCCGTCGGTCCTCACAAGGGAGAAATCGGGCTTCGCGAAATGTCCTCTCGCCGCGTATCCCCCGGGACTGCCGGGGCCCCTGAGATACTGGTAATAGTCGTTGACGCCGTCATAGACCACGTCCTCCATCCACGTCGAGGTCAATTCCATGAAATAGAGGTCGCTGCTCCAGTAGCCGTAGGAGCCGAACTGGATCGCGTGGAAGAATTCGTGGGCGACGGTGACCCGGAGGCCATTCATCCCGCTGCTGTAAAACGACCGGAAATCATTGTCGATGTTCATGTGCGTGAGATACCTCGCCGGGGTCGAGAAGCCGATCCTGGCCCCCGGCACCGTCTCGCCGTAGTACGAATTCTGGAAAATGTTGACGAGGTATGGCCCCTGCCCGGGCTGGATCGGGTCCAGGTAGCCGAGAACGCCGGTCTGATAGGCGTACACATCATTCAGTATCGCTCCCGCGGAGTCGACGAATTCCTCGTGCGATCCGGGGATACGCTCCCCGTCCCGGTCGAGCATCGCGGGGGCGTCGGCACCGGCGGTGTCGTATGTGAGCCGGAAGGCGCCGATGATCCGCTCCTTCTGGGCGGCCAGCCTCGCGGCAGACTCGACCATGATCGCGGGAAGCTCCTCCCTGCCGGCCATCGCCCGTTCGGCGAGCCTGTACGCCAGACCGCATTTGTCGGAGGGCGCCCGCAGGGCTTCCGACCGGGGCCCGTGTTCCGCCCCCGCCGCGACGCCGGGGGAAAGCATCGACGCGATGAGCGCGATCACGGCGACGGACGATCCCCGGCGGCGGATGGAACAGGATCCTGCGTCACGACTGCTTGTCCTATTCACGCCGTCCGGTCCTCCTCGGCTGGATCATCGGGTGGTGGAAGGAGTTCACGCTGAGGACGCCATCGACCGTGTTGGTCAGGATCAGTTCCTTCTCCCTGTCGTGATCGAGGTCGGCGATGGCAAAACTGCCGACTCCCCTCGCGCCGGTGAGGTTCACGCGGCCGCTGAACCCGCCGTCGCCGTCGCCCGGGAGGAACTGCACGGTCCCCGTCCGCTGATTGGAGAAGACCAGGTCCGGGGTGCCGTCGCCATCGAAATCGGTGACGGTCAGCGCCTTCCTGGTCCGTAGGCGCACGTCACGCTGAATGGTCGAGGCTTCGCCGAACGCGCTGTCCCCCCGCGCGAGGATGACGATCAATGACTCCCCGGGGGGCGGAAGGTTCAGGATCAGGTCCTCGGAGCCGTCCCCGTTCAGGTCGTCGACCCACATCGTGGCGCCGGACGGGCGGGGATCGGTCATCGGGACCGGGATGGAACGGAGAAACCTGAAACCGCCGGTTCCCTGGAGGTAGACTGACAGTGTCCAACCGGACACCGTGTCCGGGACGGAAAGCAGTGCCAGGTCCATCAGTCCGTCGCCGTCGAAATCGTGCGGTGTCGACGCGAGAATGCGGGACGGCAGTTCGAGGCGGATCTCGATCTCCTCGTACCGGATCCGGTCGGCGAGGTCGAAGGCCAGCAGCGCCGCCCTGCGGAACTCGTCCGCCAGCCGGAGGGCGTAGATCCGCAATACCGAATCGTGGTGTCCCCGCCGCCCGTCGATCGGTTCCATCTCCCCCTCCGTGCGGACCATGATGGCGGGCATGGGGTGGTCGGCGCCGTCGAACGCCAGGTAGGAGATCGACCGGCGGTCGACGCCGGGCGCGAGAAAATGGTTCGTGACCCCGCCGGCGGGGAGCGTGATCAGCCCCGATGCCGGGACCGGGAGATGATAACTCCGCTGTCCTTTCAGGATTCCCGCCCCGTTGTTGAAAAAGACGTTGAGGACCGGTTCCGATCCGTGCGTCACCACGACGTCATCCCACCCGTCGTCGTTCAGGTCCGCCACCTCGACGTCGGATGGGTCGTTGCCGCACGCGTACGTCAATCCCTCGCCCGGCGACGCGACAGCCGAACGGTTGTGGAGGATCCTGACGACCCCCTCCGCCGGCGAGAGGATCGACGCATTCAGGTATTTCCTCCTCGTATCCTGGAAGAACGTCACGTCCGACGCCCCGGGCCCGGTCGCGTATTCCTGCCGGAGGCTGAAGTGGCCCGAGGCGTCCTGGTAGTGTACGACAATCGATCCGGTGCCGGGGATGAACATCAGCAGGTCATTTCTCGTGTCTCCATCGATGTCGCCAATCCGTATGCGTTCCGGTCGGCCGCCCAGGGAGTCACGGTCGGATTCCGAAAAAAAACCGGTTCCGTCCCCGGCGTAAACGGCGAAGCCCGGATTTTCGCCGAAACCCACGACGAGGTCGCGGAGCCTGTCGCCGTTCAGGTCACCGACGGCCAGCCCTGTCGGCTCCTGATCGAACGCCAACACGTGCGGATCGCCGAAGTAGAGATTGCCGAAGCCCGGAAAGATCCGGACGCTGTTGCCGATCCAGTCCACCAGCGCGATGTCGTTCTGGTCGTTGCCGTCGAGCTGCGAGACAACCGCCGCGCTGACCGATATGTCGGGGAACAGGTTCGCTCGGCTGGTGAACCGGCCCTTCCCGTCGCCGGTGTATACCACGATCCCGGGCGTTTTCTTCCCGTACAGCAACAGATCGGAGTGCCGGTCGCCGTTGATGTCCGCGATGGTGACCTGCCGGATCTCGTCGGTGAGTTCGATCGTGGATGAGCCGACGGGGAGGTTCGATGCCCCGGTCAGGAGGATGCGGAGCGTCGTGGGTCGCGGCCCGTACAGGAGGACGAGGTCGTCGCGAGAGTCGGAGTCGAGGCGGCCCGAGGCCGCCATCAGCGGCGCTTCCGGCGGGGCATCCCCCCTGATGATCTTCCAGTCGTGCGAGCCGGTTTTCTGCTCGAGAAGCGTGATGTGGCCCGGTCCCGCGATGACGATGTCGGGGACGCCGTCCCCGCTGAAATCACCCCTGACCTGCACCGACGCCTCGTGGTCGAGGTGGATGAGGGTGCGGAGGTCGAACCCCAGCCCGGGGGACTGGGCGCGGGCCGGCTGAGCCGCGCCGGCGGCAATGAGAGAGCACAGGATCAGAATCCCTGCCGTCGCGCGGAGGCCGGCGAGGTCTCCCGGCGTGGTGGCTCCCGGGATCGTCATCGACCGGGAGCGCGGCGTTGCTGCAGCCGGGAATTCCGGCGGAGCAGCGCCTGTCTGTAACGACGCCGTTCATCGGCGGTCGACGGGTGGATCGGAGGCGCCTTCTCGGGGGACCCGCCCCCCGAGATCGCCACGAACGTGAGGTACGCGGTGTTGGCCGTCTTCCTGATGCCGGTGAGCTGGTTTTCCGCCGTAACGGTCACTCCCACCTCCATCGACGTGCCGAAGACCCGGTTGACGGCCGCCCTGAGCGTGACGACCTCGCCGAGCCGGATCGGCTGGTGGAACACCAGGTTGTCGACCGCCGCCGTCACGCAGACCCTGTTCGAATGTCGCTGGGCGGATATCGCCGCGGCGATGTCCATCCATTCCATGAGCCTGCCCCCCAGGAGGTTCCCGAGGTAGTTTGTGTCGTTCGGGAGGACCAGCTGCGTCATCTCCACATGCGAATCCCTGACCAGGCGTTTACCTTTTTTCATCGATGGCTCCCTCTCATTGGATTCCCGGTCCGCCCGGCGGCGCCGGGTTGTTTCTGCTGCCGCCTCCCGCCGGGAGACGGGAGCGGAGCCCCTCGGCCTGGGCCCTCAGCGGGCTGTCCGGATACCGTTCGGCGAACCGGTCGATCTCCTCCCCCGCCTCGTCGAATCGTTTCCGGTCGATGAGGGTCTGGATTTTTCCAAGGGCGGCAGGTTCGGCGTACGGTGAGTCGTGGTATTGTTGGACCACGAAATCGAAATAGACCCCGGCGGAACGGTGATACCCGAGCTTGACGTACTGCTCGGCCGATTCGAAGATCTTCTTCGCGAGGCGGCCGTTGAGCTCCCGGATCTTCTCCTCCGCGTCGGAGCGCCGCTCGTCGAGCGGGTAATATTCGACGAACGCCTGGAACTCATCGATCGACTGCCTCGTGTACGTCTGGTCGAGCTCGGACCGGGGAGCGAGCATGTAGTAACAGAGCCCGATCCTGTACTGCGCGGCCGGAACGAGGGGGCTCGAGCCCATGTTGCGTTTCAGCGTGCGGAAATCCTCGATGGCGAGGAGATATTCGCCCCGGTTGAAATGCGATTCCCCCAGGTGGAACTGGGCGTCGTCCGCCACCGCGCTCCCCGGGAACTGCAACTTGACGATCTCGAATTCGGCGATGGCCTCGAGGTAGTCCCCCTCCCCGAAGAGCCGCATTCCGGCGGCGAACCGCTCCTCGGCCCCCAGATTCACGGTCTCCCCGGACGATCCGCATCCGTACGCCCAGCCGGCGACGCAGCACGCCAGCGCAAGGGCCGCGGCCGTTCCCGGAGCGCGGAAGGACTTCACTGTTTGTCGGTTCAACTTCTCACCTGAAAAAATAAGAGGATCGCGGCGCCGGTCGCGCCGATGATGACGAACGGTTCGATGAAGCGGTCGAGGGACCGGAGGTCGGGAACGTCTCCCCGCGTGAATTGCGCGGAACCGGACTCCAGCCCGGGGATGCGGTTCTCCCCGACGGTATCGGTCGCACTCCCGGTGGTCGTCCCCGCGAAGACGACGCTCCCCCCGGAGATGATCTCGGACGTAAACGTCGCCGTGACGATCCTGTCGACGACGGCTTCTGAAAACAGGCCGTCCTTCCTGATGTTCCTGTACTCCACCCCGAGCGTCAGGCCCCTGACGGTCCACCGCGCGCGCGGGGAACCGGTCGGCGGGGCCCCGACCGCCACGCGAATGCCGGCCGCCCCCAGGGCCGAGGCGAGTTCCGCCCTGGCGATCCAGGAGGCCTCGGAAGAATCGACGTCGAGGTTGACGGTATCCCCCGTCGCGCGCAGCGCTGAATCGACCACCGACCTCCCGAGGTCGGCGACCACGCTCCTCAGGACGGTGAGATTCGGAGGCGGACCATCCCCCGGAGCGGCGGCCTGCCGGCCGGAGCCGCATCCCGACGCCGCCGCGGCGCCCCCGAAAACGACGAGGAGGAGGAAAATCCTCCGGAGGGTCCACACCGCCGCGTGCCGATGCGGTGCGCGGCGCACGTCAGGCCCCGCCGCGGGCGATGAGGTCGAGCCGTTCGATCCGTTCTTCCATCGGGGGATGGGTCGAGAAAAGCTTCATGATTCCTCCTCCCCGGAGCGGGTTGACGATGAACAAATGGGCCGTCGACGGATTCGCCGGCAAGGCGACCCGCCGTTCGGAGGCCTGGGCGAGTTTCCTGAGGGCGTTCGCCAGCGAGAGCGGCCTCCCGGTGATCCGGGCCGCGCCCGCGTCGGCGGCGAACTCCCTCGATCGGGAGATGGCCATCTGGATGAGCACCGCGGCGAGGGGGGCGATGATCAGCATCGCGAGATCGGCGAACCCGTTCGAGTCGCGCCTGTCGCGCCCGCCGCCGAAGATCGCCGCCCAGCCCGCCATCCGTGCGATGAAGGTGATGGTCCCGACGAGCGTGGCCGCGATGGTGCCGGTCAGGATGTCGCGGTTCTCGACGTGCGCGAGTTCGTGCGCGATCACCCCCTCGAGTTCGTCCGGCTGGAGGGTCCGGAGGAGGCCCTCGGTGACCGCCACGGCCGCGTGCTCAGGGTCCCTGCCGGTGGCGAATGCGTTCATCGCCTCGGAGGGGAGGACGTACACCGCCGGCATCGGGAGGCCAGCCTGTGACGCGAGGCGCGCCACCGCCGCGTAATAGCCGGGATGGGATGATTCCGTCGCGGGCGTCGCCCGGTAGAGGCGGAGGACAATTTTGTCCGAGAACCAGTACGATCCAAAATTCATCGCGAGAGAGATGACGAACGCGATGATCATTCCCTGTTCGCCCCCGAGCGACGCGCCGACGATGAGGAGGAGCACCATCATCGAGCTCATCAGGACGACGGTTTTAAAGGTATTCATCAGAAAAAGGCCCTAACCAGCATGATATGAACGAAATATACCACTTCTCGTTGAGACTTCCAAGGTTCGACGCGGTGAGGGATCGTCGTGGATCCCTCGTGACCGGTCATTAACGATGTTCAACACCGGGGAGTTTGAGGGCGTTCCACTCCACCATCCCCCCTTCGACGTTGATGGCGGTGTGGCCGTTTTTCTGAAGGATATCAGCCGCCGTGAGGCTTCGCCTGCCGGTGCGGCAGTAGACCAGGATCTCCTTCCCTCTGTGGGGGTCGAGCTCGCCCACGCGTTCCGCGAGCTCCTGGACGGGAATGAGAATCGAACCCCTGAGATGGCCGAGCTCACCGGCGTATTCCTCCGGCGTGCGGACGTCGAGGAGAATGACGGACGTGTCGGCGCTCATCATGGCCGCGGCCTCCGCGGCCGGAATGCTCTTGTAGTTCATCGGTGTGCAGTGGCTGATGGTGAGGGTGAGGACGATGGTGGCGATCGCTCCTGGAATGGCATGGCGCGCGTGCACGGATTATTCTTCCTCCTGCTCGCGGAGTTTTTCGAGGACGGAAAAATCTTCGAGGGTGGTGGTGTCGCCGTGGACGGAGCCCTCCGTCGCGATTTCGCGGAGGATCCTCCGCATGATCTTGCCGCTCCGAGTCTTCGGAAGGGCGTCCGTGAACCGTATTTCATCCGGCTTCGCCATCGCGCCGATCTCCGATTCGACGTGCTTCCGGAGCTCGGCCCTCAGGTCCGGTCCGGGGACCCTGTGCCCTTCGAGGGTGACGAAGGCGCAGATCGCCGACCCCTTGATCTCGTCAGGCCTGCCGACGACCGCCGCTTCGGCGACGAAGGGGTGGCTGACCAGCGCGCTCTCGATTTCCGCCGTGCCGAGCCTGTGGCCGGAGACGTTGATCACGTCGTCCACCCTGCCCATGATCCAGAAATATCCGTGCTCGTCCTTCCTCGCGCCGTCCCCGGTGTAATACGCGCCGGGGAACTCCGACCAGTACTGTTTGACGTACCGTTCCGGGTCGCCGTACACTCCCCGCAGCATCGAGGGCCAGGGGCGCCTGATCACCAGGTATCCCCCCTGGTTCTTCCCCACAGACTTGCCCGCCTTGTCCACGACGTCGACGTCGACGCCGGGAAGCGGCAGCGTGGCGGTTCCCGGTTTCGTGGGGGTCGCCCCCGGCAGCGGCGAGATCATGATGGCCCCGGTCTCGGTCTGCCACCAGGTGTCGACGATCGGGCAGCGCTTTCCCCCGATGGTCTGGTGGTACCATATCCAGGCCTCCGGGTTGATCGGTTCGCCGACAGTGCCGAGGAGCCTGAGCGATTTCAGGTCGTGCCGTCGCGGCCACTCGTCGCCCCACCGGATGAAGGCCCTGATCGCCGTGGGGGCGGTGTAGAAGATCGAGACCTTGTGCGAGTCGACGATCTTCCAGAATCGGTCGGGTTCGGGCCAGTTCGGCGCCCCTTCGTACATCAGTGACGTCGCCCCGTTGGCGAGCGGGCCGTAAACCACGTACGAGTGCCCGGTGATCCACCCGATGTCGGCGGTGCACCAGTAGGTATCGTCGTCCTTCAGGTCGAAGACCCATTTGGACGTCATCGCCACCTGGGTCAGGTAGCCCCCGGTCGTGTGGACGACCCCCTTCGGTTTGCCCGTGGTCCCGCTGGTGTAGAGGATGAAGAGCGGATGTTCCGAATCGAGTTTTTCCGCCGGACAATCCGCCGACGCGGCCTTCATCAGGTCGTGCCACCACGATTCCTTCCCCTCCCGCAGTTCCGTCGCGCCGCCGATCCGCTGCAGGACCACCACGTGTTCGACGGAGGGGGTGTGCTTGACGGCCTGGTTGACGTTCTCCCTCAGGGGGACGACCAGACCGCGGCGGTAGCCCCCGTCGGCCGTGACGATGACCTTCGCCTGCGCGTCGTTCACCCGGTCAATGATCGCCTGCGCGCTGAAGCCGCCGAAGATCACCGAGTGGACTGCCCCGATGCGGGCGCAGGCGAGCATCGCAACGGCCAGTTCCGGGACGAGCGGCATGTAGAGGACCACCCGGTCCCCGCGTTCCACCCCCAGAGATTTCAGGACGTTGCCGAACCTGCATACCTGGTTGTGGAGTTCCTGGTAGGTCAGCGTCCGCCGTTCGCCCGGCTCCCCTTCCCAGAGGATGGCCGCCTTGTTCTTCCTCCATCCGCTGAGATGGCGGTCGAGACAGTTGTATGACACGTTGAGGCTGCCGCCGAGGAACCATTGCGCGTGCGGGGGCTTCCACTGGCAGACCTTGCGCCATTTCCTGAACCAGTGGAGCTCGGAGGCCATCTTCGCCCAGAACGCGTCCGGGTCCTTCATCGACTGCCGGTAGAGCCGGCGGTATTCGCTCAATGAACCGATCTGCGCGGTTCCCGAAAAGGCCCGCGGGGGGTGGTGCATCCGCTTTTCGCGGAGGATGGTCGTGAAATGGGTCGGCGTGATCATTTCGACAGGAACCCCCGAAGGACATACTGAAGGATGCCGTCATGACGGTAGTACTCGACTTCCATCGGGGTGTCGAGCCTGCAGACGGCCTCGAATGATCGTTCCGTGCCGTCCGGGCCCCGGACGCCCACGGTGAGCATCGTCCCCGGCGCGATCGTGTCGGAAATCCCCCTGACATCGTACGTTTCAAACCCTGTGAGTCCGAGCGTGGTCCTGTTCTCCCCCTCCCGGAACTGGAGCGGCAGGACGCCCATCCCGATCAGGTTGCTCCGGTGGATCCGCTCATAGCTTTCGGCGAGCACCACCCGGACGCCGAGGAGCCTCGGCCCCTTGGCCGCCCAGTCGCGGGAGGAACCGGAGCCGTATTCCCTGCCGGCGATCACCAGGAGGGGCGTCCCGGTTACCCGATAGAGCGCCGCCGCGTCGAAGATGCTGACAGGGGCGGGGGCGTCGGGATGGATGGTGACCCCGCCCTCCGTCCCGGGAGCGAGCAGGTTCCGGAGCCGGATGTTCGCGAACGTGCCCCGCATCATCACTTCGTGGTTGCCGCGGCGGGAGCCGTACGAGTTGAAGTCGACCGGGTCGACGCCGTTGGCGATGAGGTACTTCCCCGCCGGCCCGGAGGCCTGGATCGATCCGGCCGGTGAGATATGGTCCGTGGTCACCGAGTCTCCCAGGAGCGCGAGCACGCGCATTCCGGGGATGTCGGAGAGCCGTCCGGGTTCCCGCGACATTCCGTCGAAGAATGGCGCCGGCCTGATGTAGGTCGACCGCTCGTCCCACGAGAACCGCTCGCCCGGCGGAACGGCGATCGCCTTCCAGGCGTCATCCCCCTCGAAGACCCCCCGGTAGGTGCCGGTGAACATTTCCGACTTCAGCGAGGCGTTGATGGTGGCCGCGATCTCGTCGGGCGTCGGCCAGATGTCCCGGAGGAAGACCGGCGACCCCTCCTTCCCGGCGCCGATCGGGTCGTTGAGCAGGTCGATGTCCATTGTCCCCGCGAGGGCGTAGGCGACGACCAGCGGCGGCGATGCGAGGTAGTTCGCACGCACGTGCTGGTTGATCCGGCCCTCGAAATTCCTGTTGCCGGAGAGGACCGAGACCGCGACCAGGTCGTTTTCCTGTACCGCCCTGGCGATCGGTTCGGGAAGCGGTCCGCTGTTGCCGATGCAGGTGGTGCACCCATACCCGACCAGGTTGAACCCGAGCGCATCGAGCGGCGCGTCGAGGCCGGACGCCCGGAGGTACTCGGTGACCACCTTCGATCCCGGCGCCAGGCTCGTCTTCACCCATGGTTTGGAGGTGAGGCCCCTGTCCACCGCTTTCTTCGCGAGGAGTCCCGCGGCGACCATCACCGACGGATTCGACGTGTTGGTGCAGCTGGTGATCGCCGCGATGACGACCGACCCGTGTGAGATGGAGTAACCCTTGCCATTGTCCGATACGCGGACCTCCCTGAGGAACTCCGGCCGGGGTGAGTCGGAGCCGGCGATCCAGCCGTCGGCCCCCCCCCTCGCCGGCCCACCCGGCGTTTCATCGAGCATCCGGACCAGCGAGGTCCGGAAGGAGGTTTTCGACCGGGTCAGCTCGACGCGGTCCTGGGGGCGTTTCGGTCCGGCGAGGCACGCGGTGACCGTCCCGAGGTCGAGATCGATCTCTTCCGAGTACCGCCTGTCGGGGGCATCGGCGTCATGGAAGAGCCCCTGCGCCCGGTAGTAGGTTTCGACGGCTTCAACCGTGGCCGCGTCGCGTCCTGTGAACCGGAGATAGGCGAGCGTCTGTGCGTCCACCGGGAAATATCCCATCGTGGCGCCATATTCCGGTGCCATGTTGGCGATCGTGGCCCGGTCGGCGAGTGTGAGCGAACCGAGCCCCGGTCCGAAAAATTCCACGAATTTTCCGACCACGCCCTTGTTCCGGAGGATCTCGGTCACCCGGAGGACGAGGTCGGTCGCGGTGGTGGCGGGCCGGAGCGAGCCGTGGAGACGGAACCCCACAACGTTCGGGATCAGCATCGAGCTCGGCTGCCCGAGCATCGCTGCCTCGGCCTCGATTCCCCCGACCCCCCACCCGAGCACGCCGAGCCCGTTGATCATCGTGGTATGCGAATCGGTGCCGAACACGGTGTCGGGATAGATGGTCCGCCGCCCGTCCCGTTCCCCGGTGGCCACCACGCGTGCGAGGTACTCCAGGTTGACCTGGTGGACGATGCCCGTCTCGGGCGGCACGACGCGGAAATTCCTGAGGGACTGCTGGCTCCACCGGAGGAACCTGTACCGTTCGCCGTTACGTTCGAATTCCTTCTCCGCATTGTATTGAAACGCGCCCGGGGTGCCGAACCGGTCGACCTGAACCGAGTGGTCGATGACGAGGTCGACCGGCTGTAACGGGTTGATTTTCTGCGGGTCCTCCCCCATCCGCACCATCGCGTCCCGCATCACCGCCAGGTCGACGGCGCACGGAACACCGGTGAAGTCCTGGAGCAGCACCCGCGCCGGCATGAAGGCGATCTCCATCGACGCGGGGGCGGCGGGGTCCCACCCGACGAGCGCGTCGATCATCTCCCGGGTGACGCCGGGGGAGCCCTCGTGCCTGAGGAGGTTCTCGAGCAGGATCCCGAGCGAGACCGGGAGCCGTCGCACGGCGTCCTGCCGGGACAGTTTCTTCAGCGCGAAGCAGTCAAACGCAACGCCGCCGATGGTGATGGTGGATCTGGTCTTGAACGTATCCGTCTGCATCGATTGTCGATATGGTCAGTGTGATGGGGTGACGAACGGCGGCGGTCAGCTCATGTCGAGCATCCGCCTGATCGGTTTCGCGGCCCTGGCGATCAATTCCGGTTCGAGGAGGATTTCGGGCGAACGGTCGAGCATGCAACGGTAGAGCTTCGCGGGGGTGTTCAGTTTCATGTAGGGACAGTGGTTGCATTCGCAGCTTTCCTCGGGGGGCGCCGGGATGAACCGCTTCCCCGGGCACGACTTCTCCATCTGGTGGATGATCCCCGCCTCGGTGGCGACGATGAATTCCCGGTCGCGGCTCTCCTGGACGTGGCGCAAGAGGGCGCTCGTCGATCCGATGAAGTCGGCCTGGTCGAGGACGACCGCCTCGCATTCCGGGTGGGCGATGAGCTTCGCCGCGGGATGGTCGAGGCGCAGGCCGATTAATTTCTTTTCGCTGAAGGTCTCGTGGACGATGCAGGTCCCCTGCCAGAGGATCATCTCCCGCCCCGTCTTCCGGACGAGGTATGCGCCGAGGTTGCGGTCGGGCGCGAAGATGATCCCCCGCCCGGGCGGAATCTGCCGGATGATTTTTTCGGCGTTGCTCGAGGTGCAGATGATGTCGCTCAGCGCCTTGACCTCGGCGCTGCAGTTGATGTACGTGATCGCGACGTGGCCGGGGTATCGCCTGCGGAACGCCTCGAATTCGGGTGCCGGACAGCCTTCCGCAAGCGAACAGCCCGCGTCCAGGTCGGGGAGCAGGACGCGCTTCGAGGGGCTCAGGATTTTCGCCGTCTCCGCCATGAAATGGACGCCAGCGAACACGATGGTGTCGGCGTCGGTCCCGGCCGCCTTCCGGGAAAGTTCGAGGCTGTCGCCGACCAGATCCGCGAGGTCCTGGATTTCCGGTTCCTGGTAGTAATGGGCCAGAATGACCGCGTTCAGTTCTTTTTTCAGTTCCCTGATCGCGCCTTCAAGGTCGATCGGGACGTCGGTTGGGACTGATGGCGCCGCCGGCATCACTGGATTCATACCGAAAGATACAGAAGACGCACGGCAAAATCAATCGGTACGGCCCGGTTCCCGACCGCCCAGGGAGATGATCACCGCGCACATCCGGAAGACTTCGTCCGTGGTGAGTGAACCGATCGTCCCGTCCTTCGAGGCGATGTGGTGGTTCTTCCTCCCGAGCGGGGCCCACTGTTTCGGATCGGTCGGTCCGAAGAGCCCGAGGACCGGCGGGGCGAGCGCCCCGGCGATGTGGAGGGGCCCCGTGTCGTTCGAAACGAAGAAGTCGAGCCGGTTGATCACCGCGGCCACGCTCCTGATGGGCTCGTTCCTGATGACGAGGTGGGGCACCTCGAGCAGGGGAAGTAGTCTTCCGGCGACCTCCTCGTCCCGCGGGCCCACGGTCACCACGAGGGCGTTCCCGTATCCGGCGTGGAGCCGTTTCGCGAGGTCGGCGAAACGCTCGGCGGGCCAGCGGTTTCCGGCTTTCGCCGCGCCGGGATGGATGCCGAAGAGCCGGGGGTGGCCGGAACGCAGCGGCGCCAGGAGCGCGGCCGCGCGCGCGTCCTCGGCGGGCGAAACGGCGAGGGGCGAGGGGCCGGCGGCGCACTCGAGTCCCAGGGGCGCGAGGATGTCGGCGTTTCGGAGCGCCTGGTGCCTCGCGGGCGACCCCGACCAGTCGAGGTCGACGGGATGGGTGAAGAGGAATTTCCCCGGGTTTTCACGGTGTTCCAGCCGGCCCGGACCGATGCGCACCGGCGCGCGCGAGAGCCAGGCGATGACGCCGCTCGTCAGCGAGATCGAGACGGTGGACGGGACGATCGCGATGTCGTAGCGCCGGCTCCGGAGTCGCCGCAGGAAACCCCGCACCCCCCCCTCACGTCCGAGCAGGCCGGCCCGCTTGTCGTACAGGAGGAGGCTGCCCAACCAGGGATGGCCGGCCATCGGGTCGTGATTGACGGGGCTCGCCACGAGTGTGATCTCGGCGCCGGGATAGCGTTCGCGCAGCGTGCGGAGTGTCGGAAGGACGCAGAGCATATCCCCCAGCTGGTCATGCTGGCGGACCACCAGGATGCCGCGGGGCGATTCCGGGATCGGCGGGACGCGGCGCGGCGCGAGGAGCAGCCCCAGCGAGCGCAGGGCGATCGCCGCGCACCGGTTCGAGGTATTCACGCGGGCGGGCGCCGGGCGGGAAACGCGCGGCCCCCCCCCGGTTCAGGAAGGTTTGTCCTTGTCGCCCGTGATATCCTCAAAATCGGCGTCTTCGATGTTCTTGTATGCCTGGTCGCGCGGAAAGTCCACCGGCTGGTCCTGGCGGTGAGTCCCCCTCTCCCTCCCGGCGGCGAACAGCTTGATGAGTTTCCAGACGATGTAAGCGAGGATCGCGTACGTGAGGAACCGTAGCATCGCATTCCCTTCCTTCAGCGGGTGACGGGCGGGTTGTAATATTCCACCGGGGCGCGGTTTTCCCTGAAGATTTCCATCAGGAGGTCTTCGTAATGGCTGTCGGTGTTCACGAAATCGATGTGCGTGGCGTTCACGATCAGGAGCGGGGCCGCCTTGTACCGGAAGAAGAAGTAATTGTACGCCTCGTTGAGGTCGCGGATGTATTCCTCCGAGAGGTTTTTTTCCACGGGCCTCCCCCGGCCCCTGATGTTCGCCATAAGCCGTTCCACGCTCGCCTGGATGTAGACCACCAGGTCCGGAGTGGGAACCATCCGTTCGATGGACGCGAGCAGCGTCTCGTAGAGTTTCAGCTCGTCGTCGCCGAGGTTGAGGTACGCGAAAATCTTGTCCTTCTCGAAGATGTAATCGGTGATCAGGTACCGGTGGAAGAGGTCCGCCTGGAGGAGCTCCTGCTGCTGCTTGTAGCGGCTCAGCAGGAAGAACATCTGCGTCTGGAACGCGTGGTGGTCGGGGTCGTCGTAGAATTTTTCCAGGAAAGGGTTTTCCTCGAACCGCTCGAGGACGAGCTTCGCGGGAAGCAGTTCCCCGAGTTTTTTCGCCAGCGACGTCTTGCCCGATCCGATCACCCCCTCGATGGCGATGTGCCGGATGTTCGACCCCCCGATCAGCTCCTCCAGTCGGTTCGTCATCTGTCAGCCGGGATCGCGTATGCGGATTCGGGGAGCGAACCGGCGTGGGTGACACGGTGCGTGTCGCGGCAGTTCCGGAACAGCCAGCCGACGGTTTTCTCCATCGTGGGATGGAGGGCCGTCGGGGCGATGTCGTTGAGCGGCCCGAGGACGAAGCGGCGAAGGTGCATTCGCGGATGCGGGACGCGGACGATGGCGTCGTCGTAGGCCATCCCCCGGTAAAGGAGGATGTCGATGTCGATGGTCCGCGGTCCATGGTGCGTCGACGGTTTTCTTCCCATGGCCTTCTCGATCTTCCTCAGTTTCACCATCAGCAGCGGCGGGTCGTCGACGGTTTCGATCTCCATCGTCATGTTCAGGAAATCGTCCGCTCCCTCCATGCCGACGGGCTCCGTCTCATAGACGGGGGACACCGCGCAGATCCGGGCGATCTGCCCGACGGCGGCGACGGCGGCGGACAACTGTTCCCACCGTGAACCGACATTCGACCCCAGACCCAGGTGCACGCGGTGCATCATGCCTCAGCGATGTTCTGATATTTCGACTTCCACGTAGTCCACCACCCCTTTCACCGGCGGATGGGGTTTCCGGACCCGCACCACGACGGAATCGACGACGGGCCAGGAACGCATGATGCCCTTGGCAATCGTGTTGGCGAGCGCCTCGAGCAGGAAATATTTTTTCGAGGTGACGACCGAATGGACCAGGCCGTAGACCTTTTCGTAGTCCACCGTCCGTTTCAGGTCGTCGTTCTCGAGTGCGGACGACAGGTCGGCGCTGAGTTCCACGTCGATTTCAAATTTTCCGCCGAGGTTCTGCTCGTCGCTCGCGACGCCGTGATAGGCGTAGAAGACGGCGTTGCGGATCCTGATGACGTCCGGTTTCAGCATGGCGGAACCTGAAAATATATCCGATTGCCCGACGAAAGGCAAACCATGCGCCGGGCGCTCATCCGAGGGAATCCACAGCCCTCCGGAGGCGCCGGAGCACGGTTTCCTTCCCCAGGATCATCATCAATTCGTACAGGCCGGGCCCGATGGCCATCCCGCTCAGGGCGAGCCTCACGGCGTGGATGATCTTCCCCGCCCCCACCCCGAACCCGCCGGCGACCGACTTGAGCGACGTCTCGAGGCCGGCTTCCGTGAAGTCTCCGTCGGCTTCCAGCCTCCCGATCAGCGCCGTGAGGTGGGCGCCCGACTGGCCGGACCAGTTTTTCTTCCTGGCGGCCTCGTCGTAGGTGTCGGGGTCGGCGAAAAAATAGCGCGCGAAGGAGTTGAAATCGCTGAAGGAGTTGAGCCGGTCGCGCATCATCGTGATGACGCGTTCGAGGTAGGCCCCGTCGCCCCATTCGATTCCCGCGTTCCGGAGGACCGGTTTGACCTTCTCCGCGATCGCCGACGGATCGAGCCGGCGCAGGTGCTGCTGGTTGATCCACTGCAGCTTTTCGACATTGAAGATGGCGCCCGATTTCCCCACGCGGGCCATCGAAAATTCCGGGACGAGCTCCGCGAGACTGAAAATCTCCCGGTCGTCGCCCGGGTTCCAGCCCAGGAGCGCGACGAAATTCAGGAGGGCCTCCGGGAGGTAGCCGGCCGCGCGGTAGTCCTCGACGGCCACGTCGCCCTGGCGCTTGCTCAGTTTGGACCGGTCGGGGTTGAGCAGGAGCGGAAGGTGCGCGAACTGCGGCGCGTCCCAGCCGAAATAGCCGTAGAGCAGAACGTGTTTCGGGGTGCTGGAGAGCCACTCCTCCCCCCTGATCACGTGGGTGATCCCCATCAGCCGGTCGTCGACGACGTTGGCAAGGTGGTACGTCGGGTAGCCGTCCGATTTCAACAGGACCTGGTCGTCCACGCGGTCGCTCTGGAATTCCACCCGTCCCCTGATCATGTCGTCGATCCTGATGCTCGAGCTTTCAGGCACCTTCATCCGGACGACGGCCGGTACGCCGTCAGCGATACGCCGGGCCGCGTCCCCGGGCGCGAGCCTGAGGCAGTGCCGGTCGTACTTCGGGGCGATTTTCATCTTCTCCTGCTGTTTGCGCATCTCGTCGAGACGCCCGGGAGCGCAGAAGCAATGGTAGGCGTGTCGTTTCGCGATCAGTTCTTCGACGTGTTCGCGGTAGATCGCGAGCCGTTCGGACTGGGTGTACGGGCCGCAGGCCCCTTCCTTCCCCGGGCCTTCGTCGTAATCGAGTCCCGACCATTTCAGCGTCTCGATGAGGTTGTCCACCGCGCCTTCGACGTATCGCGACCGGTCGGTATCCTCGATGCGAAGGATGAATGTGCCGGCCTCTTTTTTGGCGAATAAGTAGTTGTACAGCGCGGTCCGGAGACCCCCCACGTGGAGGAACCCGGTGGGGCTCGGGGCGAAGCGGACGCGGGGATGGGACTGAGCCGTCATACCTGGGAGTAAAATAAAAATCCCCTTCAGGGGAAGATGCTCGCGAGATCTGTGAAGGACGTGCCTTGCAGCGGAGAGGGAGAGATTTGAACTCTCGGTACAGGTTTACCCCGTACGACGGTTTAGCAAACCGTTGGTTTCAGCCACTCACCCACCTCTCCGGGAAACAGAGCCGAATTGACAGAGAGAAGGTAGTGAACTCTGCCGATAAATGCAACGCATATATTCACGGACGAGGGAGGTCCGCGGTCGCGGCCCCGTTCTCCCCGGGGTCCGGAATCTCCCCGGACCCTCCACACCTCATCTTGTTCCCTTGAATTTCCGGAGCTGATTCCAGTAGTGCGCGTTGGCGGGTTCCTTCGCCACGAGCTCGGATTCGATCGCGATCGCCCGGTCAACCTGACCGAGCTGGAAATGGCATTCCGCGAGAGTGTCCATGATGCGCAGATCCCCCGGGGAGAGCGTGGCAGCCCGTTTGGCCAGCTCGAGCGCGCGTTCCTTTGCGATACCGTTGGTCGAGAGGATCCACGCCACGCGGTTGAGCACTTCGGGATCGTCGGGACGGTCGCGCAGTTGCGCGTTCAACGCGTCGACCACGCGTCGGGTCTCCTCCGCGGCGGCTGCGAACTGCTTGTTCACCTTGAAGCGGGCGACGGAGGCCATCCGCATCTCCAGGAGAAATGTGCCGTTCCAGAGGGCATAGAGCCGGGTGAGTTCCCCGACCGGGTCGGGGTGGTCATCGACGCGGAGGTCGACCATCCGGTCGTTCAGGCCCCCATACCCTCCCCCTTCCCGGACGATCAGCAGTGCGGCCGATTGCCTGCCGCGGCTGTCGCCGCCCGCCTTCTCCGCCGCGGCGAGCGCGGCCAGGAGCCTGTCGGCCAGGTCTCCCTGCGTGCGTTCGTACGCGAGCCCCATCCCGTCAATGACCGCGGGCCCCGCCAGGATGTTTCCCTGGACGGCGTATCCCGGACCCAGCCGGTGACCGGCGTACGCCTGGCACCTCGTGCCGGTGTAGGCGAGGGAGTTGCCCTGCGGATCGACGATGCCGACCTGGCGATCCTCCCTGCCAGGATCGGCCGCGATCAGCGAGTCGAGGACCTCCTGGGCGGTCCAGCCGAAGGCAAGCATCCGGAGTCCTTCCGGACCGAACGACGTGTTCGCCAGCGCCTGCGTCGCGATCGCGCCGACGTCGGCTTTCGCCCAGGGGACCACCGCCCCGACGGCCATGAATTTGGATTGGACGGCCACCCCGAAATCGCCAGTGACAGGGTCCCTCGCCACGATCGAGTAGGTACCGACGGCCGACTGTGCGACCGCGGGAGATGGCCACTCCCCCGGGAAGGCGAGGAGGACGATGGCGAAGGTGAGTATCGATGGTGTGCGCATATGGCTGCCTCGTCTGGTTGTCCGGGATGGTTGAGGGTCTGACAACCTTAATAAAATAAATTTCTTAGAGACATCCTCAAATTCATTAGACCATTATAAAAAATATTATTAAAGAATTTTAATATTTCGTTCCTTGACAGTGAGTCGTCGTTTCGGTACACTGCGAACGCTTCACAATCGTAAGCCCAATATCTGTCCGTGCGCTATCCCTATAGACGCGGGCAGGTTACAACGACGCCCAGGCACGCCCCCGACCTGGGCGTTTTTTTTGTCCCCGGGTGATTTTTGAAATGCGGCGGATATCAAGTATATTTCCCCGTTCTCCATCGGCTCCACCCCACCCGGGGCTGATCGAACATCCCCGGAAAGGTGCAGGAGCGGTTTAACTGGCACGCCTGGAAAGCGTGTGTACCTGAAAGGGTACCGAGAGTTCGAATCTCTCCCTTTCCGCCACGACGCGGGAACCGGCTCCGGACGGTTCCCTTCCCCACAATCGGTCGACGAGGCCCGATGAAAACGCTGTTTGCCCTCCTCCTCCTGGCCACCGCCGGAGTCGGTACCCCGACGGCGGGCGGGCGGATCCACGTGATCACCGTGGAATCGGCCATCAACCCCTCGTCGGCGGACTACATCCGCCGCTCGATCTCCGACGCCCGCGACGCCGGAGCCGCCGCCCTGGTCATCCGCCTCAATACGCCCGGCGGCCTCCTCAAGTCGACGCGGAGCATCGTCTCGGATATCCTCGGGGCCCCCCTCCCGGTGATCGTCTACGTCTCCCCATCCGGGGCCCAGGCGGCGTCAGCGGGGGTGTTCATCACCCTGGCAGGACACGTTGCCGCGATGGCGCCCGGCACGAACATCGGCGCGGCGCACCCGGTCCTGATCGGGGAGCAGATGGATTCGGTGATGTCGGAGAAGGCGACCAACGACGCCGCGGCCTTCATCCGGTCGATCAGCGAACAGCGGAAGCGGAACGTCGGGTGGGCGGAGGAGTCGGTCCGCAGGAGCGTCTCGATCACCGAGGCCGAGGCGTTGAAGCAGCGGGTGATCGATGTCGTCGCCGCCGACGTCCCGTCGCTGGTCCGGGAGATCGACGGGCGCGCAGTCACCGTCGGCGAACGCCGTGACACCCTCCGGACCGGCGGCGCGGAGATCGTCAGCATCGCGAAATCGTTTCAGCAGAACTTCCTCGACATCATCAGCGACCCGAACATCGCCTACATCTTCATGATGCTCGGCATCTACGGCCTGATGTTCGAGCTCTACAACCCCGGGGCCATCTTTCCCGGCATCGTCGGCGTCATTTCGCTCATCATCGCCTTCTATGCCCTCCACACGCTGCCGTTGAACTACGCCGGGGTGGGACTGATCCTCTTCAGCGTGGTGCTCTTCCTGCTCGAGATCAAGATCGTGAGCCACGGGCTGCTGGCGATCGGCGGCGTGGTGTCGCTCACGGTGGGGTCGGTGATGCTCTTCGAAACCGGTTCGCTGCTCGATGTCGTCTCGCTCTCGTGGGAGGTCATCGTCGCGTCGGTCGTGGCCACCACGCTGTTCTTTCTCTTCCTGGTCGGTATGGGGCTGAAGGCCCAGGGTCGGAAGCCCACCACCGGTTCCCAGGGGCTCCTGGGCGAGGAAGGGAGCGCCATCGGCGATCTCAACCCGGCGGGGCAGGTCCGGGTGCACGGCGAAATCTGGTCCGCCGCGAGCTCCGGGGGGGAGATCCGCGGCGGGGAACGGATCATCGTCGAGAACGTCGAAAACCTTCGCCTCATCGTCCGGAAAAAGTCGAATACTTAACCATCGGAGGTCCCATGCAGCAAATGTCCGTGCTATTCATCGTCATCCTGGTCTTCGGGCTGCTCATCCTGTCGAACGCGATCCGGATCCTCAGGGAATACGAACGCGGGGTAGTCTTCCGCCTGGGCCGGTTGATCGGCGAAAAAGGCCCGGGACTCATTCTCCTCATCCCCCTCATCGACAAAATCGTCAAGGTGAGCCTCAGGACCGTCGTGCTCGACATCCCGCCGCAGGACGTCATCACCAAGGACAACGTTTCGATCAAGGTCAACGCCGTCGTCTACTTCAGGGTCGTCGACGCGGCGAAGGCGATCGTCGACGTCGAAAACTACCTGTACGCCACGTCGCAGCTCTCCCAGACGACCCTCAGGAGCATCCTCGGCCAGTCGGAGCTCGACGACCTGCTCGCCCAGCGCGACAAGATCAACCAGCAGCTCCAGGTCATCATCGACGAGCACACCGAGCCCTGGGGCATCAAGGTCTCGAACGTCGAGGTGAAGCAGATCGACCTTCCGCCCGAGATGCAGCGGGCGATGGCGCGCCAGGCGGAGGCCGAGCGGGAACGGCGGGCGAAGGTGGTGCACGCGGAAGGAGAACTCCAGGCGAGCCAGAAACTCGGCGAGGCGGCGTCGGTCATCGCCCAGAACCCGATCGCGCTCCAGCTCAGGTTCCTGCAGACGCTGACGGAGGTCGCGGCCGACAAGAACTCCACGATCCTGTTCCCGGTGCCGATCGACCTGATCAAACCCTTCATGGAGAAGAAATGACCGGGTTGAACGCGGCGCCGGATACGCATGAGCGACCAATCGCTGCTCTACGGGCATAATCCGGAACCGGGTCTCCTGGCGGTGCATCCGGTGGCGGACGACCGGATGCGCCTCTACAAGCGGACGTCCGACGGCGTTGTCGCGAGGGACGAGGAATTCTTCCCCTTTTTCCACCTCTCCGACTCCACGCTTCTCGAGGGTTTCCGGAAAAAGCACTGGCTGAAAACGCTCGACGGAGGCCACTACTACCGTTTTCTCGCGGCCTTCCAGCGCTGGTCAGAGATGTGGGACGCCGTGCGGCATGTCATCGAGAGGCACAACGACCGCCTCAAGGCCGGCGCCGGCTCCTTCCAGGACGTACCCTCCCTCCTCCTGCGCACCGATCCGGTGTCGCAGTACCTCCTTCAGAGCGGAATGACGCTCTTCGGCGGGATGGAATTCGACGACCTTCACCGCCTCCAGCTCGACATCGAGACATATTCCTCCCAGGCGCGGAGTTTCAGCAACCCCGCCAGGCCGGAGGACCGGATCATCCTGATCGCCCTCTCGGACAACCGCGGATACCGGGAGGTCCTCGACGGCCGCGCCCATTCCGAGCCCGACATGCTCCGGAGGCTTTTCGCGGTCATCCGGGAGAAGGACTTCGACGTGATCGAGGGGCATAACATCTACAACTTCGACCTCCCCTACATCCTGCGACGTTGCACTCTTCACGGGGTGGACCCGCAGTTCGGCCGTGAAGGGATCAGGATGAGGGCGACCGACGGGCGGCAGATGCGCACAGACCGGGCGCAGGAGGTGCAGGTCCTGGACATCCCCGGACGGCACATTATCGATACCTGGCTACTCCTCCAGAACTACGACCATTCGAAGCGCAAACTCGAGAGTTACGGCCTGAAGCAGGCGGCGCAACACTTTGGTTTTGCGAGGGAAAACCGCGTGTACATCAACCCCGATCGAATATCGTGGCACTGGGACCACGAACCCGACCTCCTCGCCGAGTACGCACTCGACGACGTCGACGAGACGCGGCAGCTGAGCGACTTCCTCTCCCCACCGCATTTTTACCTCACCAGGCTCACCCCGTTCAACTACGGGACGGCCGCGCGCAACGGTTCCGCCACGAAGATCGAGTCGATCCTCCTCAGGGAATACATCCGCCGTCGCGTCTCGGTCCCGTCACCCGAGCCGACCAGGCCGACATCCGGCGGGTACACGGACGTGTTCCTCACCGGTGTCGTCGGCCCCGTCCTGGACATCGACGTCGAATCGCTCTATCCCTCCCTGATGCTCACCGAGGGGATCGCTCCCCACAGCGAATCCCTCGGTATATTTTCTGGGCTGCTCCGGGAATTGACGACGATGAGGCTTCAGGCGAAAAAGGAGATGAAGGCCGCCAAAGACCTGTCAGAGAAGGGCAAACTCGACGCCATTCAATCCTCTTTCAAGATTCTGATCAATTCTTTTTATGGATATCTCGGTTACGGCCGGGGCCTGTTCAACGACACCATCGCGGCCGACCGGGTCACGAAAAGCGGCCAGGAACTCCTCCGGGGACTGATCCGGACGATTGTCGATAAACAAGGCGCCGTCGTTGAGGTCGACACCGACGGTGTCTTTTTCGTCCCCCCGCCGAACATCCGGACGGAAGAGCAGGAGTCCAGGTTCGTCAAAAGCATCGCATCCACGCTCCCGGAGGGGATTTCGCTCGCCCTGAATGGCCGCTACCGGAAGATGCTCAGCTACAAACCGAAAAATTACGCCCTCGAAGGGTACGACGGAAAAATCACGTTGAAGGGGTCATCCCTCACCTCCCGCAGCATCGAGAGGTTCGGGAGGAAGTATGTCAGGAATTGCATCGAAGCGATATTGCGTGGGGACATCGAAGGGCTCCATCGAGAATACGTGGATCTCCACAGGGACATCTCCTCGAACAAGCTCCAGGTCGAGGACTTTTCGAGGACGGAGACTCTCAGGGACGGGCCGGAAGAATATCAGGAGGCGGTGAAGAAGGAAAAACGGAACAAATCGGCCCCCTACGAGGCGGCGTTGAGGGTCCTGGGGGAGTGGAGGAAAGGTGAGAAGGTCGCGTTCTACATTACGGGAAACGACCCCTCAGGGCAGAATTTCGCCAATTGCCGGCTCTCGTCCGAGTGGGATCCGGTGGCCCCAGATGAAAACATTCCCTTCTACCTGAAACGGCTCGAAGAATTATCGAGGAAGTTCGAGCCCTTTTTCACCCCGGCCGATTTCAGGATGATCTTTTCGCCCGAGGACCTGTTCGGGTTCAGTCCCCGGGGCATCCTGGTCCTCACGAAAAAGGTCGAACCCTCGGGGGGTGACGTGTCGGAGGAAGGGGACGAGGATGCGTCCACCCCCGAGCCGACGATCTGGCTCGATACGGGGGGCGGCTGAGGGCGCGGTAGGGCGTCAGTTACGAGGGTGTTGCCCGGCCCAGTCCTTCAGATAGGCGGCGATGTCGAGCGTGGAGGCGCCCGGGGTAAAGAGCGCGCCGACGCCCGCCTTCTTCAGCGCGACGATGTCCGGTTCGGGAATGATGCCCCCGCCGAAGAGGAGCACGTCCTTGAGCCCCTTCTCCACCATCAGCTTCAGGATGCGGGGGAAGATGGTCATATGCGCCCCGCTCAGGAGGCTGACGCCGATCGCGTCGACGTCCTCCTGGAGGGCGGCCTCGACCACCATCTCCGGGGTTTTTCGCAGCCCCGTGTAGATCACTTCCATTCCGGCGTCGCGCAGCGCCGCCGCGATCACCTTGGCTCCCCTGTCGTGGCCGTCGAGCCCGACTTTGGCGATCAGCACGCGTATCTTTTTATCCATGTGAGCTCTTCCTGAATTCCGAAAACCGCTGGTGGAACCTGGCGAGCGGAAACCCGACCACGTTATAAAAGCACCCGTCGATCCGCTCGATGAAGATCGCCCCGCGATCGTCCTGGATGCCGTAGGCGCCGGCCTTGTCCATCGGCGAGCCGCCGAGGACGTACTCCGCGATCTCCACCTCCGACAATCTCCGGAACGTCACATCCGTCACGACGTGATCGCGGAACGACCGGCCGCCCGGAGTCTCGATGACGCAGAACCCTGTATAGACCTGGTGCGTGCGGCCGCTGAGCAGCCGCAGCATCCTGAGCGCGTCGGGGGGATCGGCCGGTTTCCCGAGCACAGCGCCGTCGAGGACGACGATCGTGTCCGCCCCGATCACGTAGGCGGACGGGTGCCGCCGCGACACATCGAGCGCCTTGCGGTACGCAAGCTCCTCCACGATCTCCTGCGGCGATGTCCCGTCGTCGACGTCTTCGGTGACATTGCTCCCGTCCACCGTGAAGGCCATGCCGATCTGGCGGAGGAGGTGGCGGCGACGCGGGGAGGCCGATGCCAGGATGATGGGTTTACTCACCGGTGCCGCCTATAAAAAAAAAGAGCGAACCGAAAACGCCCGCTCTCCAATGGTTTCGCCGCCTGAACGCCGGATGATTATCGGAACATCGCCTTGATGCTGCCCCAGGTGCGCCTGACGCCGGAGACGGTATGGGAGATCGTCAGCGGGTTGGTGTAGTACGGCGCCCGGCCGTCGCTGAAGGAGATCCTGATTCGGTACTGGTAGAGCGAGCCGGCCTTCATGAAGGCGGAGTTATCGACGAATTCGTAGACGGAAGGGCCTTTCGGATCCAGGTGTCCGATGGGGGCGAATTCTCCGTCGGTGCCTCCGCGCCTCTCGATCTCGAACAGGGCCACCGCGTTTTCATCGTCGGACACCCAGCGGATGGTGACAGCGACGCCGTCGCTGGTCGCCTGGAGCGTCCCCTGCCGGATCACGTCCGCGATGCCCGCGGAAACGACCAGCAAAGTCGCCAGGATCAGGTGCATGATGTGTCGAATGCTCATATATCCGTACCGGCCGGAAGATACGTCTCTCTCTTGAAAAAGTCAAGAAACGCTGAAAATGGTGCGCGAGGCGAGACTTGAACTCGCATGCCCTTTCGGGCGCCACCCCCTCAAGATGGTGTGTCTGCCAGTTTCACCACTCGCGCAAAATCCGTGAGCCCGGTTGGAATTGAACCAACGGCCATCTGCTTAAAAGGCAGATGCTCTACCCCTGAGCTACGGGCTCCATCCCGCTATCCGGCGTTCTTCGTTGAAATTACAGCCAAAATATATGCATTTCCCGCCGATTATGCAAGGAGTTTGGGAGCCTTCCTGGATCAATCCCACGTTTTTCGTACTGGATGCGCCTCGGTCATGAAAATGGTTGTGCCAAAGTCGAGCGTTTCAGGCGGCGCGAAGAGGAGGTAAAGGTATTTCAGTGTTTCGGCGAAGAAGAAGCTCTCCATCGCGTCCCCCTTTTCCTTCGTCGTCACGTCGGTGAGGTGGGCGTATCCGGCTTCGGTCCTGCAATACTTTTTCAGGTCGGCAAGGATCTTCTCCCCCATGGCGCGGTGGCGCTGGTTTCCGGTCGTCCGGTAGAGGTAGTAGGCCGATTCGACGATCTCGGGCCTCAGCGGGTACCCGGGAGACGTGACGTTCATCGTCACGTAATCGATCTGCTCCGGTTCGATTCCGTGGAGGTTCCACATCCGGTAGACCGATTCCTGGAGCCGGGCGGCCCGGACGGTGTCGCCGGCGAGACAGAGCACGGCCGGGAAGAACGATTCGAGCGCGCCGAAGCGCGTGGCGGTCCTGTTGCCGGTGGCCATCTCCGCCCTGCCGTACCAGAGGCCGCCGGCCGTCGTGTCGGCGAGATGGGTGTTGATCGCGGCGATGTGCGTCTGCCACATGTCGAGGCATTCCCGGTCGCCGAAGAGGAGCCACGCCTTGAGGAGGTATTCGTAATAGGAATCGATCGCCCCGCCGATGTGCGCGCCGGTGTTGGTCCACTCCCCCGTTTCGACGTTGATCCAGGTCCCCACGAGACCGATCGGCGATCGCGCGGCGTAGAGCGACCGGAGCGCCTGTTTCGGCCTGTCGTAGTATGCCCGCTTCCCCGTCAGCTTCGCGAGCGTCCCGAACTCCAGCAGGGCGGTCCCGATTTCCGCCGGGTTGTTGATCGAATCCCGGATCGCCCCGGTGCGGAGGTTGATGTACCGGTACGGCATCCCTGTGGCTGACGAGAAGACCGGGAGCAGCCGGGCGCCGAGGTCGTCGGCGAGCCCGAGAAACCTGGCGTCGCCGTCGAGCTGGTAGGCCGAGAGGAGTCCCCCAAGCAACCGGATGGTGATTTCGAAACTCTGGACCTCGAGGTCGCGGTCGAACGTCAGGCTGTCGAAGATAAGCTGTTTGGCCTCGTTCGCCTCCTCTTTCAGGCCCATCAGCACCATCGTGTCGAACGCGTCGACGGGAGTCATGCAGAGCGAGACCCCGTACCAGTCGTGAGGCGTCCTGCTCAACGGTTTCAGCGCGTCGTGTCCCCAGGCGTACCGTTTGTAGGCGTTCCATGAGTGGAGGAACTCCGCCCTGACCGAATCGGCGAGCGCCTGGCCTCCACCCTGCCATGGTCGTGCGGCGCCCGCGGGGGTCAACATTGCGGCGGTCAGGATGATGATCGGGATGAGATCCCGGATTCCGGGAGTTTGCATAGGCCTGCCTGGTTGATGCACCGACGTGAAAGTGGTGGAAGATACAAAATAACTTTATATTCCACGCCACGGATGGAAAAGCCACGCTTCGCCCGCAGGTTGGGTCTGTTCGACGCCACGATGCTCGTCATGGGCGGCATCATCGGCTCGGGTATCTTCATGAACCCCCACGTCGTCGCCCGGATCGTCGACACCCCCTGGCTGATCCTCGGCGCCTGGACGTTCGGCGGGGCGATCGCGCTCACCGGGGCCTTCATCTACGCGGAACTCGCCGCCAGGCGCCCCGCGGTCGGCGGTCAATACGCCTATATCCGCGAGGCGTTCCATCCCCTCCTCGGTTTTCTCTTCGGGTGGGGGCTCTTCCTCGTTTCCACGTCGGGGGGACTCGCCGCGGTGGCGATGACGTTCGCGCGCTACACGATCGAACTTACCGGGATGCCGGTACGGGAATGGTTCCTGGCGGCGGCGGCGCTCGCGATACTGACGGGCATCAACTGCCTCGGGGTTCGGATGGGGGGGACGCTCCAGAGTTCCCTGATGGTCCTGAAGATCGGGGCGATCGTCATCCTGGTCGTTTCGGGGTTCGCGATGGCGCCCGAAAACCGGTTCGCCGCCGTCGCCGGAACTGGGGAGGCCGACCCGTTCGACCTCCTGACCTCGTTCGGGGCAGCCATGGTCCCCGTCATGTTCGCGTTCGGGGGGTGGCAGACGGCCTGTTTCATCGCCGGCGAGATCCGCTCCCCGGAGAAAAACCTCCCGCGGGGCCTGATCCTGGGCGTCACGGGAGTCATCGTGCTCTATCTCGCGGTCAATGTCGTGTCGCTCATCGTGCTCGGCGCCGACGGCCTTGCCGCCTCGCCGGCCCCGGCCTCCACGGTGATGAGGATCGTCCTGGGGGAAACCGGCGCCACGGTCATCGCGCTCGGTATCGCCATATCGACGCTCGGGTTCCTGAGCCAGGGGATCCTGACCTCGCCGCGGGTCTATTACGCGATGGCGGAAGACGGCCTCTTCTTCAGGAATGTCGGGGCGCTCCACCCGAAGACCCGCGTCCCGGTGACGGCCATCCTGCTCCAGGGGTTCGTGGCGATCGCGATCTCGCTGTC
Source organism: uncultured Chlorobiaceae bacterium (assembly GCA_964596065.1). Classification (GTDB taxonomy): domain Bacteria; phylum Bacteroidota; class Ignavibacteria; order UBA10030; family SZUA-254; genus SZUA-254. The sequence continues at coordinate 104,633 of CAZQSM010000001.1, read as the reverse complement.
GGGTACGTACGAACAGATCCTCAGTTACGTCGTCTCGGACGATTTCATCTTCTTCGGCCTCTCGGCGGCCTGCCTTTTCGTCTTCCGGAAGCGCGACGCCGGGCTACCCTGCGGCTTCCGCGTACCGGGCCATCCCTACACGACCGTCGGGTTCATCGCCGTCTGCTGCGCGATCGTCGTCACGACGGCGTATGCCTACCCCCTCAATACGCTCGCGGGCCTCGGGATCCTCGCTGCCGGGGTCCCGGTCTACTACTACTGGCGCCGCGCCGCCTCCGGACGACATCCCCCCTGATCACCATTCCATACCGGACCATGACCACCGTCGGACAAACAATGCGGTCAGAGTACATGCACTGGGCGAAAACCCACATCCACGCCCGGTACAACATCGGAGCCAGCGGAGTGGCGAACTATCCCCTTCGCGACCTCCCCGTTCGCCTCGAGGAATTGGAAATCACGGGTGAGAGTTTCTATGGCTACGGTCCGCTCCAGGAAGCCATCGCCCGTCATACCGGAGTCCCCTCCTCCCGCGTCGTGGCAGCGCTCGGGACGTCGCAGGCGAACCACCTGGCGATGGCCGCCGTGCTGCGGCCGGGGGACGAAATCCTCCTCGAGGAGCCGGGCTATGAGCTGATCAGCTCCACGGCAGCGTACCTGGGGGGGATCCTCCGCCGATTTCCCCGGCGCCCCGAACGCGATTTCGCCGTCGACCCGGACGATGTCTGCCGGCGCATCGGTCCGAAGACGCGCCTGGTGGCGCTGACGAACCTGCACAATCCCACGAGCGCGCCGGTGGACGACCGCGTCATCGCGACGATCGCGGCGGAATGCGACCGGCGTGCCGCCTGGCTGCTCGTCGACGAGGCGTACCTCGAATCGGCGTTCGACCGGGAGAACCGGAGCGCGGCCCACGTCGGGAGGAACGTCATCGTGACGAACAGCCTCACCAAGGTGTACGGCCTGAGCGGTCTCCGATGCGGCTGGGTCCTGGCCTCCCCGGAACTGGCGGCGTCGATCTGGCGATTGCGGGACCTCTTCGAGAGCATCCCTCCCCACGTCTCGGAGCGCCTGAGCGTGGTCGCGTTCGCCAACCTCCGACGGATCCGGGCGCGAGCCCGGGCGCTCGTTGACGAAAACCGCGCGACCGCCCGCTCCACCCTGCTGGCGCGACCGGACGTCGAATGCTACGATCCGGGCATCGGGACGGTGTTGTTCCCGAAATTGGCGGCGGGCGGAGTCGACCGGCTCTGCGACGATCTGCTCAGGGATCGGCAGACGCTGATCACGCCGGGGAGGTTTTTCGGGATGAGCGACCGGTTCAGGATCGGCCTCGGCGGGGACCCGGTGATGTTCCGTGAGGGGGTGAAACGCCTCTGCGAGGCCCTGGACGCCGCGGCGGCACAATGACCGCACGGCTGTCCCGGGTGTCGGGCTCTAGAGCCGCACCGCGACGCCGTTGGCGATGTCGAAATAGAAGCGCCGGATGGGGACCACCGGGGCGAAATCGTAGATCGAATTGTACGCGATGGTGAGCGAGACCGACTCCGTGACGTCGACGATCAGCCGGGCCGACGACGCGATCCGCGGCTCGTCGAACCTGCCGTCGACCCGGGTTTGGACGTAGTTCATCACGAGGAGGCTGACGCCCGCCGTCAGCCCCGACTGGTACCTGACATACGTGTTGATCCTGGGCTGGCGGACGCTCACCGCCGACTGGTCGGCCGGCCGGTCGCGCTCCGCGACCCCGTCATACCCCCAACGCTCCAGTTCGTACATCACACCCGCCGCGACGTCGAGCGATCGCGTCGAATCCCTCAGAACGCCGTGCCGCAGGTTCGCGCCGAGGAGGGTGCGGCTCCTCATACCGCGGGGCCCGTCCCACTGGTACTGCGTGAAGAGGTCCGCGCCCGTCCGGGCGGCGCGGTCGCGCCGGTACCGGAGATGGGCGTAGCCGGAATTCGTCACGCGCAGGTCGCCGGCGTACGTCCGCTTCGCCTTCGAACCGAGGATGATCGCGTCGTCCCCTGCGTGCCACCGGAGGTCGGCGCCGGCGCCGAGGTTGACGACGGTGTTCAGCTGCTGTTCCAGCGACAGGTTGAACTGGAGCAGCGCGTTGAAGGCCGAGGAATCAGAATCGCGGTAGGCGGAGATGATGTCGGTCTGGAGGACCTGCGCGCCGAGACGGAACGGTTGCGGGACCAGGAGGAGGAGGAGGAGCAGCAGCAGGATCGGCCCGGAGAACGGACGGAGGAGGCGGGCGTGAAGCAGGTGCGTCTGAATGTCATCCCCGGGCATCGCACAAGGTACGAAACCGGGCCGTCGATGGCAAGGGAACGGCGGCCGGTCCGGTGACGCGGCGGACCTGCTACTGGAACTGACCCGTGTAGGTCCAGTTCCCCGCGGCTCCCGCGGTGTCGATGGTGGCCGACACGGTCCCGAACCCGAGCGCGGAGGTCCCGGTGATCACGACGCTCGCCGCCTGTACCACGGCGCTGAACGTCCCGTCGTCATTGCTCACCAGCTTCGGCGGCACGGTATATCCGACGTAACTCCCCCCCCCGCCGCCCATCGACCGCAGCTTGGTCCTGTATTGCTTCGCGTTGGCGGCGAGGTTGTTGATGTCGTTGATCAGCGCGTCCCTGTTGGACGACGTGCTCGAGGCGCCGAACAGCTGGATACCCACGGCGATGCCGATGGCCGTGATGATGATCCCGACGATGATGAGGAGTAACTGCTGGGTACCCATACAAAGGTGTCGTGTATCTTTTTTTCAATAAATTAAAATAACTGCTCGCTTCGTTACGTCGGTTGACGCGCATCACACCGAACCGTCCCTTCCCGCTCCATTTCGCCCACGACGGCACGTTTTTCCCGAATTACGCTCATTTTGTCGACGACAAATTTATCGTACGTCTATTGACAATGCGACAAATATGTCGTATCATCCGGGAGAACAAATCACACTCCTCCCGATGCATTCGCCGGTATATTTCGGACAGACGGAATCCTCCCGTTTTACGCCCCTTGCCGGCCTCGGCCCGGCCGCGGGCCGGTTCCTGGGGTTTCCGGGGGCGGTCCACCTGCTCCACGGCCACTCGTCGGTCTATACGGCCGCCCTCCTGTTCGCCTGCGCCTCGAAACGCCCCGTCGCCGTCATCGACGGATCGATGCGCTTCAACAGCTATATCATTTCCCGGCTGTCGTCGTTCCTCGGGCTCCCCCCGAAGGAAACCCTGGCCCGGATCCACGTCACCCGGTCGTTCACGGCGTTCCAGACGGAGGAGGCCGTCACGTCGAAGCTCCCCCGTTTCCTGGCCCGCGTCCCCTGCCCGCTGGTCGTCGTGACCGGCCTCCTCGACACCTACTACGACGAGCAGGTCAGGCCTTCCGAGTGCCGGGAGAGCCTCGGCCGCGTGATGCGGACCTTCGCGGCGCTCGCGCGCGGGGGCGCGCACGTGCTGATCGCCGACGTGGACGTGGGCCGGGCGGCCCCGCCGGGAAAACCGGACCTCTTCGGCCTGGTGCGGCGCGGCGCGGACGAGGCGCTGCTGCTGGGGCACGACGGCGCGGACTTTTACCTCGACCAGGACCTGCACCGGGACCTGCACCAGACACCGAACCAGCAACGGAGCACCCCTCATGGGACGCAACAACGACACCTTCACGCTGCTCATCGACCGGAACAGGGAGGCCTGGAGCAAGTTCCGGCGGGCCCTCCGGAAGGAAGACCAGGAGCTCTTTGACGAGATGTGGCGCGCGCCGAAACTCCACCTGGCCGCCGGGGCCTTCATCGCGAGCGAACTCCCGCTCGAATCGATCTTCATGAGCATGCTGCTCGAGCAGTACAAGAAGATCAAATACCTCGAGACCGCGCAGTACGTGCGGACGGTCGAAGCGCCCGGTGACGCCGGTGGCCACGATTGACGGCTGGTTCTTCGACGCCTATCCGGTCGCAGGCGGGATGACCGTCTGGCTCCTCGACGATAACGGCGCCGCGCGCAGTTATGTCGACCCCTTCGCCCCCTCGTTCTACCTCCGCCTCGACCGGCGCGACGCGCTCCGGCTCCCGGCGCTCGTGCGCGGCCTGCCGGTCACGCTCGGGACGGCGGTGAAGACGGAGCTCTTCAGCGGCCAGGCGTGGCAGGTGGAGGAGGTCACGGTCCGGGACCCCCTGCAGTTCAACCGCTGCGTCTCGGCGCTGCAGAAGTTCTTCCCCCATTTCGCGTTCTACAACAGCAACATCCCCGTGGCGCAGATGTACCTCTACGACCGGCAGGTCTTCCCCCTGGCGCGCTGCGAATTCACCGTCGACGGCGCGGGGACGCTGAAGCGCATCGGGGTTCGCGACAGCTTCGACGCCCGGGACTACGCCCTCCCCGACCTCAGGATCCTGCGGATCACCAACGGCGGGGCAGACGTCCCGTCGAAGTTCTTCCGGACGCTGAACCTCGAACTGCACTACGACGGCGCGACCCACGCGCTCGAGGGGGAAGACGCCGTGTCGATCCTGGAGTCGTTCAACTGGCACCTGCACGAGTACGACCCCGACATCATCCTGACGGCGTGGGGCGACGCCACCCTCCTCCCCACCATCCAGAACGCTTCGCTGCGCCACCGCGTGCCGCTCCTGCTGAACCGGGACCGGTCGCGGGAGTACTTCACCACGAAGGAGCGCAGCTACTGGACCTACGGCCAGATCATCCACCGCGACGCCGCCTTCATGCTGGCCGGCCGCTGGCATATGGACTCGGAGAACAGCTTCATCATGGGGGAATCGGACATCGAGGGGGTGATCGAACTGGCGCGCCTCACCCAGCTCCCGATGCAGAAGCAGTCCCGGGCGGCCATCGGCACGGGGCTCGCCAGCATGCAGATGAGCTACGCGTACCGGAACAACATCCTGATCCCCGCCGAAAAGAAGGAGGGCGAGGATTTCAAGAGCGCCGACGAGCTGTTGCTGAGCGACCGGGGCGGTCTGGTCTTCATGCCCGAGATGGGATACCACGAGGAGGTCGCCGAGCTGGATTTCGCCAGCATGTACCCGAGCCTGATGGAACTGCACAACATCAGCCCGGAGACGATCAACTGCCCCTGCTGCGACAACCGGAAGGTGCCGGAGCTGGGATACACGATCTGCGAGCGGCGGAAAGGGATCGTTCCGGCGACGCTCAAACCGGTCCTCGAGAAGCGGGCGTATTACAAGATGCGCAGGAAGAACGCCCCCACCCTCGCCGAGTACCGGAAGTATGACCGGAGGCAGAACGCGCTCAAGTGGATGCTCGTGACCTGCTTCGGCTACCTCGGGTACAAGAACGCGCGCTTCGGGAGGATCGAGGCGCACGAGTCGGTGAACGCGTATTCGCGCGAGGCGCTCCTGCGGGCGAAGGAAATCGCCGAGGCCGGCGGCTTTCACCTGGTGCACGCCATCATCGACTGCCTCTGGCTCAAAAAGCCGGGGGCGACCCGGGAGGAGTACCTCAGGCTCTGCCAGGAGATCAGGGACGAAGTCGGCGTCACCGTCTCGTTCGAGGGGATGTACACCTGGCTCCTCTTCCCTTCATCGAAGACCGACCCCGGCATCCCCACGTCCGGAAAGTACGCGGGGTGGTACGCCCACGGCGAGATGAAGACCAGGGGAATCGAGGTGCGCCGCAAGGACACCCCCTGGTTCGTCAAGACGATGCAGGCGCGGCTGCTGGAACTGATGTCGGAGATGAAGGACGTCCGGGAGATCGCCGCCAGGGCCCCCGAACTGATCCGCGAGGCTGGTTTCTACCTGAACGAACTGCGCGCAGGCCGCGCCGACCCGAAACAGCTCGTGCTCCGCCGTCGGGTCCAGAAGGAGGCGGACGAATATGTCACCAACAACCTGAGCGCGATGGTGGTGCGGGAACTCGCGGCGTTCGGCGTGACGGTAAAGGCGGGCGAAGTCATCGATTACATCATCGTGGACCAGAGCGGCAGGCGCGATCCCCAGAAGGCCAAGAGCCTGCTCACGTACCAGCACTGGGACGGGTACGACATCGAAAAATACACCGAGTTTTTATTGAAAGCGGTGGAGACCCTCCTTTCGCCGTTCGGATACGACCGGGCGAAGCTCGCGGAGATCTACGGGGTGAATGGGCGCCGGTCCGGCGGGAGGCGTTCGACGGTCGGTCGCGGCGGCCGGCCGGAGAGGGTCGCCGCCCCGGAGTCGGTGGTGGCGTGGCCTGACGCGGCGGTCAACGCTTCCGCGGAGCCGGCGGATCATCCGCCGGGGCGATACAGGCGATGACGTCGTTCCGGCTGTTGTTCACCGCGTCGGAAACCGCATAGGCCTCCATCTCCCCGGCGGGATATGGGTCGAGCAGGCTGTGGAGCGCGTCGAAGTCGTCGGAGCGGGGGTCGAGCCAGAGCGAAAGATCGCGGTCGTCGAGGATCACCGGCATCCGGTCATGGATCGGCGCGACCAGGGCGTTGGGGGACGTGGTAATGATCCCCGCGGTCAGGACGTGCTTTGCATTGATGTCGACAGTGCGCCAGAGTCCGGCGAGGGCGAATGGTTTGCGGTCCGAGAGGACGATCCTGTGCGGAACTTTCCGTACCCCCTTCGGGAGCCTCTTCCCGCGTGGGAGGTGCTCGAAGCCGGGCGGCTTCCGCCACTCGTAGAATCCGTCCGCCAGGAGGACGCAGCGGCCCGAGAGGAGGCGCGACCGGAAGAACTTGTTGCGCGCGATCGTATCGTCGCGGATGTTGATCTGGTATCCCGCCTCCCCCTTCTCCTCCCCCCAGGGGGGGACGAAGCCCCAGAGGACGTCGGTGAGGTATCGGACCCCGTCCTCCTTCGCGACGATGGCGGGGACAAGCTGCCCCGGGGAGGCGTTGTACCGCGGCGTGATCCCGTTGAAACCGGTGGCAGGGATGGCGTGGAACTTCTTCAGGATGAATTCGACCCTGTCCGTCGTGATGGTGAACCGTCCGCACATGCGCCCTCCTGTCAGGACCCCGTCAGTTCGAAGACGAAGACCTGGCCGGGATCGAGGCCCCCGTTGACGCCGCCGGGGAAACCCCCGATCGATTCTCCCGAGAGCAGGTCGGTCCACGACCCGCCCCGGGGAGTGACCCCCCGGAGGGTGAAATCGACACGATGCTCCAGGTCGCTGTTGCCCACAATCAGGAGGGAATGGCCCGAGTTTCGGTTCGACCGGATGAACGCGAGGACGCGCCGGTCGCCCGGGTCGACGATGCGGCATTCCGCCCCAACGACCGGGAGGATGCAATCGTTGAATCGGGCCCTGATACCGAGCGGACGGGCCACCCACTCGACCGTCGCATCTGCCTGACTCCAGGAGAGAGCGTGAGGACTGAAAAGAGGAAGTTCTTCAGTTGGAAACGAGGCGAGCTCCCGGGGGGTAAAGCCAAGTCCTGTATTGACCGGCCGGATTTCGTATAACTCAAAACCTGAATGGATGAAAGGGATGCCGGGGATGAAACAACTGATCGTCCAGGCATATCGGGAGTAGCGTGCGCCCCACTTCCTGCCGGCGGCCCTGGGGGTGTTGTGCGTCTCCGGTGTCGCGAGGTGCGGGAGCAGTTGGGGTGTCCCGGAGATCCAATCGAGCATCGAGGCAAAATCGACCGGATTGTGCTGGCAGGCCCACTGTCCCCCCAGGACCGCGTCGAATCCGACACTGACCTGGCCGGGAGTCCTCGAAAAATCCTCCGCCCAGAAGGAAAATCCGGGATTGATATCCCTCGCCCCGGCGACGAGCCTGCGTACGAGTGGTTCCGGGAGCGCGTGGGCCATGTCGATCATGATCCCGTCGACCCCCGTCATCCCCGCGTACGCCGCTACGACGGATCCCAGTTTTTCCCACAATGTTGCTGTTGCTGAATCTCCATGGAGAAGGCTTGAATCATACATCCTCACAGTGTTATAGGCCGGGTAGTTGAACCGGGGGTCCTGATACAATTTCAGGTAGGTGACGTCGTCCCAGACCGGCTGGTGGTCGTCGGGCGGCCAGTCGGCGAAGGCGCCCGGGACGACGACCCCTTGACCGTCCGGCAAAGTGCCGCTCCACCGGACCCCATCCAGGCGCACCGCACCCCTCTGCGGCGGAGCCGTGAAGATCCCCCGGTATTCCGCTGACGGGGGGGGCAACCCCTCGCGGTCCCCGGCCTCGATCTTCCGCGTCGCAGCCGCTATCTCCTCACGGTCAAACCTGGGCGGGGCGAATTTTCGGTCGGATCGAATCCAATAGAACCATTCCGGGTTATCTTCAACCCAGGCAGCGTCTTTACTGAGAGTTCTTAACGGTATTTCGACGATAACGCGAAAGCCCGAATGCCGTGCGGCTTCCAGGAAGGCGGCGAACTCTGTCATGGCCGGGACGCCGGTGTTCGGTTCCCCGAGCGACGGGTCGATCGCGAGGGGATCCCGCACGGCGTACGGAGATCCCAGCGTCCCCCTCCTGCCGTCCATTCCGATCTGCTGCACCGGGAGGAGATGGATCGTGTTCGCGCCGAGGGACCGGATGTAGGGAAGGATGGCGATCGCCTTCAGGAAGGAACCGGTCTCCCTCCAACCGTCGCCGTTGACTGGCAGGCCGAGGACGCCGTCGCCGTCGTGGTCGTAGGCACAGGTGAGCCTGACCAGCATATTGTACACGACCGCTTCCCTGCACCACCCTCCCCCCGTTTGGCCGGAGCCGCAGAGCGGAACGGGATCGGCATTGAGGACCGCGCCGGTTACCGACGCGTACAGTGCGAACGGATCACGGGATGCCGGGGAGGCCCGGTGGCCGGTGGGAAACCATCGCCCCGGTATCGCGTACCTCCGGGTCCGGACCTGATCCTGGGGGTGTGACAACGCCTCGTGGAGAAGCTTCAGATGGCGGAGTGAGTCCATGCCGACCCCGGTTACCCCGGGAAATAATATTTCCTGGCGTAATCGGTGACCATCCTGTGCGTGTTGAAGACGGGGATCAGCGTCCTCATCGAATTCCGTACCATCGCAATCCATTTTCTCGGGATCCCGGTGGTGTCCCTGGAATAGAAGCGGGGTATCACCTCGTTCCCCAGCAGGTCGTAGAGCGACGCCGCGTCCGCCGCGTCGGCTTCCTCGTTCGATCGGGGGATCGGGTCGATCCCGCCGATGGCCCAGCCGTTCCTGCGGTTGTATCCCTCGATCCACCACCCGTCGAGGATGCTCAGGTGGAGTCCGCCGTTGATGGCGATTTTCTGTCCGCTGGTGCCGCTTGCTTCGAGGGGGCGGCGGGGCGTGTTGAGCCAGATGTCGCATCCCGAGACGAGGTACCGCGCGACGTTGATGTCGTAATCTTCAAGGAAGACGATCTTGCCGTGGAAGGTCGGATGGGCGCATAAATCGGTGATCTGGCGGATGAAGTCCTTCCCTCCCCCGTCCCGCGGATGCGCCTTCCCGGCGTAGATCAGCTGGATGGGCCTCGCCGGGTTGTTGAACAGCTCGACGGCCCTGCCGATGTCCGAGAAGAGGAGCGGCGCCCGCTTGTACGGGGCGAACCGCCTCGCGAAGCCGACGGTCAACGTGTCGTACGAGAGGAGGTTGTAGAGCGCCTCCTTCCCCGTCGGGCCGCCGACGACCCTGTGCTGCTGGGTCCGCCGTCGGACGAATTCGATCAGGTCGCGGCGGAGCGTGTACCGGAGCGACCAGAGTTCCTCGTCGGTGACGACCTTCGGGTCGGTGATATGCTCCCAGAACCGGGGGTGGCTGACCTCGTCCTTCCACTTGTGCGAGTTCCGACGTTCCCAGAATTCCCACGATCGGCGCGACGTCCAGCTCGGGATGTGGATGCCGTTCGTGATATGGCCGATCGGGGGGTTCTTCGCGGTCGAGCGCGGGAAGAGGTCTTTCCACATGATCGCCGATATCTCCCCGTGTTTCTTGCTGACGCCGTTGGCCGCGCGGGAGAATTTCAGGCCCAGCACGGTCATCGTGAATTCGTGGCCGGTGGCGTCGGGCCCGGCGGTCCCGTACGACATCAGCCGGTCGGTGTCGATCCCGATCGCGTCGCACTGCGATTTCAGCGTGCTTTCCATCAGGTCCCTGGGGAACCGGTCGTGTCCCGCGGGCACGGGTGTGTGCGTCGTGAAGAGGCAGCGCGAGCGGACGGAGGCCTCGGACACGGCGATGTCGCCGGTGCGCTCCATCTCCTCGCGCAGCAGTTCCAGGGTGAGGAACGCCGCGTGGCCCTCGTTCATGTGGAACACCGCGGGCGTGATTCCGAGGGCGCGCAGGAGCCGTACGCCTCCGATCCCGAGGACGATCTCCTGGCGGATCCGCATGTTCGTGTCGCCGCCGTAGGCGAGCGACGTCAGTCCCCTCGCCTGCTCCGAATTCTCCGGGACATCGGTGTCGAGGAGGTAGACGACGGACTTCCCGACGTCCACCCGCCATGTTTCGAAAAACACCTCCTCCGTGCCGATGGTGACGCTCCTGACGACGGGTTTTCCGGAGGCGTCCCTGACCGAGTGCACGGGGATCAGGGCGGGGTCGATGGTCGGGTATTCCTCGACCTGCCGGCCGGCGTCGTCGATCTTCTGCTCGAAATAGCCGCGGCGGTAGAACAGCCCGATGGCGACGAGCGGAAGCCCGAGGTCGCTCGCCGATTTCACATGGTCCCCCGCGAGGATGCCGAGGCCTCCTGAATAAAATGTGAGGCATTCGTGCAGTCCGAATTCGGCGCAGAAGTAGGCGACGGGACCGCCGCGCCTGGAGGATCCGGACCGGCGGGGGAGCGAAATCGACGGCTTCCGGGCCATATAGCGGTCGAAATCCTCGAGCACCGGGACCACCATCCCGCGAAAGTCCCTGTCGTTCAGGTACGCCCGGAGTTCCATCTCCGAGACCTGTGAGAGCACCGCCACGGGATTGTGCCTGGTCTCCTCCCAGGTGAGCGGCGAGAGTTCCTCGAAGATGAGCTGGGCGCGGGGGTTCCAGGACCACCAGAGGTTCCGCGCGAGGCCGCGGATGCGATCGATGAGCTGGTCGGTCGTGTGTATTTTTTTCGGCATCGTGGGGATGATAATACGGAATTTCGGGGGGTAATCAAAAAACGGCCGTACCGGGCCGCGCCGGGCGGGCCTCGGCGGGAACTCCGGAGCGGCGGGCCCGGCGCCGGATTACGACTGCTTGAGGATCTGGAGAAGTTTCGTGAGCGTCCCCTTCGCGTCCCCGAACACCATCATCGTTTTCTTGTCGTAGAAGAGGTCGTTGTCCTCCCCCGCGAAACCGGGATTGAGGCTCCGCTTGAGCACCATGACGGTCGCGGCCTGGTCGACATTCAGGATCGGCATGCCGTAGAGGGGGCTCTCCTTCTTTGAGCGCGCGGCCGGGTTGACGACGTCGTTGGCCCCGACGACGAGCGCGACGTCGGTGGTCTGGAAGTCGTCGTTGATCTGGTCCATTTCGAAGAGGTGGTCGTACGGGACGTTCGCCTCCGCCAGGAGCACGTTCATGTGCCCGGGCATCCTGCCGGCCACGGGGTGGATCGCGTACCGGACGCTCCGGCCGGATGTCGTCAGGATGTTGGCGATTTCCTGCAGGACGTGCTGGGCCTGCGCAACGGCGAGGCCATATCCGGGGACGATGACGATCGACTGGGCGTTTTCGAGGATGAAGGCCGCGTCGTCGGGCGTGTACCGGACCACGGTCCGCTCGACGGTTTCGGTGGCGCCGCCGGAGTAGTCCGCGCCGACGCCGGCGAAGAGGACATTCAGGATCGAGCGGTTCATCGCCTTGCACATGATCTGCGTGAGGATGATCCCGGACGTCCCGACGAGCGTCCCGCTGACGATCAGCACGCTGTTGTTGATGACGAACCCGGTCATCGCGGCGGCGAGGCCGCTGTAGGAGTTCAGCAGCGAGATGACCACCGGCATGTCGGCGCCGCCGATCGGGATCACGCTCGTGATCCCCAGGACCGCCGAGATCACCAGGATGGCCAGCAGCGGCCACGCCTGGAACGGGTCGGCGACGAAGGCGACGATGCACGCGATCATCGCCAGCAGCATCAGCGCGTTCGTTTGTTTCTGCATCCGGTAGAGGACGGGGGCGCTCTTCATCAGTCCCTGGAGCTTGACGAAGGCGACCATGCTCCCCGTGAAGGTGATGGTCCCGATCAGGACGCTCAGGGAGAGCGTCACCCATACGTCCGGCGTGCCGGCCGGTTGCAGCGGGGAGCTCTCCGACATCATCCTGAGGTATTCGGCGTAGGCGACGAGCGTCGACGCCGCTCCGCCGAACCCGTTCAGGAGGCCGACCATCTGGGGCATCGCGGTCATTTCGACCTTGTACGCCAGGATCGCGCCGATGGCGCTCCCGGCCACCAGGCCCGTGATGATGAACGTGTAATCCAGGATCGACCGGTCGAGCAGGGTGACGACGATGGCGATGAGCATCCCCAGCGCCCCGGTGAAATTTCCCGTCCTCGCCGTGCGCGGGGAACTGAGGAGTTTCAGCCCGATGATGAAAAAGACTGCCGCGACGAGATAGGCGAACGATGTGAAAATGTCCATGGTGGTTTACTTTTCCTTTGGTTCCCGTTTGAACATCTTCAGCATCCTGTCGGTGACAAGGAAGCCGCCGACGACGTTGATCGTCGCGCAGATGACCGCGATCATCCCGAGGACGACGCTCAGTTCCCCGTGCCCTTCGCCGGCCGCGATGAGCGAGCCGACCACCGTGATGCCCGAGATGGCGTTGGACCCCGACATCAGAGGCGTGTGGAGCAGCGGCGGCACCTTGGAGATCACCTCGATGCCGATGAAGGTGGCGAGCGTGAAGATCGTAATGGACACCATCAATGTTTCGCTCATATCAGCGCCCTCCGGCCGCGTACGCGGCCTTGAATGACTCGTTGACGATCTCTCCGCCCCGGGTGATGCAGCATCCCTTCGGGATGTCGTCGGAGAAGTCCGGGCCGTCGGTTCCCTTCTTGTAGAGATACTGGAAGAGGTTCAGGAGGTTTTTCGCGTACATCTGGCTGGAATCGACCGGGATCATCGCCGGGACGTTCACCGCCCCGATGATCGTGACGCCGTGGTGTTCGACGTCCTTTCCCGCCTGGGTGAGCTCGCAGTTGCCCCCCTGCTCGGCGGCGAGGTCGACGATGACGGAACCAGGCTTGAGCATCCTGACCATCGCCTCGGTGACCAGGAGCGGGGCCTGTTTCCCGAACACCTGGGCCGTGGTGATCACGACATCGGCCTTCGGGAGCCTCGAGCCGATCGCTTCCATCTCTTTTTTGATGAACTCCGGGGACAGCTCCTTCGCGTACCCGCCCGCGGTTTCCGCGTCGGCAGGCATCTCCATCTCCACGAACGTTGCGCCGAGGCTTTTCACCTGTTCCATCACTGCCGGGCGCGGATCGAAGGCCTCGACCCTGGCCCCGAGGCGCTTCGCGGTCGCGATCGCCTGGAGGCCGGCCACCCCCGCGCCGAGGACCAGCACCGTCGCGGGAGAAATGGTCCCCGCGGCGGTCATCATCAGGGGGAAGATCTTGTGCAGCCTGTCGGCGGCCATCAGGACAGATTTGTAGCCCGCGATGGTTGCCATCGAACTGAGCGCGTCCATCGACTGCGCCCTGGTGATGCGCGGGACGTATTCCATGGAGAAGCTCGTGATCTTCCGCTCGAGAAACCGCTTCACCGTCTCCTTCGCGCCGAGCGGTGAAAGGAACCCGACGTAGACCCCCTCCTTCGGGACCAGCCCCGCCTCGTCGATTCCGTCCTGCTGCCGCGGACTACGCACCTTGACGATCATTTCCGCCCCGCCGTATGTCTCCTCGGCATTACGCACGACCCTCGCCCCGGCCTGCGTGTATTCCGCGTCGGGAATCAGCGCCGACGAGCCTGCCCCGGCCTGGACGAGGACCTGGTGTCCGTCACGGACCATCATTTTGACGGCCGCCGGGGTGAGCGCCACCCTCGTCTCGCCGGGCGCGATTTCCTTCGGTACTCCGATGTTCAATGGTTGCTCCTTGTCTTGAATGTCGTCATTCCCAGCGGATCGAGTACTTCGGCAGGACGTCGATCGCGATGTCCCCGACCGCCGCGAGGCTCACCCTCAAGGGATCGGTCATCGTGATCCACCGCGCGAAGAACTCCCTCACCCTGACCGGATCGCCGTCGCCTTCGAGCCTGATCAGTTCGGCGGTGAGCTTCGCCACGCCCTGGCGGAAATTGGGAAAATCGATGCTCCAGCGTTTGGTCGACGCCTCATAGATGATCCCGCCGTTGGCGACGAGGTAGTTGAGGGAGATGGCCGCCGCCTTTCCGTGCGCCTCCCCCAGCCCGAACCGCACAGACCTGAAGAGCGATCCGAGGTAGGAGACGAAGTACTCCTTCTCCCGCTTCCGGTCGATGATCTTCCTGTCCATCAGGTAGATCAGCGAATGGAGACCGACGATGTCGGCCTTCGCCTCTTCGAGGGCGTTATATTCCGGGCCGATGGCGTTGTTGACCGGCATCCCCGCGTTCGGCCCGACCTTGACGGTGCGGGGTCCGAGCGCGTGGCTGATTTCGTGCATCAGGACGAATTGGAAGAACCCCTCGTCGGAGAGGTACTGCAGCTGCTCGGGATGGACGAGGCGGTTGCTGACCGGCCTGATGATCGTATTGAACCGGGCGCGGAACATGTTCTTCCAGAATGTTTTCTTCGACCCCTTCTTCTGGTGGACCTCGGGATCGTTGGGAAGGTTCGCGGCGACGGCCTGGTACCCGGCGGCCGATTCGCCCGCGCGGATCACGTCGGTGACGATCACGAACTGCGCCGTGAGGCCTTCGATTTTCGACTTGTACTCCGCCGGCACGGGAAGGTTCTGCTCCATCGCGTTGAGGTGTTTCTTGTAAAGATCGAGGCGCCGCGATTCCTCCTGGTCGACGACCTCGATGTTGGCCTCATACTTGGCCTTCACCCCCTTGATGCCGTCCGAATAGACCTCGAACGGCCCGAAGACGATGTCGAAGCGGTTGCCGCTCAGCTCGATCCACGCTGTGTCGGCGTCGAAGTAGCGGTCGTCCTGGAGCGCCTTCGCCTTCAACCGGAGGAACCTGGCGAACGACTCGCTGTCGGACAGGTCCGCCGCCTCGTTGAGGAGGCGCGCCATCGGCCCGACCCATCGGGCGTACTCGACGTGGTACGGGACGGACTTGTACGTTCCCCCGCCCGCCTCCCTGATGACCGAATAGGGCGACATCGCCGCCTGCGCTTCGGTTTCGGAGAGCGTGAGGTACCACGCGTCGAACGACGCGGCGGTCATCCCCTTCGGGTAGATTTCCTGTCCCGGGGAGTGGTGTTCGGTGCCGATGAAGCTTGAATCGTGCCGGAGCAGGTCGAAGGGCCCCGCGTTCCGGTTGAGGAGCGTCAGGAGTTTGGTCCTGAGCGGATCCGCGGGCAGGGCCGCGAGGCTGTCCCTCAGCCCGAGGCCGTAAATCGATGTCTGCATCCAGTAGGCAGTGTCGAGGTACCGGGCGGCCTCGATCAGTTTCCTCAACAACTGCTTCTCTTTCTCCGGGAAGGCTGAGGCGTCGAACGACATTTCATACGGCGCGTACTGGGAGAGGTAACGGTCGAGCGTGGACTCCGGAACGACCGGGACGGGGGTTTTCGTCGCGCACCCCGGGACAAGGGCCGCGATCAGCAACCCGATGCATATGATGGTTTTCATGATCACTCGTCTGCGATGGAGATGATGGCGTCTGGAACGGATCGTCACGGATACACCGGGGTCACGCCCATGTTGAAAAACGTGAAGGCGTAGATGTCGGCGTATTCCTCTATGATTTTGGATGTGGGTTTGCCGCCCCCGTGCCCCGCCTTCGTTTCGATCCGGATGAGAACGGGATTCGGACCGTGATACCGGTCCTGCAGGGCTGAAATATACTTAAAAGAATGCGCGGGCACAACCCTGTCGTCGTGGTCGGCGGTGGTCACGAGCGTCGCGGGATATACGCCGCCGGCCGGGATCGTGTGGAGCGGCGAATACGACAGGAGGTTCCTGAACTGCACAGAGTCGTCGCTCGATCCGTAATCGGCGACCCACGCCCACCCGATCGTGAACTTGTGGAACCGGAGCATGTCCATCACGCCGACCGCGGGCAGGGCGACCCTGAAAAGTTCGGGGCGCTGGTTCGCCACGGCGCCGACAAGGAGCCCGCCGTTCGACCCGCCCTGGATCGCGAGCTTCGCCGGCGACGTGTATTGCTCCGCAATCAGGTACTCGGCCGCGGCGATGAAATCGTCGAAGACGTTCTGTTTGTTCAGGTTCATCCCCGCTTCGTGCCATTTCTCTCCGTACTCCCCGCCCCCCCGCAGGTTCGCCAGGGCGAAGACCCCTCCCTGCTCGAGGAACGCCAGCCTCGTCACGCTGAACGACGGCATCTGGTTGACGTTGAACCCGCCGTATCCGTAGAGCAGCGTCGGGTTCGTACCGTCGAGCTTCATCCCCTTCCGGTGGGTGATGAACATCGGGATGCGGGTCCCGTCCTTGCTCGCGTAGAAGACCTGTTTGGTGACGTACGCGTCGGGATCGAAGTCGATCTCGGTCTTCCGGTACACCTGGTAGTCCCCGGAGGCGACGTCGTACCGGTAGATCGTGGACGGGGACGTGAATGACGTCACCGTGAAGAAGAGTTCCCGGTCGTCGCTTTTCCCGCCGAATCCGCCCACCGTCCCGAGCACCGGCAGGACGATTTCCCGTTCGGGTACGCCGTTGAAGTCGTGCACGAACACCTTGTGGCTCACGTCCCTGATGTAGGTGAGGAACAGCTTTCCTCCGGACGATGTGACGCCCGAAAGGACCTCCGTTTTTTCCGGGACGATCGTCTTCCAATCGGCCTCGGCGGGTTTGTCGGGATCGAACAGGATCAGTTTTCCGTTCGGCGCGTTCCGGTTCGTGAAAAGGATCAGTTTGCCGTCGACGTGCTCGACCGCCCAGATCCGGTCGTCCACGGTGGCGAGGATGGGGGAAAAGGGGGCGTCCGGCACGCCGAGCCGCTTGTAGTAGAGCGCGTTTCCCCGCGAACTCCCCCTCGAGGCCGAGAGCAGGGCAAATCGCTGGTCCTCGGTCACCCTGACGCCGAAGAGATACTCTGAGAGCGTCGGATCCTCGTAGACGAGTTCGTCGGCCGCCTGGGGAGTGCCGGCCCGGTGGAAGTAGACTTTGTGGTATTCGTTCTTGGTGGAAAGTTTTTTCGCGGTGTCCGCGGGGGCATCGTACCGGCTGTAGAAGAACCCGTCGCCGTACCAGGAGATCCCTGAAAACTTCACCCAGCGGAGCGTGTCGGAGACGGTTTTCGTTGCCGCGTCCATCACCACGATGTCCACCCAGTCGGAACCGCTCCTGGAGATGCCGTAGGCGAGCTTCGACCCGTCCCGGGAGAACGCAAGGCTGCCGAGTGAAACGGTGCCGTCCTCGGAAAAGGTGTTGGGGTCGATGAAGACTTCACCCGCCGAGTCGGGGTGCGCCTGCCGGTAGAGCACGCTCTGGTTCTGGAGGCCGTCGTTTTTATAGTAGTAGTACGCCCCACCTTCGCGGAAGGGCGAACCGTACCTGGGGTAGTTCCAGATGGCGGTCAGCCGGTCCCTGATCTTCTGCCGGAACGGAATCTTCGAGAGATATCCGAACGTGACTTCATTCTGCGCCTTCACCCAGGCGGCGGTCGCGGCCGACGTGTCGTCCTCGAGCCAACGGTAAGGATCCGGGACGGTGGTCCCGAAGTACTCGTCGACGTGACCGGATTTGAGCGTCGCCGGATATTTCAGGCCCTGCGCCTCACCGAGGCCGGGAAGGAGGAGCAGGACGATTGTGAGGAGAAGGCCCAATCGCGACGATGCGGGCAGGGAGAGGTACCTGGGGATCGGGATCATGGCGCCGGGGTCCTGGTGGTGGCAGAATGGGATAAAAAATCGGCGATAATATACGAATTGCGACGCCAAGATGCCACGTACGGGGTTTACACCTTGAGGTATTCTGATTTCACCACGGTTTTCACCCCCCGCCTGAACAGGGCATACTCGAATCCCGGGCCGAAGCCATAAGCCCCGACTTCGCCGTCTTTCCGCAGTGCGAGGAACGCAGCGAGAAACCCGGTGTCCGCCCGAAGTTCCGGATGTTTCTCGTATAACCGCTCCACCGCACCCCTGCAGGCTTCCCGCGGACTCCGTCCCTGCCGCATCAGCTCCACCACGAGAGCGCTGCCGGCGATCCGGATCACCGTTTCGCCCAACCCCGTCGAGGTGGCGGCGCCGACGGCGTCATCGACGAACAGGCCGGCGCCGATGATGGGCGAGTCGCCGACCCTGCCGTGCATCTTCCAGGCGGCCCCGCTCGTCGAACAACCTCCCGCCAGTTTCCCCCCTTTCAGCGCCAGCATGCCGATCGTGTCGTGGTTCTCCGGGCCTATCGGCGCCGGCCGGTAACCGGAAGCCTTCAGCCAATCCTGATACGCCTGTTTCGCGCCGGGGGTGAGTTTCTTCCTGGACTCGAACCCGTGCTCCATCGCGAACCGCGCGGCGCCGTCGCCCGCGAGGAGGACGTGGGGCGATTGTTCCATCACAAGCCGGGCGACCGAGATCGGGTGGTCGATCCCCTCCATGAAGACGACCGCGCCGCAGCGTCCGTTCCCCTCCATGATCGACGCGTCGAGCGTCAGGTGTCCGTCACGGTCGGGATAGCCGCCGATGCCGACGCTCGTATTCGAGGGGTCCGCCTCGGCGACCCTGATTCCCGCTTCGACCGCGTCGAGCGGGCTGGCTCCCCGGTCGAGGCTTTCGCCGGCCGCTTCGCTAGCTCCCGCGAAATTCCAGGTCGAGACGACGACGCCGGCATCGCCCTCCCCCTGATCGCGCGGGGTCCGGGCGCCCGGATCCAGCATCCTGCCGGCGAGGGAACGGGCAGGCAAACCGAGGAGCGCGGCAGCTCCGATGAAGGTTCTTCGTTTCATCACTTCTCCTTTTAGTAGGCGTCGGCGAGCGACGGGTTGAGGGCGGCGATGAGGGTCCCCTCGCGGCGGCGATACAGGTTCATCACGGTGCGTCCGGCCGGGACCGTGATCGAAAACCCCGCACCGCTCCCCCGCAGGTTCCCGGCGATCGTCCTCGGAGCCGCCGCCTCCGAAATGAACGCGAGCATCAGCGCGTCACTGTACCTGACGCTCCGGACCAGGACCGACGGGTCGTCGGTGACGCCGTCGAGGTCGGATGGAAGACCCGCCCGGTCCGCGGCGAACAGGTACAGCGCGGCCGTCGCCTCGAGAGAATCGGAAACCTCGACGGGCAGCGGGGACCAGATCACCCGGCCTTTCCCCGCCGGTACGACGAAAGGGGCGGCAGCGCCAACCCCGGAAGGAACGAATTTTTCGATCCGCTGCATCTTCTCCCCCCTGAAGCCGAGCCGGTATTCGCGCTCCCCGATCCGGAGATGTTCCCCGGCTCCCACGCCGGTCGTGGATCCCGCGATCCCCAGGGCGGCGCTCCTCGCGACCGGCATCAGGTAGGGGTCGTAGTCGATCGGGCCGGTGACGAGGAGCGTCGACCCCCCGCGGACGAGCGTCAGGAGCGTCTCCCAGGCGTCCCG
Organism: uncultured Chlorobiaceae bacterium; assembly: GCA_964596065.1. GTDB lineage: Bacteria > Bacteroidota > Ignavibacteria > UBA10030 > SZUA-254 > SZUA-254. Next base: position 85,035 of record CAZQSM010000001.1, on the reverse strand, counting down.
GTCGATCACGGAGGGGGACGGGAAGAGGATGAGCCGGGGTGGGACCGCCAGTATCCCGACCGTGTATTCCGAAACGGCGCGCAGCCCGATCCGGCAGTGGTATTCCATCGCCCGGACGCAGTTCCTCGTCGCCTCAGTGGCGAAATTCGACGTCGAGAACATGTTGGAATGGGGGATCACCATCACCGCGTCCGCGGGAGCGGGATCCTCCAGCCACGAGGAGTGCGCGGAGAAGAACCGGGCGTATTGCCTGACCACGTCGAATTCCGGCTTCAGGCTGCCGTCGGCGCGCTTCAGGCCGATCCCCGCCTCGTTTTCCGAATCCATGTAGGGATTGCTGTTCCAGAGCCAGTTGATGAACCCGGCCCCGCCGGCGGCAAACGTCACGGCCAGTTTCCGCTCGAGCAGGTCACGCGCGTCCTCCTCGCTTCGCCGGGGGCTCCCGTCCGCCTTCTCGTAGACCATCACGCCCGTCTCGCCGATCAGGTTCGGTTTCCCGTCGACCGTGGTGATGACGCTGTCCCAGAGGAGGTCGTCGTTGAACCACCAGTTGTGCATCGACGTGAAGTCTATGCCGGGGGCGAAGAAATGCGGGCCAGGGCGTTCATATGTCCCACCTTCGTCCTGACCGACGGTCAGCAGCTGGTTCCTTCCGGCCACCGGCTTCAGGACCGAGGCTATCGCGAGTGTCCATCGACGGAACATCTCCTGCGCGAAGAGCCGGTAGTCGCCGACGCGGAGGGGTTTTCGTTCTCCGATGATGTTCGTGTCGCGGAAATCCCCGATCGGCGGGAGCTCCGGCTCCTCCCCGTCGAGCAGCCGGTGCCGTTCACGATTGTTCCCCGCCGGCCCGGTTGCGTCCGTTCCGCCGCCGGACGCCCGGCCGCGGAGCCATTCCCTCCACGCGGCGCTTTCGTGGCGGTCGTAGTTCGGGCGGCAGAGCCAGAGATGGTCGGGGGAGGAAAACGACGGTTCATTGATCAGGTCCCAGATCACCCCCGGGTCGTTCCTGTAACGTGACGAGATCGCGGAGACGAACCGCTGCTGCGCCTCGACCGAGCGCGGGTCGAGATATGGGTTTACGCCGCCCCACGCCTCGGGCAGGAAGGCGAAAAACGTGAAGATCACGGGGAGGTCGTGGTGCCTCGCCGTGAGCATGAACGCGTCGAGCGCCCGCAGCGGGAATTCGGCCACGTTCCCGACGTCCAGCATCACGTTCTTCCATCCAGTCCAGATCCCCGTCCGGACCATGTTGATCCCCGCCGCCTTCATCTCCCGGAAATCCCTGTCCCAGAGGTGGGGATTCGGCTCGAAGAGGAATTTCCGCTGGACGCCGTCGCTCATGTAACTCGTGCCGGTGACCGGGTAGGGTTTGCCGTCCCGGTAGAACTGGGAACCCCGGACCGTCAGGGGATCGCCGGCGGACAAGAGGGCCGGGTCATGGATCCAGAAACCGTTCACGCAGGAGAGCTCTTCCGCCGGGCGGCCGCCGTCCGGCCGGGGGGTGAATCGTCCCTCGACCGTGTAGAAGCCGGGCTTCATCCGGCCCGCTTCGCCCCGCGGCATGACCCAGACGGAGGTGAGGGCCCGCCTCAGATCGGCGCCGGCAAGCAGCGTACGGAACCGGAAGCGGCCCCCGTCGCCGGTGATCGTCACCGTCCATTCGCCCTCCGGGTCCGGGGCACCGGGTTCGCGATCGTCCACGACGCTGACCCTGAGGGCGGGGGTTTCTCCAGGGTAGTAGGTGGCGAACGAGGGAAGAATGGAGGCGGTCCGGGAAGGCGCGATCGCTGTCAGGGCCAGCCGGTCGATCGCCCCGACCATCAGCGTTCCCCCGAAGGCCGCCAGGACCCACCTTCCACCGGCGAATTCTCCCAGCCGCCGCTCGACGAGCGCGACGGGAACGGCGACCATGTCGCCCGCTGCCGTGAAGACGCCGGCGAGCGCGGTGATCGTCGCGTCGCGCTGTCCGGAACTTCCATCCTCGAGCGGAAAGTCGCGCGTGGAGGTGAAACGGTAATTGCATTCGTGCACGCGGATGGGGTGTATCAGTTCCGCCACGCCCTGACCCTCCCTCCCGGCGCCGACTTCCCGGATCGTCGTGCCCGGCCCGACCGGGACGACGAACGACGCCGTGATCCCAAGCTGTTTGTGGTAGGCGGTCTGCCGGACTTCGCGGACCCAGGCGGCGCCCTCCCTCCTGACCGGGACAGCGAACGGCACACCTCCGAGATTCAGGAGACTCCCGCCCCGGGACAGGAAGCTCCGGATCGCCCTCCATGAGCCGACGGGGAACGCCGAACCGTAGGGATTGACGAGGAGCGCGTAACCGCCGCCGGGCAGCCCCGCCTCGAGCTCCGCGGCGGAGAGAAACACCGCGGAGAACCGTGAAAGGCCGGCCGCCAGCTGTTCCCTCGTCAGGCCGAAATCCTCCTCCCCCGGAAATCCCGGATCGAACAACACCGCCACCCGGGCGGGAGCGTCTCCCCGGAACAACGCCCGGGCGGCCGCGGCGTCGGAGGCGAGAAGGGACGCCCCGAGGCCGGCGATGGCGGCCCCGCCGGCGTTCCTGATGAACGACCTGCGGTTCAACGCGTCCTTACGACGATTTCATCCGCGAACAGCCACGCCTTGCCGCCGGCGCCCTTGTGCCATTCCGGACACCGGCCGATGTTGCGCGCGACGATCCTCACGAACCTGGCCCGCGCGGGGCCGACGTGGACGTTGAAATCCTTCACCCGGGCCTCCGGTTCGCGCGGTGAAATGTCGTTCCTGACGATCACCGGCGCGGCGTAATTCAACCCTTCCTCCGAGAGCGAAACTTCGACGGAGGTCGGGAAGAAGATCCACGAATTGTTGTCCTGCAGGACGCCGAGGGAAACATCGTCGACCGTTTTTACGCTCCCCAGGTCGACCACGATGTCGAGGTCCACCTCCTCGTATCCCTGCCAGGCGCCCAACCGGAAATCCGCGGCCCCCCTCAGGCCGTCGACGAGCGCGCTGTCCCCCCCGCCCGTGTATTGGGGGCTGTACCGGGCGTTCAGCGTCACCGATCCGAGCGGCACGTGCCGCACGAATTCGCCATAGAGCAGTCCCCCCGTCGACCGCCCCGGTGCCGCCGCGATCGCGTGGACGGAGGTGGTCCCCGCGAGCGTCAGCGGTCCGCTGTATTCCGGTGATGAAAAGTTGGGGATGGTGCCGTCCGACGTGAAATAGACCGTCGCGCCGGGCGAGGACCCGGCGATGCCGAGGGTGAGCGAATCGACGAACGACTTCACCGGGGTGGTGAAAAACGGGACCGGGGTGATTTTTCGTTTCGGCTCGTATTCGGAGTAGACGACACCCGCCCCGGGAAGGTCCGTCTTCGGTCCCGGCCCCATCGTGAACACGATCTCCCCGCCGGAGGCGATCACGTCGTGCCGAAGCGTCATTCCCCCGATGCTTCGTCCGTTGATCGCGGCCGACTGGATGTAGCGGTTCGCGGAGGAGACACCCGGCGCCTCGACGACGAACGTCCTGCGGTTCGGGAGATTGATCCTGGCCCGGGGGAAGACGGGTGTCCCCGTCGTGTAGAGCGGTGTCCCGGGCGTTACGGGGTAGAACCCGAGCGCGCTGAAGACGTACCATGCGGACATCTGGCCGCAATCGTCGTTGCCGCAGAGTCCGTCGGGCCGGTCGGTATAGAGCGAATCGATGATCGTCCTGACGATCTTCTGCGTCTTCCACGGCGCCCCCGCGTGGGAGTAGAGGTAGGCGAAATGATGGCTCGGCTCGTTCCCCTGCGCGTACTGCCCGATCATCCCGGTGATGTCCGCCTGGTCCCGGCCCGTCGTCCCGGAGGAACCGTAGAAGAGCGAATCGAGTTTTTCGATGAACGGCGCCTCGCCGCCGAAGAGGGAGATGAGCCCCCCGATGTCGTGCGGCGCGAAGAAGGTGTATTGCCACGGGTTGGCTTCCGTGTAGTGGAACGTCACCGCCCTCGGGTCGAACGGTTCGGCCCATCCCCCGTTGATCCGAGGCCGCATGAATCGGGTCGCCGGATCGAAGAGGTTGACGTAATATTGGGAACGTTCCTCGAATTTGGCCGCCGACTGGGCATCGCCGAGCGCGCCCGCGAACCTGGAGATGCACCAGTCGTCGTACGCGTACTCCAGCGTCTTCGAAACGCTCTCCCCCTCCTGGTCCCCCGGGACATAGCCGTAGTTCCGGTACCGGTCGAGCCCGGACCGGTTGAGTCCGGCGGAGTGTTTCATCGCCGCGAGCGCGAGCGACGAATCGAATCCGCGGACCCCCTTGGCATAGGCGTCGGCGATGACCGGCACCGAATGGTAGCCGATCATCGTCCACGTCTCGTTCGAGGCGAGTTCCCAGACCGGGAGAACGCCTCCCTCTTCGTATTTACGAAGCATCGAGCGGATGAAGTCCGAGGTCCGGGCCGGGTCGAGCAGCGTCAGCAGCGGGTGGAGCGCCCGAAAGGTGTCCCAGAGGGAAAAGACCGAATACATCGTGAAGCCCTTTTCGGAATGGACTGCCATGTCCATCCCGCGGTAATTCCCGTCCACATCGTTGGCGATGTTGGGCGCGATCATCGAGTGGTAGAGCGCTGTGTAAAAAATCGTTTTGTCCCTTGCCGCGCCTCCCTCCACCACGATCCTGCTTAGTTCCCGTTCCCAGACGAGTTCGGCCGTTTCCCTCACCTTGTTGAAGTCCCAGTCGCGGATCTCGACCGCCAGATTTTTCCTCGCGCCATCGAGGCTCACCGTCGAGATGCCGACCCTGACGAGGACTTCCTCCACAAGCCCCGTCCGGTAGGTGACGAAGGCGCGGAGGTTCGTCCCGGTATCGGCGCGTGATTCCGCGCGGATCGTGTCGTTGCGCACCGTACCGAAACCGGTGAACGGCTTCGAGAATTCGGCGACGAACCAGACCCGCTGGTCGCTCGCCCAACCCGACGACCGCCGGTAGCCGGTGACTTCGTTGTTGCCGGTGATCTGGATGGCCGATTCCACCACCCGGTCCGGCCCGAGCCCGTGCAGGAGGTCGAGGATGATCGCGGCGGAATCGGACTTCGGGAACGTGTACCGGTGGAATCCGCACCGCGGCGTGGCAGTCAGCTCCGCACGGATCCCCCCGTCCCCGAGGAGCACGCTGTAGTATCCCGGCGACGCCGTTTCATCGTCGTGCGAGAACGGCGACCGGTGTCTGTACGACGGTTTCCCGTCGGCCATCGGGGCAAAGTCGAGCGTGCGGAGGGTTGGCGTCACCAGGATGTCGCCGTAATCGGCGATTCCCGTCCCGCTCAGGTGGAGGTGGCTGAATCCGAGTATCGTCGTGTCGGAGTAATGATAACCCCCGCAGGCGTCCCATCCCTCGTACCGCGTATCCGGGCTCAATTGCACGAGGCCGAACGGCGTGGTGGCCCCGGGAAACGTATGTCCGTGTCCCCCTGTGCCGATGAACGGATCGACGGAGGAGGATAGGCGCTGCGCCATTGAAGCGGGGGCGGCGGCGAGGAGTGCGGTCAGGATCGGGAGGAGCAGCAGCCCGCGGTCGGAAACGGTCTTCTGTCGCATCATGGTGGTCAGGGGTCTTGAATTTTCAGGGAATATAGCAATTCCCCCCCGCACAAAAAAGATCCCGGCCGCGACTCCCGAATGGGTGATCTCCCCATTTCCCCGGGAATAAAATTGACCGAGATTGGGGGTGTGGATCCCCCGGGAAAAATCATGTACTCCACCGTACTGAGCGGCGCGACGGTGGGCATTCACGCCAGGATCATCAGGGTGGAGACGCACATCGCGGCAACGATCAGCATGTTCAACGTCGTCGGCCTCCCGGACAGCGTCGTGCGAGAGAGCCGGGAGCGGGTCTACGCGGCGATCAAGACGTCGGGATTCAGGTTCCCGACATGGCGCATCACCGTCAACCTGGCCCCGGCGGAGATCCGCAAGGAGGGCTCGGCGCTCGACCTGCCGATCGCCGTGGGCATCCTGACCGCCGTGGGAGATCCGCCGGCGGGCGGCGCGGCCGATTATCTCCTGCTCGGGGAGCTGGCGCTCGACGGCCGGTTGCGGAAGGTCAAGGGAGTCCTCCCCGTCGCCCTGGAAGCGCGGGACCGCTCGCTCCGGGGGGTCATCGTGCCGGAGGAGAACGCCGCCGAGGCGGGCCTCGTCCGAGGTCTCGACGTCTACCCGATGGCGAACCTGGCGCAGACGATGGCGTTCCTCCGGGGCACAGAGCGCCCGGAGCCCTACAGACAGGTCTTCGGTTCCACGGGGGAAACGGCGATCGGCCACTCCCCGCCCGACTACGCCGACGTCCGGGGGCAGGGGAACGCCAGGCGGGGGCTGGAGATCGCGGCAGCCGGGGGACATAATATCCTGATGGTGGGGCCCCCGGGCTCCGGGAAAACGATGCTGGCCCGGAGGATGCCGTCGATCCTCCCCGGGATGTCGTTCGAGGAGGCGGTGGAGACGACGAAAATCCACTCGGTTGCCGGGATGCTTCCGGCCGGTACCCCCCTTGTCACGACGAGGCCGTTCAGGGCCCCCCACCATACCATTTCCAACACCGCCCTCGTGGGAGGCGGTTCGCATCCGAGGCCCGGCGAGATCTCCCTCGCGCACAATGGGGTCCTTTTCCTCGACGAACTGCCGGAGTTCGCCAGGAACGTCCTCGAGGTCCTTCGCCAGCCGATGGAATCGGGTAGCATCATCGTCTCCCGGGCGAAGCTCTCCGTGGAGTTCCCCGCCAGGTTCCTCCTCGTGTGCGCGATGAATCCGTGTCCCTGCGGCCGCCGCGACGATCCCACCTGCGCCTGCCGCTGCACCCCCTCCCAGGTCCGCGGATACCGGAGCAGGGTTTCAGGTCCCCTGCTCGACAGGATCGACATCCTCGTCGACGTGCCCGCGGTGAAATACGGGGACCTGGCGGGCGACTCCGGGGGCGAGTCCTCGGCGGACATCCGGACCAGGGTGGCCCGCGCGAGGGAGGTCCAGACGCGGCGGCTCGCCGCGGCGGGGCCGGCGCGTTGCAACGCGGACCTGGACGGAACATCGATCAGGGAGTATTGCCGGCCGGACCGGGAGGGATCGGAACTGCTGCGGTCGGCCGTCTCGGCGCTGGGGCTTTCAGCGCGCGCGTACAACCGAGTGCTGAAAGTGGCAAGGACGATCGCCGACCTCTCCGGCTCGGCGTCGATCAGGGCGGAGGACCTCGCCGAAGCCGTACAGCACCGCGCCGCCGGCCTCGAATCCGGGGAAAGGGTCAGTTAAGCCCCGCGGGGTCCGGCGGAGCGTGGTAGGTAAAATGGTGGAACGCGGGGCCGTCCCCCTCGACGACGATTTCGGCGGAGAGTTCACCGAGCTGTTCCTGCCAGCAGACGGCGGTGTAGCGTCCCGGCGGTATGCCCTGGATGTCGAACCTGCCTGTTTCATCGGTCACGGCGTTATAGCCGTCCTCCACCACGATGACCCAGGAACTCATCCAGCCGTGCACGTCACACCGTACGCCGATCCGCTCCGGGAAGGCGAACGTCTTCTCGAGGATCCGGAGGCCCTTCGGCTGCGCGAGGTTGAACGGCCTGTTGAGCGTGCTGTAGGTATGGACGTTATGGAGGATCCCGTCGCTGTTATGGATCCGCAGAGGCCGTCCGACCGGCACGATGATCACGTGCGGCTCGTAGGCGCAGGCGCGCTGGTCGAGGAGATATTCGCCCGTTTCCGCTGACGCGCTGGACTTCTTGACCACGCCGCGGACGGAAACCACGGCGTAACGGATGGCGCCACGGTCGTCGACCACGAGCCGGTCGTCACGGTGGTCGATCCTTCCGCACACCTCGACGTCCTTCACCACGAGTAATTTCTGGCGTGCCGGGCGCGGGCCGTCGTATACCACCCTGCCGCTGAAGCTTCCGGCGACCGCGGAAGGTGAACCGGATGCCGCGGCCTCACGGGCGGGGACCGCGCCAGGGGCAGGGGAAGCATCGCCTCCCCTGCCGCAACCGCCGAGTGACACGGACCCGGCCAGGAGCGCCAGGAAGGCCCAGTTGCCCGGGGCCATCAGTTCGCGGGTGCCTCCGGCGGGGGCACGGGGAGGGGGACCTGATTTTTCACCGCCGGAATAGACCGGAGGTACGCCCAGATCGCCTTCAGGTCGGCGTCGGAAGCCTGCCGGATCATCGGCCAGGGCATCGGCGGAAGGATCTCCCTCCCGTTCGGCTGACCCTGATGCTTACCCGTCCTGATCGCCTGGATGAACGATTCCTCCGTCCACTCGCCGAGCCCGGTTTCCTTGTCCGGCGTGAGGTTGGCCGTGAAACTGACCCCCCAGGGGCCCGCCCAGGCGGTGAAATGCATGTTGGTGGAGGCGACGTTGTTCCGGGTCATCATGTCCGCCGGGGTCCATTGGGGGACCGGGGCGTCGACCGGCTGGCCCGAGAGCGTTTTCGTCGTATCCGGGACCGGTCCGAGCTTCGGATCCATCACCTTCGGGGAGTGACAATCCTCGCAGCCCATCAGCGTGGTCAGATATTTCCCGCGCTCGACCGGAGAGGGTTCGGGGGGCGCCGGTTTCTGGCACCCGGCCGCGAGGACGAGACTACAGACGGCCGCCGACAGCGTGACGACGAACCGACGGAGGAATGTGATGATGTGGTTCATAAGAACATACCGTATATGAGGGTGATCAGGGACCGGCGGCCGGACGGACGGGATGATCTTCCCCGCCGGACGGTGTTGATTTATCGATGGTCCATCCGCGGCCCCGGTCCCATGACGGCCGCGACGTCCCGTCCCCCGATGGTGCTAAAGAAAAAACGGCGCGAGCACGAGCGTGATCGTGCTGAGCAGCTTGATGACGACGTGGAGGGAGGGCCCCGCCGTGTCCTTGAACGGGTCACCCACCGTGTCGCCGACGACGGCGGCCTTGTGCGTGTCCGATCCCTTGCCGCCGTACTCGCCCGTCTCGATGAACTTCTTGGCGTTGTCCCATGCCCCGCCCCCGTTATTGAGCAGCGTGGCCACCAGGATACCGGCCATCGTGCCGACCATCAGCATGGCTGCCACTGCCTGGGCGCCGAGTCCGAACATTTTGAAAATGACGCCCACCGCGATCGGGGTCGCGATGACGAGGATTCCCGGAAGGACCATTTCCTTGAGGGCTCCGGCCGTCACGATATCCACGGCCTGCCGGTAGTCGGGTTTGACGGTGCCCTGGAGGATGCCGGGGTTTTCCCTGAACTGGCGGCGGACCTCGTTGATGACGTAGTACGCGGCCTTCCCGACGGCCCTGATGGCGAGCGCCGCGAAGAGGAAGATGAGCATGGCCCCGAGCAGTCCACCGACGAAGATTTCCGGCTCGGCGATGTTGATGACGCGGTCGAATCCGGGATTGTAGTGTTCGACCTCGTCAAGATACGCTGAAAAGAGGAGGAACGCCGCCAGGGCCGCGCTGCCGATCGCGTATCCCTTCGTCAGCGCCTTCGTGGTGTTTCCGACGGCGTCGAGCCGGTCGGTCTTCTTCCTGATCTCCTCGGGCTGCTGGCTCATCTCGATGATGCCCCCCGCGTTGTCTGCGATCGGGCCGAAGGTGTCCATGGCGAGGATGTACGCCGCCGTCCCGAGCATTCCCATCGTCGCGACGGCGGTGCCGAAGAGCCCGGCGTTCGGCAGGCCGCTCGAAAGCCCGATGTGGTAGGAACTGAGGATGGCGGCGGAGATGACCATCACCGGAAGCGCCGTACACTCAAGCGCAACGGCGAACCCCGCGATGATGTTCGTGGCCGGCCCCGTTTGTGACGCGACTGCGATCTCTTTCACCGGACGATACTTGTATTCGGTGTAATACTGGGTAATGTACACGAATGCCATCGCTGTCGCAAGCCCGACGAGGCCGCAGAGCCAGAAATGCCACCAGGCCTGCGGGGCCTGGGGGGTGTCGAGGAGCCAGTAACAGCCGACGCCGAACCCGATCGCCGCGAGGACGGTCGTCAGGTAGAAACCCTTGTTCAGCGCCTCCATCGGGTCGCCGTCCTCGGTCGTCTTCACGACCATCACGCCGATGATCGACGCGAGGAGCCCGAACGCCCGCGCGACGAGCGGGAAGAGCATTACCCCTACCACCCCCCCGGCGAAGGTGATCCCCATCTGGGATTGGGCGTTCGCCGCGAGCGTCGCGCCGAGGATCATCGCCCCGATGTTTTCGGCGGCGGTCGACTCGAAGAGATCGGCACCGCGCCCGGCGCAGTCTCCGACGTTGTCGCCCACCAGGTCGGCGATGACCGCGGGGTTGCGCGGATCGTCTTCCGGGATACCCGCTTCGACCTTTCCCACCAGGTCGGCCCCGACGTCGGCCGCCTTGGTGAAGATGCCCCCGCCGAGCTGGGCGAAGAGCGCGACGAAGCTGGCGCCGAATCCGTAGCCGACGATCAGGAGCGGGATGTCGTGGTCGGTCACCCCGAGCCTGGAGAGGAGGAGGTAGAGTCCCCCCACGCCGAGGAGGCTCATCGCCACGACGAACAGCCCCGAGACAGCGCCTCCGCGCAGCGCGATGCGCAGGCCCCGGTTGATGCTGGTCCGGGCCGCCGACGCTGTCCTGATGTTCGCCCGGATGGAGACGTACATCCCGACGTACCCAGCGACGCCCGAGCAGATCGCGCCGAAGATGAACGACCCCGCCGTGTAGAGGGCGAGGTCGGACACCGGAACGGCGTCGTGGGGCGACGCCGGCCTGATGAACGCGTAGAGGATGTAGATGACCGCGGCCACCGGCACGGTGAGGAGCAGGATGGTCCGGTATTGCCTGGAAAGGAACGCCTCGGCGCCCTCCCGGATGGCATCGGAGATCGTCCGCATCGCCGGAGTGCCGTCATCCTGGCGGAGGACCCATCGTGAGAGATAGAGCGCGAAGAGGAGAGCGAAAACGCTGCAGCCGAGAGTGATACTGAGTTCCACAAAGACTCCGAGTTAAATAATGTTGGTAAGAGGTGAAGGATCCAGAGTGGCTATATATAAGAGGGAGGAATCTAATGAAAAAATGTGGAATTGGCAACAGTCGGACGTCCGGGATCCCGATTCCCGCCCCGTTCGCCCATGACGTGACCCCGGGGTTGATAAAATCGATTTTATTTGATATTATAAAGGCTGTTCGATCTGCCGTTATCGGCTTCCGTCATCCAGTTGCGACAACCCCGGAAGTTGGGTAAAACAGGTTTCTTCCATCATTTCAGGAGATCCACCATCATGAAGAACGTTTCGTTCCCGTCAGCACTCATTCTCTCCCTCACGCTGTTCGCCGGCGCCGCCCTCGCCGGATCCATTGAAGGAAAAGTCGCCTTCAAAGGCGCGAAGCCGGCCCCGGTGAAAATCAAAATGACGGCCGACAAGAAATGCGAAAAAATGCACGCCGGCAAGGACGTGGTTTCCGACCAGGTGGTGATCAACCCCAACGGCACCCTGGCGAATGTCTTCGTCTACGTCAAGAGCGGCCTCGCGAAGAAAAAATATCCCGCCCCGAAGGAAAAGGCGAAATTCGACCAGAGCGGCTGCCAGTACACCCCCCACGTGTTCGGCGTGATGGTGGACCAGAAAATCGAAATTACGAACAGTGACGAGACGCTGCACAACGTCCACGCCCTACCGAAGAACAGCAAGCAGTTCAACATCGCCCAGCCGAAAAAGGGGATGAAGATGACGCAGTCGTTTTCGAGCCCCGAGGTGATGGTGAAGATCAAGTGCGAAGTCCACAACTGGATGGCCGCCTACGTCGGCGTGATGGACCATCCCTTCTACGCCGTGTCCGGCGAGACGGGCACATTCACGATCCCCGATCTGCCGGCCGGCGATTACGAAATCGAAGCGTGGCACGAAAAATACGGCACCAGGACGATGAAGGTCTCCGTCCCCGCGACCGGGACGAAGAGCGCCGACTTCAGCTTCGAGGGAAAGTAATCCTCCCCGATATCACGACGCCAATCCCGTCACCTTACCAGGACAGATCATGAGCGATCCCCACTCGAGGGCCGCGGCGGACCACTCCGCCCGCGGCCACGGCAGCGCAGGGCACCACGAGGGAAGTTTCCTCCGGAAATACGTCTTCTCCATCGATCACAAGGTCATCGGCATCCAGTACGGGCTCACGTCGCTGATCTTCCTCCTGTTCGGCTTCACACTCATGATGATGATGCGGTGGCAGCTCGCCTACCCCGAGCAGCCGATGCCGGCCCTCCGGTTCGCGCTGCCGTTCGGCGCCGTCGGGCTGATCATCCTCGGGTTCTCCCGCCTCCGGGCGGGGATCCACGCGGTCGTCGGGACGACGTTTCTGCTGATGGGCTGGCTGGTCTACTGGCTCGCGACCGACGAGGCGGTGATGCCCGACGGTATCATGCTTCCCGAGTTTTATAATTCGCTCGGCGCGATGCACGGGACGATCATGGTCTTCCTCGGCGTCGTTCCCCTCGCCGTGGGCGCGTTCGGCAATTACGTCATGCCTCTTCAGATCGGAGCGCCCGACATGGCGTTTCCGAAACTGAACATGATGAGCTACTGGGTCTATTTCGGGGGCGGGGTGGTGATGCTCGCGGGCTTCTTCGTCCCGGGAGGCGCTGCCAATTCCGGCTGGACGTCGTATCCCCCCCTCTCGAACATCGCCACCACGGGGCAGACGGTGTGGCTCCTCGGCATGGTCCTCCTGATCACGTCGTCACTCCTCGGCTCGGTGAACTTCATCGTCACCATCATCCAGCTGCGCGCGAAGGGACTCACCTTCATGCGGCTCCCGTTTTTCGTCTGGGCCCAGTTCGTCACCTCCTTCCTGCTCCTGCTGGCGTTCCCGCCACTCGAGGCGGCCGGCGTCCTGCAGCTGATGGACAGACTCGCGGGCACCAGTTTCTTCATGCCCTCAGGCCTCGTGGTCAGCGGCGAACTCCTCCAGCACACCGGGGGCGGCAGCCCGCTCCTCTGGCAGCACCTGTTCTGGTTCCTCGCCCACCCGGAGGTGTACGTCCTGATCCTCCCCGCGATGGGCATCGTGGCGGAAGTCATCGCCAACAACACCCGGAAACCGCTCTGGGGATACAAATCGCTCGTCTACGCCGTCATCTTCCTCGGCTTCACGTCGTTCATCGTCTGGGCCCACCACATGTTCCTGACGGGCATGGGAACGGCCATCAGCACCTTCTTCCAGACCACGACGATGATCATCTCCATACCCTCGGTGATCGTCCTTTCGGTCCTCCTGATGAGCCTCTACGGCGGTTCGATCCGGTTCAACACGCCGATGCTCTTCGCGCTCGCGTTCCTCCCGATGTTCGGAATCGGGGGCCTCACCGGCCTCCCACTCGGTCTCACCTCGTCGGACATCGCGCTCCACGACACGCTCTACGTCATCGGCCATTTCCACTACGTCGTGGCTCCGGGCACGATTTTCGCGCTCTTCGCGGGCATCTATTACTGGTTCCCGAAGGTGACCGGCCGGGTCCTGAACGAGCGGGCCGGGAAGATCCACTTCTGGGGTTCGTTCGTCTGCATGAACATCATCTTTTTCCCGATGTTGATCCAGGGCCTCGCGGGCGTGTCGCGCCGGCTCTACGACGGCGGGACCCAGTACGCGCACGCGCTCGACGTGCTCTACCTGAACGAGTGGATGTCGGTCGGGGCCTGGGCGATGGCGCTCTTCCAGGTCGTCTTCATCGTCAATCTCTTCCTGAGCCTCCGCTCGGGCAAGGCCGCCGGCGAGAACCACTGGCACGCGACGACGCTCGACTGGTCGGCGGCGCCCACGCCCCCTGTGGCGCACGGGAATTTCGCGGTGGTCCCGGTGGTGCACCGCGGCCCCTACGAGTACAGCATCCCGGGCGCCGGGACCGACTTCACGCCCCAAAATCACTCATCGTAAGGCAGGAGCCAATGGATATCCCCTATACGTCCGATTCCAGGCCCGACACCGGCCTCTACAACGCGAAACTCGGGATCTGGCTCTTCCTCGCCTCCGAGGTGATGCTGTTCGGGGCGCTCTTCACTTCCTACATCCTCCTGAGGGTCGGAGCGCCCGAGTGGCCGCACGGCAGTTCGATCCTGAACGTCCCCCTGGCGACGCTCAACACGGTGGTCCTGATCAGCTCGAGCATCACGATGGTGATGTCGTGGGCGTCCCTCAAGATGCAATCGTTTTCGAAATACCGGCTCTACATGGGGCTCACCTTCCTCCTCGGCGTCGGATTCCTCATCATCAAGGCGATCGAGTACGGGGCCAAGTTCGAGCACCATCTCTACCCGTCGACCGGGACATTTTACGCGATCTACTTCACTCTCACGGGGCTGCACGGCCTCCACGTGATCGGCGGCATGATCGTGAACGGGTATCTCTGGGGTCCCGGGAGCAGGATGTGGAAAACCGACCCCGAGCGGTTCACCAACCGGGTCGAAGTCGCGGGGCTCTACTGGCATTTTGTCGACCTGGTGTGGATATTCCTCTTTCCAGTCCTCTATTTACTCTAAGGAAACCGGCATGGATCACGCTCACGACATCAGGAAACACGTCCGGACGTACATCGCGGTCTTCGCCGCGCTGCTCGTCCTCACGATGGTCACCGTGGCCGTCTCTTACCTCCACCTGGAGGTCCGGGAGGCGATCATCGTCGCGCTCGTCGTCGCCACGGTCAAGGCGGGACTGGTGGCATCCTATTTCATGCACCTCATATCCGAGAAGAAGGTGATCTACGCGTCGCTCATCCTGACCGCCATCTTTTTCGCGGTCCTGATGTGGTTGCCGCTCTTCGCCGCCTCGGATCCGATCATCTATAAACATGTCCCTTAGATTTTTTCACATCCTGTTCGTCTCCTGCTCGGCCGCGCTCGCGGTCGGGTTCGCGGCCTGGCTCGGCTCCCGGTTCCTCGACGAGGGCGGATTCATCAGCGCCGCGTCCGCCCTCCTCTCACTCTCCGCGGCCATCGGGATGGCCATCTACGGCGTCCGGTTCTATCGCCGGACACGGACACTCGCGGGACCGCGGACGCGATGAGCGGAAGGAAACTGGCCATCGTCTGCGCGCTCTGCCTCGTCGGCGCGGCCGCGACCTCGCAGGCCTGCCCGACCTGCTACGGCCAGGCGGAGGGCCCGATGATCGACGGGATGAACAAGGCGATACTGGCGATGATCGGCATCGTCGGATTCGTCCTCACCGGGTTTGTCGCCCTCTTCGTCTCCCTCGGCAGGCGGGCCAGGTCGTATCACGAGGGGACCGCGGCGTCGTCCCCGGCCGCCACCACCATCGAAAAAGGAGCAGTCTAATGGAAAATTTTCTCGGCCTCCCCCCCGACGGGTCGGCGCATGGACCGCAAATCGACCACCTGATCGGCCTGATCCACTGGATCATGTTCGCCCTGTTCGTGGGTTGGGGGATCTACTTCACGATCATCCTTGTCAGGTTCAGGAGTTCGAAACAGAAGAGAGCGAGCTACAAGGGGGTCCAGAGTCATTTCTCCACCTACATCGAGGCCGGCGTCATCGTCGTCGAAGCCATCCTCCTCGTGGTGTTTTCGATCCCGATCTGGGCCGAACGCGTCGACGCGTTTCCCTCCGAGGAGCGCTCCACGGTCGTTCGGATCGTGGCGGAGCAGTTCGCATGGAACGTCCATTATCCGGGGACCGACGGCGTGTTCGGGAAGACCTCCCTCTCGCTCGTCGGGACGGACAATCCGCTCGGCCTCGACCGGAACGACCCCGCCGCGAAGGACGACATCGCCACGATCAACCAGCTCACCCTTCCGACCGGGAAGCCCGTCCTGATCCACCTCACGTCGAAGGACGTCATTCACAGCCTCAACCTGACGGCCTACCGGGTGAAGCAGGACGCGATACCCGGCCTGAGCATCCCTGTGTGGTTCCTGCCGACGAAAACCAGCGCGCAGATCCGGGAGGAGATGTCCTCAGAGTTTTCCATCGACGGGGCGCTCTCGACCGCGGCGGCCATCGACCTGCCGGCCATCGAGGAGATCCAGATCGTCGCGGGCTCGGCGCGGGGAGGATACCTCCTCACCGCCGATGCGGCCGACGCGCAGGGCGAGACGATCCTCTCCGCGGGCGACGACCTCTCCGCGGACAACGTCGCGCTCCTGGTCGAATCGGGCATCACGACGGTTCGCGCCAGGACAGCGGCCAAACTCGACGGCTATATCGTCTCCGACGCCGTCGTGGACGCGTCGGGCAATGAAATTCTTCCCGGACACGAGACCCTTTCGACCGATGCCGTGACCACGCTGGTCAACGCCGGCGTCACGAAGGTCAGCGCCCGTCGACGGTCCGCGATCGACCCCTGGATCGTTCACGAAACGCTCACGGCGTCCGATGGCTCGGCGATCGCCTCCCCGGGCGATTACCTGACCGAAGAGGTGATCAGCGCCGCCGCCGCGGCCGGCAGGCACGCGATCTCCGTCGCCCCGGCCTCCCCCACGGAGATCGCCTGCGCCCAGCTCTGCGGGCTCGGACATTACCGGATGAGGGGTTATATCGACGTCCTTACGCCCGAGGCGTACGAGGCCTGGTTCGAAGAGCAGCAGGCGGCGCTCAGGGAGCAATTCGGAATCTCCGATGGGCAGGCGTCGCTCGACGGGGAATCCGCCGAAGGGGACGCCGTCCGATGAAGTACCGGCCGGGGCTGCACCGCTTCGCCCTGTTCACCGCGGTGTCCACCTTCTTCCTGATCGTCGCCGGCGGCCTCGTGACCTCGACAGGCTCGGGGCTCTCCGTACCCGACTGGCCCGAAACCTACGGTCATTTCATGTTCGCCTATCCCCTCGACGGGATGGTGGGCGGCATCTTCTACGAGCACTCGCACAGGATGATCGCGAGCATCGTCGGGTTGCTCACCGTGATCCTGACCGTCTGGATCTGGCGCCGGGATGAACGCCGTTCGCTCCGGACGCTGGCCGCGTCGGCACTCGCCGCCGTCATCGTGCAGGGGGCCCTCGGGGGCATCACCGTACTCTACCTCCTTCCCACCGCGATCTCGGTGGCGCACGCGACGCTCGCACAGACGTTCTTCACGCTCACCGTCGCGATCGCGTTCTTCACCTCCCGCTGGTGGATCGAACGGAGCGGCACCGGCCTTCCGGCCGCCCCGGCGGAGGGATCCCCCATACGGCTGGCCGTCGCGGCCTCGGCCATGGTCTGGATTCAGCTGATCCTCGGGGCCGTGATGCGCCATACCGGATCGGGACTCGCCATCCCCGATTTTCCGCTGGCCTACGGCCAGATCTTTCCGTCGCTGTCGCCCGCGTCGCTTGAAAGCTACAACCGCCTCCTCATCGACACCGACGTGCGGATCGCCGCCGACGGCGCCATCACCTCCTCGCAGATCTGGATCCACCTGGCCCACCGGTACTGGGGAATCGTCTCCGGGATCGTCCTGCTCTGGAGCGCGCACCGTTTCTTCTGGGGATTCCCGCGGGGTTCACGGCAGCGGAGGCTCGGTTTGGCCATCGGCGCGGCGACGCTCTCCCAGGTGACGCTGGGAGCCCTCACCGTGCTGACCGGAAGGAGCGTGGAGATCGCCACCGCACACGTCGCTCTCGGCGCCCTCCTCCTCGCCCTCTGCGCGCTCTCGGCGTTGACCTGTTACCGCGAGGCCCGGCCCGGCGGCGTCACCCGCGGGGTCATGCTCGGCGGGGCCGCGGCGTGACGACCGGCGTAAAAACCCTCGACCGTCCCATCGACCGCGCCGCGCTGCGGGCGGCCGACTACATCACCCTGATGAAGCCGGAGCTCACCGGGTTATCGGTGATCACGGCGCTCTTCGGAACGTTCCTGGCCCAGACCGCCGGCCTCGAACTGCGCCCGTTCCTCGTGGTGTTCGCGGGCACCCTCCTGGTCGGGGGCGGCGCCGGCGCGCTGAACCAGTACATCGAACGCGTCGAGGACTCGATGATGAAACGGACCGAGCGGCGCCCCCTCCCGTCTGCGCGCGTATCGCCGTCCGAGGCGCTGGTCCTGGGCGGCCTGCTCTCGGTCGTCGGCATCGTCCTCCTCTTCACCGCCGGCAACCCGCTGTCGGGGATGACGGCGTTCATCACGTCCGCCTCCTACCTCTTCCTCTACACCCCGCTCAAGCGCTACACCCCCGCGGCGACGTTCATCGGCGGCATCCCCGGCGCCCTGCCGCCCGTGATCGGCTGGACCGTCGTGAGGAACGACGTCGGCGTCGAGGCGGTCCTCCTGTTCCTGGTCCTCTTCGCCTGGCAGATGCCCCACTTTTATTCGCTCGCATGGATGTACCGGAGGGACTATGCCAGGGCGGGGTACGCCATCCTCACCGTCCGCGACGCGGCCGGAGTGAGGACCGCGCGACGGATGGTGTTCTATTCGGCGGGGCTCGTCCTGCTCGCCGTTCCCCTCTACCTCTCCGGCGTGACGGGACCGGCCTCGTCGACCGCGGCGGTGGCGCTCGGGGCGGTGATGCTCCGGCTCTCCCTGTCGTTCCGCGGGAAGGTCAGGGCCCCGGCCTCCGAGGAGCAGCAGAAGGCGTTGAACCACCTCGCGCGAAGGTTGTTCTTCGCCTCGCTCATCTACCTCCCGATCCTGATCCTCGTGATCGCCGCGGATTCGTTCTGAACTCCACGGCCCAATCCCCCCGGGATGGATTCGCGGACCCGGCCGTCGCTGTTTCCGTCCGCGACCTCTCCTACCGGTACCCGCCCGCCGGAAAAGGCCGCGAGCAGAGGGTCGCGCTCGGCGACATTTCCTTCGACATCCCCGCGGGCCATTTTTTCTGCGTCCTCGGCCCGAACGGCAGCGGCAAGAGCACGCTCTTCCGCATTCTCTCAACGGCGTCGCTCCCCGCCCCGGGCCGCGTCGCCATGTTCGGCGCCGACATCTCCGCGGGAGGCCTGCGTGAGGTCCGTTCGGGGATCGGCGTCGTCTTCCAGAATCCCGCCCTCGACAAGAAATTGACGGTGCGTGAAAATCTCGCCTGCCACGGCAGTCTCTACGGCCTCACCGGAGCGGTGATTTCCCGACGCTCGGACGAGCTTCTCCGGAGCCTTTCGCTGACGGACCGCCGGGACGACGAGGCGGGCACGCTCTCGGGCGGCCTCCAGCGCCGCGTCGAACTCGCAAAGGCCCTGCTCCATTCGCCGAGGATCCTCCTGATGGACGAACCGACGACGGGTCTCGATCCGACCGCGAGGCTCGATTTCCTTTCCCTGCTGCGCGGGTACCAGCGCGACGCCGGCACTACCATCGTCTACACGACGCATATCCTGGAGGAGGCGGAGGATTGCGACGGCCTCCTGATCCTCGACAACGGCGCGATCGTCGCGCGGGGAACGCCGGCGGAGCTCCGTTCGGAGGTCGGCGCCGAACTCATTCTGATGAAAGGGCGCGATCCCGGGGCGCTGCTCGACTCGCTCGTCTCGAGGTACGCTCTCCCGATCTACAGGGTGGACGACACGATCAGGGTCGAATGCGACAACGCCTCCACCCTGCTGCCGGAACTCCTGCGGCTGTTCGGGGCGTCGGTGGAGCTCGTCCAGCTGTCCCGGCCGTCGATCGGGGATGTGTACGTCAAAAAAACCGGGCACCGATTCCGCGCCTCGAACGGGGGCCCCTCGTGAACGGACGGCTCTCCCCCGCCATCGTCACACTCTGGAAACGCGAGATGCTCCATTTTCTCCGGCAGCCGGCGAGGCTCGCGGGGTTCATCGGCTCGCCGCTCATTTTCTGGGTCGTCATCGGCTCCGGGTTCGGCGATTCGTTCTCCTATCCCGTGGGACAGCCCGGGATCTCCTACCTGGAATTCTACTTCCCCGGCACGGTCGTCCTCACGATGCTCTTCACCGCGATCTTCGCGTCGATCTCGATCATCGAGGACCGTCATTCCGGGTTCCTCCAGGGGGTCCTCGTCGCGCCGGTCCCCGGGATCAGCATCGCCACCGGCAAGATCCTGGGCGCCGCCACGCTCGCCCTGCTCCAGGCGCTGCTCCTCCTGCTGATCGTCCCGTTCCTCGGCATCGGGATGAGCGTCCAGGGTCTGCTCTCGTCGCTCGCCTCGCTCTTCATCCTCGCGACGGGGCTCGCGGGTCTCGGGTTCCTGATCGCCTGGAGGATGGACACGACGCAGGGATTCCACGCGGTGATGAACCTCGTGCTGCTCCCCCTCTGGCTCCTCTCCGGGGCGCTCTTCCCGATCAGGGGTGCCTCTCCCTGGATCGGAACCGTCATCCTGCTCAACCCGATATACTACGGGATGTCGGCGTTCCGGCAGGCGCTTTACCTCGGTACCCCGCACGCCCCCGATGAATTTCTCCCCCTCCCTTTCAATCTCCTGATTATTTCGTTATTTTCCATTGGGATGATCATCCTTTCGGCCATATCGGCGCGGACGGCCAAGTCGTGACGGGTAGGACCGTCCGCGGAATCTGGCGGTATCTCGCGCCTGCGCTTGTCGTGCTGCTCCTGCTCGCCGTCTGGGTAATCCTGGACAGGGTCGGCCGCGATGCCGTCCCGCTCCCCGAAATCGGGCCCGTACCCGGCTTCGCGCTCAGGGACGAGACGGGATCGCCCGTGGACGAATCACTCTTCAGGGGGAAGGTGTCGGTGGTCGATTTCATCTTCACCTCGTGCGCCGGCATCTGCCCCATGATGAGCGGGCGGATGGCCTGGCTCCAGGAGGAACTCCGCGACCATCCCGATGTCCGGTTCGTTTCCTTCTCCGTCGACCCCGAGACCGACACGCCCGAGGTCCTGGCCGAATATGGAAAGCGGTACGGTGCGATCCCCGGCCGCTGGACGTTTGTGACGGGCGACCGGAAGCAGATCTATGAGCTGACGCAAAACGGTTTTCGCCTGGGACTCGAAGCGGAGGGTGAGGACGCCATCATCCACAGCTCGCGCTTCGTGCTCGTCGACCGGAAGGGGTCGATCAGGGGATATTATGACAGCGACAGCACGGACGCGATGGACCTCCTCCTGGAACAGGTGGTGACGCTCTCGGGGGATCCCGCGCGATGACCGAATACCTCCCCGCCCTGAACGCCCTCCTGAACCTCTCGTCCGCGGCGATGCTCCTGGCCGGACGATCGAAGATCAGGGCTGGCGACCGGGAGGCGCACCGGACCTTCATGCTCCGCGCCGTCGGTTTTTCCGTCGCCTTCCTCGTTTCATACCTCGTCTACCATTACCTGCACGGCTCGACATCGTTCCCCGGTACCGGCATCGCCCGGCCCCTCTATTTCGCCCTCCTGCTCTCCCACACGATCCTCGCCGTGGTCAACGTCCCGCTGGTCGGGTTCGCGCTCTACCACGCCCTCGGTTCCCGCTTCGGGGCCCATAAACGGGTTGTGCAATGGGCATATCCGGTCTGGCTCTACGTTTCGGTGACCGGGGTGATGATTTACCTCATTCTCTACCATGTGTACGCCGCCTGACGGCCTGCGGGGCCGCGGGAAATATTTTTCAGGACCCTTGACAATCTCGCGGCAATTCCAGATACTTGAATTATGACGATGACGCAACGGTACCAGACATTCGGGACGGCCTCCAACCCCGGCTGCGGCGGTTGGTGGCACGCGGATCGATCCGATCGTTCCGGCAGGACACGAATGCACCGCTGACCGTCCCAGGCGTTTACACTCGAACCCTTTCCGGAACCCGGAAAGGGTTTTTTTATTTTCAGGGCCATGATCACGCCGGATCGAAACACATTTCTGGAACGCCTCCGCGCGGGATTCGTCGCTTCGGTCTCGACGACGATCCCCGGGGACATGCTCACCCCAGTGGGGGCGTACCTGTCGCTCGCGGATGCCGCGAACGGATCGTTCCTCCTGGAAAGCGTCGAAGGAGGGGAACACCTGGCGCGGTATTCGTTCCTCGGATTCGACGCCACGACGATCCTGGAATCTCGCGGTAACACCACGACACTCCGGCGCCGTTCCGGCGGAACGACGCCGGGGGGGCTGCCGTCGGATGGGAACATCTTCGACGCCGCGTCGACGCTGCTGGGGTCGATCCGCATCCACCCCGGCGACGAGCTTCCCCGCCTCGCGGCGGGGCTCGTCGGCTTCATCGGGTATGACGAGGTCCGCGCGATCGAGCGGATCCCCTGCAGCGTCTCCGACGAACTCGGGGCGCCCGACAGCCTCCTCGGGTACTTCGGCACCCTGGTCGTCTTCGATCACGTGACCCACAGCGTGCGATTGTTCGTCAACGCCGATCCGTTCGATGAACGGTCCCCCGGGGACCTATACGAAGAACTCGTGGAACGGCTCGGACGGCTGAGGGGAGCGCTCCGGATCGGCGCTGGAGGGAGAACGGGCGGCGGCTACTGCGCGGGGGAGGCCCGGTTCGACCTCAGCGCCTTCCCGGCGAAGGTTGAACGGGTGAAGGAATACATCAGGGCCGGCGATATATTCCAGGTCGTCCTCTCCGAACGGGCGCGCGTGGGGTTCGAGGGGGATCCGTTCCAGGTGTACCGCGCTCTCAGAATGCTCAACCCCTCCCCCTACCATTTTTTCATGGATTTCGGCGGGACTGTGCTCCTCGGGTCCTCGCCAGAGACGCTGGCGAGGTTGCACGGCGGCCTCCTCGAGCATGTGCCGATCGCGGGAACCCGGCCGAGGGGGCGGACGGCCGGGGAGGACGACAGGATCGCCGCGGAGCTGCTCGCCGACGAGAAAGAACGCTCGGAACATGTCATGCTTGTCGACCTGGGAAGGAACGATCTCTCCCGGGTCTGCCGGCAGGGTTCGGTTGTCGTCGACCGGCTGATGCAGGTTGAACGGTTTTCCCACGTGATGCACCTCGTATCCCGCGTCAGCGGGACGGTGCTCCCCGGGACGGGCCCCGTCGACGCGCTGAAGGCGCTCTTCCCGGCCGGGACGGTGTCAGGCGCCCCGAAGATCCGCGCGATGGAGATCATCGACGAGATGGAGCGGATCCGCAGGGGGTTCTACGCCGGCGCGGTCGGCTATTTCGACGGTTCGGGGAATATGGATTTTTGCCTGGCGATCCGGACGATGCTCGCGTTCGGCGGGGAGTTCCACCTGCAGGCTGGTGCGGGAATCGTTTCAGCCTCCGACCCCCTGAGGGAGACCGAGGAGCTCCGCCACAAACTCCTGGCCCTGTTCGAGGCGGTGCGATCGGCGAATGAGGTCGACGGATGATTCTCCTGGTAGACAACTACGACTCATTCACCCATAACCTTGCCCATATGATCGGAGTGGCTGGACGGGAGGTCATGGTCGTGAGGAACGATGCCGTTACGTCCGAAGACGTGGCCGCCTCGTCGCCCGGGGGGATCGTCCTCTCCCCCGGCCCCGGGCGTCCTGAACAGGCGGGGGTCACGCTCGGGCTGATACGGCGTTTCGGATCTTCCATTCCGATCCTCGGCGTCTGCCTCGGGCACCAGGCGATCGGGGTCGCCTACGGCGCCGAGGTCGTCCGGCACGTGGAGTGCGTTCACGGCCGCGCCTCGGCCGTCCGGCACGACGGAACCGATATCTTCCGCGGCGTCGCGAGCCCGTTTGGCGCAGGACGGTATCACTCACTCGTCGTTTCCCGGTGGAACCTTCCGGAGGCCCTCCGCGTGACCGCCGAAACGGAGGACGGGACGATCATGGGCATCCGGCACTCCTCCCACCCGGTGCGGGGAGTTCAATTTCACCCGGAATCGATCCTGACTCCCGCGGGCGCGGCGATCGTGAACAACTGGCTCGAGACGCTGTGACTGCCGGGCTGAGATACTGCATCGCCATGACGGTCGAAGGTGCGCACCTCTCGAGAGACGAAGCGGCCCTGGCCATGGGGGAGATCATGGATGGCGCGGCGACCGACGCGCAGATCGGCGGCTATCTTGCCGCGCTCCGCGTCAGGGGCGACCGCACGGAGGAACTCCTCGGGTTCCTCGACGCCTTCCGGGAACGCGCCCGCCGCGTCACCCTGGACGACCCCGATGCCGTGGACGTGTGCGGAACGGGCGGCGACGGCCTCGGGACCTTCAACGTCTCCACGGTCGCCGCGTTCGTCCTCGCGGGAACCGGAGTGACGGTCGCCAAGCATGGAAACCGCTCGGTGTCGAGCGCTTCCGGCAGCGCCGACGTTCTACGCGAGCTCGGCGTCAGGATCGACGCTCCCCCGGAGACGATGGAGGCGTGCATCAACGAAACCGGCGTCGGGTTCCTCTTCGCCCCGATCTACCATCCCGCGATGAAGACCGTCTCGCGCGCCCGCGCGGACCTCGGGTTCCGCACCTGCTTCAACCTCCTCGGCCCCCTCGCGAACCCCGCCGGCGTCCGCCGCCAGGTGGTCGGGGCGTACAACTCCTCGGCCGCGGACACGCTCGCCTCGATCCTCCGGGAAACGCGTCCCGCCGCCGCCATGGTCCTCAACGCCGACGACGGGCTCGATGAGATGTCCCCGCAGGCTCCGACCCGGGTCCGGGAGTTCAGGCTGACAACGGAGGAACGACGATACGTCATCGACCCGTCAACGTTCGGGCTCGTCCGCGCCCCCTGCCTCGGCGCCGTCGCCGGCGGCTCGCCCGCGCGCAACGCGCAGATCGCGCTCGAGGTCCTTTCAGGGACCCCCGGGCCGGCGAGGGACTTCGTCCTGATGAACGCCTCGCTCGGGCTGATGGTCGCCCGCGATGGGTTGACACATGCTGAGGCGTACGAACGCTGCGCCGTGTCGATCGACGCGGGGAGTGCCCTCGTGGCGCTCCGGCGCCTGGTGGAGTACACGACCCGATGACCATCCTCGACCGGATCGTCGCGGTAAAACGCGAGGAAGCGGCGGTGCTCCGCCGAGCCAGGCCTGGCGGCGGATTCGATGACCTTCCCGGATTCCATCTCCCCGTGCGGTCGCTCCGCGACGCCATTGTCCGGGCCCGGCGCCCCGCGGTGATCGCTGAGATCAAGCGGGCGTCGCCGTCCGCCGGTATGATCAGGGGGACGGATGACCCCGCAGGCCTCGCGGTGGCATACGCGTCGAACGGCGCCTCTGCGGTATCGGTCCTGACCGATGTCCGTTTCTTCTCCGGGAGCCCCGGGGACCTGGCCGCCGTGCGCGCCGTCTCCCCCGTCCCGGTGCTGCGGAAGGATTTCGTCATCGAGGAGATCCAGGTGGTGGAGGCTAAATCGCTCGGCGCCGACGCGATCCTCCTGATCGCCTCGATCCTCGACGCGGGCCGCCTCCGGGACCTGCACGGCAGGGCCGCCGAACTGGGCATGGAGTGCCTCGTCGAGGTGCACCGCCCCGAAGAGCTGGAGATGATCGATTTCTCGGTCGTTCGCCTCGTCGGGATCAACAACCGGGACCTCGGCGATTTTTCCGTCGACCTCCAGACCACGCCGAGGATCGGAGAGCTCCTCCCCCGCGGTGTCGTCACCGTGAGCGAAAGCGGACTCCGGTCGGCGGCGGACGTCCGGCGCGTCGCGGGGTCGGGAGTCGACGCCGTGCTGATGGGTGAATACTTCATGCGGGACCCGGAACCGGGGCGATGCCTCGAGGCGATGATCGATGAACTCCATCAGGATTAAAATCTGCGGCATCACGAACCTCGACGACGCACTCGTGTGCGCCGGGGCCGGCGCTGATTACCTCGGATTCATCTTTGTCCCGATGAGCAAGAGGTTCATCACCCCCGGGCTGGCGGGAACGATCATCAGGAGTCTCCCGGTGGATGTCATCCCTGTCGGGGTCTTCGTCAATCCCTCGGCGGCGGCGGTGGCGGGGGCCGCGACCGCGTCCGGTATCCGGCTCGTCCAGCTGAGCGGCGACGAACCACCCGGGCTCTGCCGCCTGATCACCCTCCCGGTGATCAAGGTGTTCAGGCCCCCTGCGGAGGGGGTGCCATCCCCCTCCCCTGACGCGTACGACGTCTTCGCCGCGATGGTCGACGGAGGGGGCCCGGGGGTCTACGGGGGATCGGGTACGCCGGCCGACCTCGAATTCGCGACTACCCTCTCCCGCTCCCGAAAACTGTTTCTGGCGGGGGGCCTCACCCCGTCGAACGTCGTCGAGATTGCCGGGCGGGTCCGCCCTTACGCCGTGGACGTCGGCAGCGGGACGGAAGCGCGACCGGGAATCAAGGACCCGGTCCTCGTCAGGAATTTCTGTGGAAACATCAGATCAGCCACCATCAACTGAAAGGCGCGTATGCTCATCATCATGAATCTCGACGCGGGCCGGAACCGCGTGGACGCCGTCGCCCGGAAGATCAGGGACCTCGGTTTCGTTCCCCACGAAATTCCCGGCGAGCGCCGGATCGCGATCGGCATCACCGGCAACCATTCGAAACTCGATCCCGACCTGTTCCTCAACCTTCCCGGCGTCGTCGAGGCGATTGCGGTCTCGAAGCCGTACAAACTTGTCAGCCGGGAGGTCAAGCGGGAAAATACCGTCATCCCGTTCGGCGACCGGGCGATCGGCGGCAACGAAATCGCGTTGATCGCCGGCCCCTGTTCGGTCGAGAGCCGCGACCAGATTGTCGGGATCGCCGGGACGCTGAGCGAACTCGGGGTCACGTTCCTCCGGGGCGGCGCCTTCAAACCGCGCACATCACCCTACGCGTTCAGGGGCCTCAAGGGGGCGGCGCTCGAATACCTCGCGGAGGCACGTGCGCTGACCGGGATGCGGATCGTCACCGAGGTGATGGAGCCCGCGACGGTGGACGACGTTTCGACGGTCGCCGACATCGTTCAGATCGGCGCACGAAACATGCAGAATTACCCGCTGCTCGAGGCTGTCGGCAGGGCCGGTAAACCGGTCCTCCTCAAGCGGGGGATGTCGTCGACCATCGAGGAGTTCCTGATGGCGGCGGAATACATCGTCGCCGCCGGAAACTACGAGGTCATCCTGTGCGAGCGGGGGATCCGGACCTTTGAACCGGCCACCCGGTTTACGCTCGACCTGAACGCCGTCCCGGTGGTCAGAAAAGCCTCGCACCTGCCGATCATCGTCGACCCGAGCCATGGCACGGGGGCGTGGGAGCTCGTGTCCGACATGGCGCTCGCCGCCGTGGCGGCGGGGGCCGACGGCCTGATGATCGAGACGCACGCGGACCCCGCGTCGGCGCTCTCCGACGGATACCAGTCGCTCAAACCCGCCAGGCTCGGGGAACTCATCCGGCGGATCAGCGCGATCGCCCCGGCGCTGGGACGAACTTTTCTTGGCGCCCCACAATCCGAGGAGGCGCACCGATGACCCGTGCCGACCCGTACCCCTACCCTGACGCAGCCGGCCGTTTCGGGGAGTTCGGGGGGAGATATGTCCCCGAAACCCTTATCGCCCCGCTCACCGAGCTCGAGCGTGCGTACCGGGAAGCCGCCGACGATCCCGATTTCGCCGATACGCTCCGGCGGCTACTGAGGGATTTCGCGGGACGTCCCACGCCACTCTACCGGGCCGACAACCTCACGGCGCGTTACGGCCGGGGGACCATCTACCTGAAGCGGGAGGACCTCTGCCACACCGGGGCCCATAAAATCAACAACACGCTCGGCCAGGCGCTCCTCGCCAGCCGCTCGGGCAAGCGCCGGATCGTGGCGGAGACCGGCGCCGGCCAGCACGGCGTGGCCACGGCGACCGTCGCAGCGCTCATGAAGATCCCGTGCGTCATTTACATGGGCACCGCCGACATGGAGCGGCAGGCGCTCAACGTGCGGCGGATGAAACTTCTCGGGGCCGACCTTGTCCCCGTTTCCGCAGGCACCGGAACCCTCAAGGACGCAACGAGTGAAGCGCTCCGCGACTGGGTTACCAACGTGCGCGACACGTTCTACATCCTCGGTTCCGCCGTTGGTCCCCACCCCTACCCGGTCATCGTTCGCGACTTCCAGTCTGTGATCGGGCGCGAGGTGGCGGGTCAGCTCGGCGAGGCGGGTCTCGGGACCCCCGCCCACCTCGTGGCGTGCGTCGGAGGCGGGAGCAACGCGATCGGGCTCTTCCACGAATTCATCCGGACCGGGGCCGGACTTGTTGCGGTCGAGGCGGCCGGGGAGGGGCTCGGCACTTCCCGCCACGCCGCGTCCCTCTCGGCGGGCCGACCCGGTATCCTGCACGGCTCGAGGTCGTACCTCCTCCAGGACGAGTCAGGACAGATCCTTCCGGCGCATTCCATCTCCGCGGGGCTCGACTATCCGGGCGTCGGCCCGGAACTGAGTTACCTCAGGAGTGCGGGCCGGCTGATCTGCGCGTCCGCGTCTGACCGGGAGGCGCTCGACGCGGCGCTGATGCTGACGGCCCTTGAGGGGATCCTCCCCGCGCTCGAGTCGGCGCACGCGATCGCCCATCTCGAACGCCTGATGCCGCAGACGGACCGGGGAGACGTGGTCGTCGTCGGCCTCTCCGGCCGTGGCGACAAGGACCTCGGCGCGCTCGCGAAGCACGCGGCGGTTGGTGATCGGTGATGACGGCGCTCGAACGGGTGCTCGCCGCCAACGTCGGATCCGGGCGTAAGGTCCTTACAGTCTTCATTACCGCCGGCCTTCCGGCCCCCGACCTCCTCCCTGGCCTCGTGGCAGGACTTTCGGAGGCGGGAGCCGACATCGTCGAGATCGGGATACCCTTCTCCGATCCGATCGCGGACGGGCCGGTCATCCAGGCGAGCAGCCACCGCGCCCTGGCTCTCGGAGTCACTCCCGCGTCCGTCCTCGGAATGGTATGCGAAATTAGGAAATGCGCCGCCATCCCGATTATATTGATGAGTTATGCCAACCCTCTCTTCAGTTATGGCCTCGGGGCGTTCGTCCGTGACGCTGCGGCCGTCGGTGCGGATGGGATGATCATACCCGATCTTCCCCCGGAGGAAAGCACCCACTACCGGTCGCTCGCGGCATCGGCAGGCCTGTCGACCATCTTTCTCGTTTCGCAGACCACCCCTGATGAACGGATCGTCGAAATTGGCATGGTCTCGACCGGTTTCGTCTACGGCGTCTCGACGCTCGGAGTCACCGGGGTCCGTCACGGAGTCGGGGATGACACGCTTGCCTTCCTGCGCCGGGCGCGGCCTTTGGTGGGACGGACCCCGTTCCTCGCCGGGTTCGGCATCTCGGACGCCGCTTCTGCACGGACCGTGGCCGCGGCTTGCGACGGCGTCATCGTGGGGAGCGCGTTGGTCTCGAGGCTCGCCGGCGGACCGCCAGCCGAAGGAAGGCGGGCCGCGACGGAATTCACCTCCACGCTCCGGACGGCGCTCGATTCCCGGTGACCGCACGATGAAGAGTCTCGTCATCAGATGGTCGCCTGCCCCTTCCCGGGTGTGTCCCGTTCATTTCTGCTCCGGAACGGCAGAGGTCGCGTCGCGCCTGGCCGCCGCCGCGCGGGGAACGACCCTCTTCCTCGTCACCGACCGAAACGTGCACTCGTATCATGGCGAAACCCTCGAACGGATGCTCGCAGGCCGTGGCGCGCGATTCCGCACGATCGTCCTCCCCACCGGCGAGCGGAACAAAAGCCGCCGGACGCGTGACCGGCTCGAGGACGAGCTCATCCGCTCCGGGGCGGACAGGGAGTGCGTCGTCGCCGCCTTCGGGGGCGGGGTCGTCGGCGACCTGGCGGGCTTCGCTGCCGCCACGATCCTCCGGGGGGTACGGCTGGTCCAGGTGCCCACATCGCTCGTAGCGCAGGTCGACAGCTCGATCGGCGGCAAGGTCGGGATCGACCACCCGATGGGAAAAAATCTCCTCGGCTCCTTCCACCAGCCCGTGGCCGTTCTGACGAATCCCGCATTCCTCCGTACCCTCCCTGAAAGGGAATATATCCGGGGGTTTGCCGAGGTGATCAAGATCGGCCTCATCCTCGACCGTCGGTTCGTGGACCTTCTCGGCCGGTCGGTCGGCCCGATCCGCGCGCGAAACATGTCATTGGTCTCCCGGGTGATAGCCCGTTCGTGCGCGCTCAAGGGAAAGCTCGTCGCCGCCGATGAACGCGAGACCGCGGGGAGGAAGCTCCTCAATTTCGGCCATACCATCGGGCACGCAGTGGAACACACCTCCGGATACAGGGTCACGCACGGCGAGGCGGTTGCGATCGGGATGGCGGCCGAGGCGCGGATCTCCTGCGCCATGGGGATGATCGACGGTCGCGATCTTGAGCGCATCCGCGAACTCCTCAGCTCCTACGGCCTGCCAGTCACGGTTCCGGCGAACCTGACCCGGTCCGCCCTCCTGCGGGCCCTCCGGTTCGACAAGAAGCGGGCGGACGGCATCGTCCGGTTTTCCCTCCTTTCCGCCATCGGCCGGGGGGTTTGGGGAGTCGAGGTTCCCCGGCCGCTCCTCGAAGAGGCGCTGGGGCGATGATCATCGTCCCTTCGTCAGCCCCCCGATCGCTCCGGGAGGCCGCGAAATTCCTCAAACGGCACTCGGGGATGAAGAGCCCCGCGGAACTTCGGATCGACGGGCTCGACACATTCGCCCTCGGACCATTGCTGGCGCGCCCCCGGCCCCCGTTGATCGTCACCTGCCGGAGCCGCCGGGAAGGAGGGTTGTTCGACGGTTCCCCGCGACGGGCCGCGGATCTCCTGATGGAAGCCGCGTCGGCGGGCGCTGAATATCTGGACGCGGAATTCTCCCTCGGCCCCCCCCTGCTCCGGAAACTCTTCGGCGCGGCGGGCCGGCAACGGATCATTCTCTCGTATCACGACACCCGTCGTGTGCCCGCCGATCTCCCCGCCCGCTTCCGCGCGATGGCCGCCCTGAAACCGGCCTTCGTAAAAATCGCCGCGACCCCGGTCTGTTTCGGCGATACCGGTCGGGTCCTCGACATCCTTGCGGAGGCCCGCGCGCTCCGGCAGCCGGCGGTCGCGCTCGCGATGGGAGGGTTCGGGAGCTACACAAGGGTCCTTCAGGGGGTGTTCGGCGGCGCGATGACATTCGCGTCGGCGGACGCCGCCAACCCCACCGGACCCGGGCAGCTTCCCATCGCCGACCTGGCCGGTCTCTACCGCGCGGACCGTCTTGATCGCCGAACGCGGGTTTTCGGCCTCCTCGGCTATCCCGTGGAGTTCAGCGGCGGCATCCGCTACCATAACGCCATATTCATCAAGAAACGGGCAAACGCCGTGTACGTCAACTTCGCGTCGGACGACGACGGCGCGTTCCTCGACCTGATGTCGGGGAACATCACCGGCCTGAGCGTCACCATGCCCTTCAAGCGGTCGATCGCGGGCTTCCTCGACCGGCTGGATGATTCCGCGCTCATCACCGGTTCGGTGAACACGGTACTCCGCAAGCGTGGCATGCTCCGCGGGCTGAACACCGATTTCCACGCCCTCCTTTCGTTGCTGAGGGAACGGATCCACCCCGCCGGCAAACGGGTCCTCGTCCTTGGAACAGGTGGGACAGCGGGCACCGTCGCCGGCGTCGGCGCGGTGTCCGGCGCGAGGGTCACCATCGCGGGGCGCGACACGCGGGCCGCGCGCGAACTGGCCCGTCGGTTCGGGTGCGACTGGATCCCGCTCCCGGAGCAACCAGATTTCGAGGGTGACGTCCTGGTGAACGCCACGCCTGTGGGGATGGATTCCGGAACGGGAACGCGGGGCGCCGGCAGGATCGTCCCCCCCTCCTCCCTCGGCCGATATGAACTGGTCTGCGATTTCGCCAACCCGCCCGGTGGGCGGACCACCCTGGTCGCGGACGCCCGGCGCAGCGGAGTTCCGGTGATCACCGGCGCAGAGCTCTACGGCGCGCAGGCCCGATTGCAGTCGGCGATGTTCCTGGAACTCCTGTGACCGGCACGGAACCGCGCCTCATCCGCCCGGCCGTTCGAAGGAACGTGGCAGTCGATCTCCCCCCGTCGAAGAGCTATACGCAGCGGGCGCTGATCGCCGCTGCGCTCGCCGACGGCGTGAGCGTCATTCGGCACCCGTCACCCTCATCCGATTCGTTGACGATGGTCAGGGCGCTGCGGCAGTTCGGCGTCGGGATCGACGAAACTCACGGTGCACTACGGATCGCCGGCTGCGGCGGACGCCCGCCCGCCGGTGACCGGACCATCCACGTCGGCAACGCCGGGACCTGCCTCCGTTTCCTGACCGCGTTCTCGGCCCTCGTTCCTGGCGCCACGACGCTCACCGGCGACGCCGAGATGCTGCAACGCCCCGTGGCCCCGCTCGTCCAGGCGCTCGTGGAAGCCGGCGTGGATGCTTCCTGCCGTGACGGTTTTCCTCCCGTGACGGTCAGGGGCGGCGCGCCGTTCGGCGGCCGCGTCGCCCTCGCCGCGGACGAAAGCAGCCAGTTCCTCTCCGCGCTGCTCCTGGTCGCGCCCTTTTGCCGGACGCCGCTGGTCATGACGCTGGCCGGCGACCTCAGTTCCGCCCCCTATGTCGCGATGACAATCGCTGTGATGCGCGACTTCGGTGTCGGTGCCGAGGCCGCGGGAGCAGCGTACAGGCTCGCCACAGCGGGACACTACCGCGCCCGCGAATATGACGTCGAGCCGGACCTCTCATCGGCGGCCTTCTTCGGCGCCGCCGCGGCCATCACGAAGAGCCGGGTCACGATCCGCGGCGTCCGGCGCGACTCCCTCCAGGGGGACGTCGGCTGCTTCCTCCTCCTCCGGGAGATGGGGTGCGCTGTCGGTTTTGACGCGGACGGAGTGACCGTCGAAGGCGGGACCCTCCGGGGCATCACTACCGACATGAACCCCCTCCCGGACAGCGTCCCTCCCCTCGCCGTCGCCGCGGCCTTCGCCTCGACACCATCCGCCATAACGGGTGTCGCACACCTGAAGCGCAAGGAGACCGACCGCCTCTCGGCGCTCTGCAACGAGCTGGGGAAGATCGGTGCCCGGGCCGGAGTCTCCGGCGGGACGCTGACGATCAGCCCCGGGCCGCTGCGCGGCGCCGTCATCGAAACCTACCGGGACCATCGCATCGCCATGAGTTTCGCCGTGGCCGGACTCGGCCTGGACGGCGTGCGGATCGTCAACCCGGGATGCGTCGCGAAGTCGTTCCCGGGTTTCTGGACGGAACTTGAAAAATTCAACTGACACGGAGTGAATCCAATGGCAGGAAATACCATCGGCACGTTATTCAGGATTACCACGTTCGGGGAGAGCCACGGGAAGGCCGTCGGCGTCCTGATCGACGGCGTGCGCCCGAACCTGAAGATTTCGGAAGCGGCCATCCAGAATGAACTCAACCGCCGCCGCCCCGGCCAGAGCGCGGTGACCTCCCCGAGGCGGGAAACGGACCGCGTGGAGATCGTCAGCGGCGTCTACAGGGGGAAGACCCTCGGCACCCCGATCTGCCTGCTCATCAGGAACGAAGACCAGGACCCCGGCGCGTATAGATCCGTGCGTCATCTCTTCCGCCCCGGACACGCCGGCTACACGTACCTGTCGAAGTACGGCATCCACGACTACCGGGGCGGGGGCAGGTCCTCCGGACGCGAAACGGCCGGGCGAGTCGCCGCCGGGGGGCTGGCGAAGCAGCTCCTGGCGAAGCGGGGCATCGATATCTTTGCCTACACGCTCGAGGCGGCAGGCGTCCGCGCCGGTCGCGTCGTCCGCTCGGAGATCGAACGGAACCCGATGCGCTGCCCCGACCCGGCGGCCGCGCTCAGGATGGAGCGGCGAATCACGGCACTGAGGAAACAGGGGGATTCAGCCGGCGGGATCGTGGAAGCGGTGGTACGCGGGTGCCCGGCGGGCCTCGGCGATCCGGTTTTCGACAAGCTCGACGCGGAGCTCTCACGGGCGGTGATGTCGATTCCGGCCGTCAAGGGGGTCGAAATCGGTTCCGGGTTTTCCGCGGCGAAGATGAACGGGAGCGAGCACAACGATCAGCTCTACGTTTCCCGTCGCGATGGGAGGGTCCGCACCCGCACCAATCACGCCGGCGGCATCCTCGGCGGAATTTCGAACGGCGAGGAGATCGTGCTCCGCGTCGCCGTGAAGCCACCCTCGTCGATCGGCAGGAGACAGCGGACGGTGGACACGCGGGGACGGAGTGCCGGCATCTCCGTGACCGGGAGACACGACCCGTGCATCTGCCCCAGGGTCGTCCCGGTCGTCGAATCGATGATCGCCGTCGTGATCGCGGACCACCTGCTCCGCCAGTCGCTCCTCCGCCCGCCCCTCTCCCCCGCGGCGGTGCGCCGGGAGATCGATCTCGTCGATGACGCCCTCCTGATCCTCCTCAACGAACGGCAGGGCCTGGTGAGAGAGCTCGGTTCGATGAAAAAGCGCGCCGGATCGAGAATCGGCGATCCCGGCAGGGAACGCGCCATTCTCCGGAGGCTCCTCCTTGTTGCCGACCAGACACTCCTCGACGAACATCTACTCCGGAGCGTCTACTCCGCGATTTTCCTCCACTCCCGGCAGGTGCAGAAACGATGAAAAAACCGTCGCTCCTGCTCGTCGGGTATGGTCGATTCGGCGCGTTCGCCGCCGCGCTGCTCAGGAGGCGGTTTACCGTCCACATCCTCGAAACGCGTCGGGGGGTCCGACTTCGGTGGGGACTCAAACGGGCATCGGTCTCCGACCTGGGCGGGTTCGACCTGATCATATTTGCGCTTCCGGCGCTCCGCCTGAAACAATTCCTGGAATCCAACGGGTCGAGGGTCAGGAATGGCGCATTCGTTGCCGACCTCTGCGCCGTTAAAATCGCGCCGCTGAAGTGGCTTGGAACCCACCTTCCCGCGGGGGTATCATATGCCGGCCTTCACCCCCTCTTCGGGCCCGACACTCCCCCGGCGGGAGAGGGCGGTCATCCGGTCGCCGTCTGTCGGGGAAGGAGCAGTCCGGCCTGTCACCTTCTGCTGCTGCGCACCATCGTTTCCCTGGGATTGAAGCCAATAGAGATGACTGCCGTTACTCACGATAAATCAATGTCATCCAGTCTTTTCCTTACCCAGTTTATCGGGGAGACGTTCCCTCAAGCCGCGCGACCAGGCGTACCAGGAATGACGACCGCGGGCTTCGAACATCTCCGGATCATCGCCCGGCGGGCCGCCCGAAACTCGCCCGATCTGATACGGGATCTGTACCGTTTCAACCCGTACTGCCCGGCATCATTAGGCAGGCTTGTTCGCCACATTCAACGAAAAACCGAATCCCTCCGAAATCGGCGCGACGACAATTGACAATTTGACTAAAAAAGACGATAATGTGTCGATTACCCGTCGCAAATTTTTTATCAATCTGTGAGGCTCCCGATGAATAAATTGATCCTCTTCCTGTTTGTGTGCACGCTCCCGGCACTATCGCAGCAACGGGTCCTCGTATCGCCGTACGGCGACGCAATCCCGATCGGAAAAAACCAGGGTGCCGCCGACCTTCTCAAACAATCGATGGCCGCGCAGAGTAACGCCACGTCAACGATGGTCTGTACCGACCAGGCGACATTCGGCTATACGCTCGAACAGAACCCCAACCCCGGGACTAACCACATCGGATTCCACCAGGACATCATGGCGATGTGGTACGTGGCCCCCGCCAGCGGCACGATCGACACGATTTTTTGGCGGGCCACGGATGTTGGCTCCGCAGATTCCACCGTCACGCTTCGGTTGTTCAAATCGAACATTTATCCGGGAAGTGGCCCCGGATATGGCGGTTACCCGAAACCGGGCCGACTCTGCTGGGGTTACTTCATCAATACCGATGATCTCGACAATGGCATCGCTGCATTTCCGGAAGACGCCACCGACCCAACCTGGTACTCCACGGTGTCAGGAGCCACCCCCTCCTTTACACCCATGGGGGACGAAATCTGGGGTTTCGGCGGCGCACCGGTGGTCGAGCAGGCGAATGCGGTCAACTTTTACGACCTCGGAGTTCTGGGGGAACCGCAGGTCACTGTCGGCGACCCGTTCTTCATCACCATCCGAATTTACGGCCCCCATGTTGCCCAGGCCGAAGAGAGCCAGACCGGTTTCCTGGCGGTGAACGAAACGGATTCGCTTTCGACCCACAACTGGAAATTCTATGAACACATCGTGGAAATCCAACCGGGGTTCACGTGCCCGGGGTGGGTGGCCAGGGGCGATTTCAATATCCTCTTCTGGTACACGATGACGGTCGAAACAAATATCCCGCCGGTTTTCGAGAATGTCACCGACGTCAACACGACGCTCTCGACGGATCCCCAGGTGGTTCAGGCTCAGATCATCGACTGCAATCCCGAGGCGCCGTTGTCGGCGGGCGTCAAATACGCGAAAATCCGGCACACCATCAATAACGTCGCCCAACCCGACATCCCCATGCTCTACCTCGGCGCCGATACCTGGGAAGGTTCACTCCCCGGGGCGGAGGTCAACGACGTGATTTCCTATAAAATCGTCGCCGCCGACTCGAACGACTTCGCAGATTCCACCGGGTCCAACTCATACAAGATCGTGAAGCTCAGCACCGAGTGGTTCACTGCCGATACGGGCGCCGCGTGCACCGTCCACGACATCTCCGCCAGCGGGATCGCCGTCGACACCGCCTCTTTCTTCGTACCGCCGTACTCCGGCTCCGGTACCGCGCCGAAGGACGACGGGACCTCCGGACCGTACGACATGGGAGCGACCTACACGATGTTCGCGGACACGTTCCGATACGCCTGGATCGGGGTGAACGGCGCGATGGCGCTGAGCAAGTCCGCCCTCGACACGCTCGACGTCAACTCAAACGGCTTCGCGACCACCGGTTGGGATTTCCCGAACCCCCAGAAAACCGGACGTACGGACACCAACCGCGCTGGCCGGATGCCGGGAATGTTCTTAGCGCCGTTCTGGTCCGATTTCATCATCGGCGACTCCGCGGCCACGTACGGCCGGATCCTCTACGGCAACGACGCTGACCCCTGCCTCTTCATCGTGCAGTGGGATTCCATCGGCGCCTTCGACACGGACGGACCCATCCCGGACATCACGACGTTCCGCGCCGTCCTGAACCGGTGCGACGGGAGCGTGGAATACCAGTACGAAAGCGTCGGCACCACCGGCCTCGACTCCCTCGCCCTCGTCGGGATGCAGGCCGATTCGAACGACATTTCTGGCCCGGTCCCGGGGTGGATCTACGTCAACCGGAATACCTACCCCCACGAGACGAAGCCGAGGGATAACTGGTGCGTCAGGCTCATCCCGAACATCAGCACGACGGCCCTCGACGGCTGGAACATCGTGGCCGTATCGCTCACGCCGAACGACCTGAACTACGCGAAGTCCTCCCTCTTCCCGACCTCGGCCTCGTCGGCGTACGAATACGGCGCCGGATACGCCGTCGCGGACCCGCTGACGCAGGGGAAAGGGTACTGGCTCAAGTTCAACGGCGCGGGCGGCGTGGGAGGTTCTCCCGGCACGTTCGACAGCGCGGTCGTCGCCGCCGTCCAGGACAAATGGAACCTGATCGGCGGGCCCTCGGGTTTCGTCGCGACCTCCGAGATCGTGCCCACCGGTACGACCATCGCCTCCCCATTTTTCGGGTTTGGGGCGTCGGGATACGCCACGGCGACCTCCATCCAACCGGGCCGCGGATACTGGGTGAAGGTCAACGGGGCCGGAACGCTCGACATGACGGCGTCGTCCGCCGCGGCGCCCAAGCAGGCGGAGCTGCCGGCCGAACTCCGCGCGGCCAACCGGTTCACGGTGAGGGACGCGGCCGGGCGGTCGCAGTCGGTCTATCTCGCCGAGGCGTCGGTCCTCGTCCGGGGGACCCGGTTCTACGAGCTTCCCCCCCTCCCCCCCTCGGGCGGATTCGACGTCCGCTTCTCATCGCAGACGATGCTCGAAAGCTGGTCCGATCTGGATGCGGGAACGAACCGTGACTATCCGGTGCTGGTCCAGGGCGCTTCGTACCCGATCACCCTCAGCTGGGAGATTGCCTCCCCGCCCGCCGGGTCGGGAAAATTCTATTTCATCGGGCATGAGGGGACCGGCAGTGCCATCGAAGGGAGCGGTTCTGTGACGATCCGCGAGGCCGGTTCGAATGCCGGATTCATCGTCAGACTGTCCGACGAGCCTGCGGACCTCCCCCAGGCGTTCGCGCTCGGCAGAAACTATCCGAACCCGTTCAACCCGGTGACGCACGTGCAGGTCGATCTGCCGAAAAACTCCCGGGTGGACGTCGGGGTCTACGATCTCCTCGGAAGGTTCGTCGCCACACTGCTGGCCGGCACGAAAGAAGCGGGTTCACTGACGCTCTCGTGGGACGGTCGTGATGAAGCGGGCAAGGCGGTCCCCACAGGGATGTACGTCATCAGGATGACGGCCGGCGAGTTCACCGCTGTGCAGAAGGTACTCCTGATGAAATAGTCTCCGATCGGCCGCCGGGGTCTCCCCCGGAAACTGGCGAGGGCCCGGGAATCGACTCCCGGGCCCTTTTTATTTGCAATCCCGGTCAAATATCGATAATTTAGACTCTGACCATGAGAATCGGGACGATTGACATAGAGAATGCCGTGGTACTGGCGCCGATGGAAGATGTCACGGACATCCCCTTTCGCCTTGTCTGCAAGAAGATGGGCGCGGACCTGATGTTTACGGAATTCGTCAATTCCGAAGGGCTGGTCCGACGTTCCGGGAAGACCCATTCGAAGATGCGCTTCCTCGAGGAGGAACGCCCATTCGGCA
This sequence comes from uncultured Chlorobiaceae bacterium, assembly GCA_964596065.1. Taxonomy (GTDB): domain Bacteria; phylum Bacteroidota; class Ignavibacteria; order UBA10030; family SZUA-254; genus SZUA-254. The sequence goes on along the minus strand of CAZQSM010000001.1, from coordinate 46,489 downwards.
TCCAGATCTACGGCGGCACCGATCTCTCGATGGAGGGGGCCTCGAACATCGCGACGGCCCTTTCACCCGACCTGATCGACATCAACTGCGGCTGCTGGGTGAAGAACGTGGCCGGGCACGGGGCGGGGGCGGGACTCCTCCGGGATCTCCCGAAGATGCGGCGGATCATCGAATCGGTCGTCCGTTCGACCCACCTGCCGGTCACGGTCAAGACGCGCCTCGGGTGGGACGAAGGAACGATCGTCATCACCGACGTCGCCCGCATGGTCGAGGACGCGGGGGCGCGGGCCATCACGATCCACTGCCGGACCCGGGCCCAGGGGCACTCCGGCGATCCCGACTACACGTACATTCCCGCCGTCAAGGCGGCGGTCTCGATCCCCGTCATCGTCAACGGTGGCATCGACACGCCTGAAACGGCGCAGACAGTCTTTTCGTCAACCGGGTGCGACGGTGTCATGATCGCCCGCGGTGCCGTCAATAACCCGTGGATTTTCAGGGAAATCCGGTCATTTCTCCGAACCGGGGTCGTCCTCCCCCCTCCCGGCCCGGAAGAACGGATCGATCTGCTCCTCCGGCACCTTGACCTCTCGGTGCAACACAAGGGGGAACGGCGCGGGGTCGTCGAATTCCGGAAACATTACGGCGGGTACCTGAGGAACCTCCCGGGAATCGCCAGGGTCCGGCACGAATTGATGCAGTTCACGGAACACCAACCCCTTGCGGAATACATCGGCCGGTTGAGGGAACGGCTGATGAATTCCGATTCAGCGGCACTCACCACCACCGCTCCCTGACCTCCGGCAACCACCGCCACGCGACCGCTGCAATGACGAACAGGGACATCGCCGCGATCCTGGAGGAGATCGGTACCATCCTCGAAATCAGGGGTGAAAACGTCTTCAAGTGCAGGGCGTTTCACAATGCCGCGCGCGTACTCGGGACACTGTCGCTCGACCTCCATGACGCGGTTTCAGGAGGCACGCTGACCGCGATCCCGGGCATCGGCAAGGGACTCGCGCCGATCATATCCGACCTGATCACCTCGGGAAAATCCGAAGAATATGAAACGATCAGGGCGTCTGTTCCCGCCGGGCTGCTGGAACTGGTGAAAATACAGGGACTGGGCCCGAAAAAGATCAGGATCCTCCATGGGAAACTGGGGATCGATTCCCCGGGTCGCCTCCGGGAAGCCGCCGAAGCGGGACGACTCGCCGCCCTTGATGGATTCGGTGAAAAAAGCCAGAATAACATCCTCCGCGGCCTCGCGATGCTCGAGAAGAGCAGCGGAAAACGCCTCCTGCCGGAGGCGGAATCGACGGCGGAGGCCCTGCTCGGGCGGCTCCGGGCGCTTCCCGGTGTCGCGTTCTGTTCAGTCGCGGGGAGCCTCAGGAGAAGAAAGGAGACGGTCGGCGATATCGACCTGCTGGCCGGCGCCTCCGCGAAGAAGGCGGCCGCAATCCTCGGGGCGTTTTCCGCCTTCCCGGAGGTCGCCTCGATACTCGCGTCCGGGCCGACAAAAGCGAGCGTCCTCCTCTCATCCGGCATACAGTGTGACCTGAGGGTCGTCTCAGAGGGTGAATACCCTTTCGCCCTTCAGTATTTCACGGGGAGCAAGGAGCACAACGTCGAACTCAGGACGCTCGCCGGGTCGTTGGGCCTTAGCCTGAACGAGTACGGGTTTTCCGCAGCCCCGAAACAACCTTCCCCTGGCCCCCGTTCCGCGGGAAGGGGAAAAATACCCGTCTGCGACGATGAGGACGGGATCTATCGCGCGTTGGGACTCCGCCCCATCCCTCCGGAACTCCGAGAAGCGACGGGCGAAATCAGGGCGGCCGGCGACCGGACCCTCCCGACCCTCGTCTCGATTGACGACCTCAAGGGCACGTTTCATTGTCATACCACATACAGTGACGGGCGCAACTCGTTGAGGGAAATGGTCGATGCCGCCATCAAGTTCAAGTGGAAATACCTGGGGATCGCGGACCACAGCAAGGCGGCAGCCTACGCCGGCGGATTGAAGGAGAAGGACGTGGCGAGGCAGCTCGGGGAGATCGATGCGATCAACAGGGACCTCAGGGGGTTCAGGGTCTTTTCCGGGACCGAGGTGGACATTCTGACGGACGGAACGCTCGACTGGAGCGACCGGATCCTCGAACGGTTCGATTTTGTCGTCGCATCGGTGCACAGCAAGTTCTCGATGACCGAGGCGGAAGCCACCAGGCGGGTCATCAGAGCGTTGAAGAACCCCCGCGTCACGATGCTCGGCCATCCCACGGGGAGGCTCCTGCTGGAACGTGAAGGCTACCCGATCAACCTCCGGGAGGTAATCGACGCGGCCGCGGATCATGGAACGATGATCGAAATCAATTCGAACCCCCGCAGGCTCGACCTCGACTGGACCTTCTGCCGGTACGCGAAGGAAAAGGGGGTGCTGCTCGTCATCAATCCGGATGCACACTGGACCGGAGGGCTCACCGACGTGCGATACGGCATCGACGTTGCGCGCAGGGGATGGCTCGGGCCGGCGGACATTTTCAATACCCGGTCCGCCGGGGAGGTCGAACGCGCGTTCGGGAGGGGCTGATGGAATCCGCGAGGCAGAAAAAGGGGCGGTTGAGGAAGATCGTGCGACGGTTGAATGGCGCTTATCCGGGCGCGGCGACCGCCCTGACGCACGGCAACCCGCTGCAGCTCCTGGTGGCGACCATCCTGTCGGCGCAGTGCACCGACGAGAGGGTGAACATGGTCACCCCTTCGCTCTTCCGACGGTACCGCAGCGCGGCGGATTTCGCGGGCGCCGACGCCCCGGAGCTGGAATCGATCATACGGTCGACCGGGTTTTTCCGCGCGAAGGCGAGGAACATCGTCGGCTGTTGCGCGGCGATCGTCGACCGGCACCGGGGCGAGGTGCCACGGACGATGGAGGAACTCGTCGCGTTGCCGGGGGTCGGGAGGAAGACGGCCAACGTCGTGCTCGGGAGCGCGTTCGGGAAGGCCGAAGGGATCGTTGTCGACACGCACGTGAAGCGGCTCGCCGGCCTGCTGCGGTTGTCCGCCTCGACGACGCCGGAGAAGATCGAAGCCGACCTGATGGCGATCGCCCCCCCGGCGGGATGGATCCTCCTCCCCCACCTCTTCATCCTTCACGGGCGGGCTGTGTGCAGGGCGAGGCGGCCGCTCTGCGGCGGGTGCGTTGTCAGCGGGCTTTGCCCGTCCGCACGACCTTCCTGAGTTTCTCCCACGTCGTGTCCATGTCCTCGGAGATGACCTTGGTGTCGCCGAGGACCGGCATGAAATTGGTGTCCCCGCCCCAGCGTGGTACGACGTGAAAGTGGATGTGGGCGTCGATCCCGGCCCCTGCGCTCCTGCCGATGTTCGATCCGATGTTGTATCCGTCGGGGGCCGACACCGTTCCGAGTCCCGCGACGACCTTCCTGATCCACCTGCACGTCTCCGTGTATTCCGCGTCGGTGAGGGCATCGAGCGTCGGAACGTGCCTGTTGGGGACCACCATGCAGTGGCCGCTGTTGTAGGGATAGAGGTTGAGGATGACGAAGGCGTGCCTGCCGCGGGCGACGACGCGGTGTTCCCTGTCGTGTCGGGACCGGAGCGCGTCGCAGAGGACGCACCGCTGTTTTTTCTTCGGCGTCTTGAAGGTCTGGATGTACTCCGAGCGCCAGGGGGAATGGAGCCGTCTCATGGCGTTCCCGGCCGTCGGGTGGGGGTCAGGCCTCCTCCTCGACCTTCTGCCTCGAGTGTTCGGCGATGATCTTGTCTGCCACTTCGCGGGGGGTTTCGTCGTAATGGTTGAACTTCTGCTTGTGGATGCCGCGGCCCTGGGTCATCGACCGGAGGATCGTGGAATAGCGGAAGAGTTCCTTCAGGGGCACGTTGGCCCTGATGATCTGCGTCGAGCCGTCCGAGTCCATCCCCAGGATCTTCCCCCTCCTGCTGGAGATGTCCCCCATCACGTCGCCCAGGTAATCTTCGGGGACACGGACCTCGACCTCGTAAATCGGTTCGAGCAGGACCGGCCGCGCCTCCCTGAATCCCTTCTTGAACGCCATCCGCCCGGCGATCTTGAACGAATGCTCGTCGGAGTCGACGTCGTGGTAGGACCCGTCGAAGAGCGTGACCCGCACGTCCACGACCTTGTAGCCGGCGACGACGCCGCTCTCCAGCGCCTCGACGATCCCCTTTTCCACCGCCGGAACGAACCTGCCCGGGACCACACCGCCGACGATCGCATCCTCGAATTCAAAACCTCCCCCGTGCGGGAGAGGCTCGATCTTGATCCAGACGTGGCCGAACTGCCCCCGGCCGCCCGTCTGTTTCTTGTGCTTGTACTCGACCTCGTTCACCCGTCCCTTGATGGTCTCCCGGTATGGTATTTTCGGCTCGACCATTTCCACCTCGACCCCGTACTTGGCCTTGAGCCGCCGGACGATGATCTCGAGATGGAGCTCTCCCTGGCCGCTGATGACGGTTTGGTGAAGTTCCGAATCAACCTTGACGACGAACGTGGGATCCTCCTCGTGGAGCGAATGGAGGCCGGTCGCGATCTTGTCCTCGTCGCCCTTCGTCCTGGCGACGAGTGCCATCGAGATGACCGGCTCGGGGAAATCGATGGGGGCGAGGATGACGGGGAACGCCTTTCCGCTGAGCGTGTTGTTGGTGTGCGTGTCCTTCAGCTTGACGACGGCCCCGAAGTCGCCGGCCATCAGCGCCGACACCTCCTTCCGTTCCTTCCCGCGCATCACGAAGATCTGCGCCAGGCGCTCCCCTTTCCCGTTCGAATCGTTGACCATGTCCATGCCTGGGGCCACCGTGCCGGAGTAAACCCGGAAAAACGACAGCTCGCCGACATGGGGTTCGGCGACGGTTTTAAAGACGAACATCGTCGGCTGTGAGGCGGGATCGCACTTGACCGGTATTTCCTTCTGATGGTCTGAGCCCGGGGCGAACCCGACGGGGGTTTCGACGCGGTTCGGGGCGGGGGCGAATTCAACGCAGAAGTCGAGCGCGAGGGAGACCCCGACGTTGAGGGTCCCGGAGGCGCAGAGCACGGGAAAGATTTTGCGGTTGCGGATGCCCGCCCTGAGCCCGTTTGTCAGCTGTTCGTCGGTGAGCGTCCCCGCCGAGAAGAATGCGTCGAGCAGTTTCTCGTCCGTTTCGGCGATCTGTTCGATGAGATGTTCCCGCATTTCCGCGGCCTTCGCCCTGAGGGCCTCCGGGATCTCCGATTCGACCGCCTTCCCCCTGCCGTCGGCGCTGAACGTGTGGAGTTTCATCTTCACGACGTCGACGATGGCGCCGAATCCGGCGCCGACCGCGGCCGGGAACTGCACGGGAATGACGTCATGGGTGAACCGCTCGCGGGCCTGCGCCACGACCGCGTCGAAATCGGCGTTCTCGTTGTCGAGTTTCGCCACCACGAACATGGATGGTATCCGGAGTTCCCGGGTGTAGCCCCAGACGATCTCCGTGCCCACCTCGGTCCCCTCAACCGCCTTCAGGAAGATCAGGGCCGTATCGGACACCCGGAGGCTCGCCTTCACTTCTCCCGTGAAGTCCGTGTAGCCAGGCGTGTCCATCAGGTTGATTTTATGGCCGTGCCACTCGTTGGAGATCAGTGCGGAATTGATCGACACCTGCCGTTCGATTTCGTCCGGGTGGTAATCGGAGATGGTGTTCCCCTCCTCGACCTTGCCGAGCCGCGACGTGGAGCCCGCGCAGTAGCAGACCGCCTCGGAAAACGACGTCTTTCCCGAGCCGCCGTGGCCGATGAGGGTGATGTTCCTGATCTGATCCGGGTGATATTCCTTCATAGGTCATGACCTCAGTGAAGATGGTGAGAAAGATCTGACGCGAGCGCGGCGCGGTCCTGCCCCTGCCCGGGCGACGACTCCGGGAGGAGCGTCATTATCACGGTTCGGGGAGTGTCCCCCTCAGGCCTTCAGCCGGACGAAGAACGCCCGGACACCTTTCAGGACGGCCGCGATGGTGCCGATGGTTTCCAACACAGGTTCCTCGATCCTCGCCTGGACCTTCCGCTCGAAATCGACGACATTGTCGGCGATCTCCCGGACGGCGTTGATCGAATTTTTAACGAGCTCGATCTGGTCGTCGACGTTGTCCGCGATGTTCCGGGCCTTGTCGGTGATGACCTCGAGATTGTCCATGATCGGCAGCGCCCGGGTGCTCAATTCCCTGGCGTTCTTTTCGAGGGAATCGAGCGTTCCGCCCATCCTGCGCAGAAAAATGACGAGGCAGACGCAGAGCGTGATGACGGCGAGATTGGTCAGAACCTGGACGACGAGAATGAAACCTTCCATGGCGCACCCTCTCCTGTGTGGGTCAGCTTGCCGTTCCGGGGAATATTCAGGCCCCGCGGTCCTTTTCGGTTTTGTAGGCGTCCATCCCGGCCCGGAGGGCGGACTTGATCTTGCCCTGTTCCGAGGTAGCCCTGGTCCGGATGTCCGTGAGGACCTTTTCGGCGTCATCCATGAGGTGTTCGGCCTTCTCACGCGTGGCGGCGACCAGTTCCTCGGACCGGTGCTTTCCGCGGTTCACCATCTCGGTCGTTTTGCTCCCCGCGCTGCGGAGATATTCACCGACCTCGCCGGTCAGCTCGTCCGTCCGTTTCCTGATGTCGCCGCGAAGTTCCTTGCCGCTCTTCGGTGCGTACAGGAGGGCCGCGATGGCGCCGGTGATGCCTCCGACCAGGAAGCCCACGAAAAGGCCCTTTGCGAGTCCGTTATTGTCCTTGGACATGTCGATCTCCTTCCCTTGATTGCCTTGAGGTGTGATGATGCGTGCGTGCCTGTATGCAAAGTAAAAAGATCGGGCTAAAAAATCAAGTAATCGGGCGGCCCGGCCTTTGTTGGAGGGGGACGACTAGAACGGAGAGAAGATGATGGTGTCTGGCCATGACCGGGATGGGACGCAGCCTCGGGCGGATCCGGCCGGGCCCCGTTCGCCTTCCCGGCTGACAGGACCCTCGAGGGGGTCCCGTCACCGCAGGCTATCGGTTTTTCTTCTTGTGGCGCTGCTTCCGGAGCCGTTTCTTCCGTTTATGCGTCGCCATTTTCCTTCTCAGGCGTTTTTTGCCGCTTGGCATCTCTGCTACTCCTTCGATTATTGAGGATTGTCCTGGTTATGCGGTGTCAGTAACTGTGTCGCCCTCCGGGCGGCTTCGGTTGATGGGTCGATTTCTATCGATTTCCGGAACCATTCACGCGCCCCCGCCATGTCGCCCCTGTGGAGATGGAGGATCCCGATGTTAAAATGTGCCAGTTGGTGCCTCGGCGCCGATTCGAGGGTCTTCAGGAAGCACGCTTCCGCGCCCGCGAGAAGTTCCCGGCTCCTCGCTGTATCGGTGAATGACATCTGGAAATACGATGTCCCGAGGTCGACCCTGGCGTCGGCGTTTGACGGGTTCAGGTCCAGGTATTTCTCGTAGATCGACGCCGCCTTCTGGTAAAACCTGACGTCGTAGAGCATGTTGGCGTACTCAAGGAGCACCGCCGGATCGTCCGGGTGTTCCGCGATGTGCGCCTCGAGCTCCCTGATCCTCTCCATCATCCCGGCGTCGTGGGGATCTTCCTGTGTCCTGGCGGGTTCGGGGCCGTTTCGTGAGGAAACGAAGACGATCAACGCCGTCACGAGGAGCGCCGCGACCCCCAGCGTGAATTTCCAGCTTTGAAATGCGCCGACCCGTTGTTCCGCCGGTTTTCCGGTCCGGCTGCCCCCGTCCGGAGGACCTTTCCCGATCTTCGCGCCGCAGGTAGCGCAGGTTGCCACCGGCCCGGAATGTTCCTGCCCGCACAGCGGGCACGTCACCGGCCCGGATCCCGCCGCGGGCGTGGGGTCCGGCGTCCGGGTTCCGGCCACCGCCCTCCCGCAGGATGGACAGAACTTGTCGCCCGGCTCCGGGATGGAGCCGCACGACGGACATGGCAGCGGGTTGCTCACGGGGTCAGATTACAAACCGGCGGGTTGTTTTCGCTTCAGGCTCAGGTTGACGTTCGATTTCAATTCCTTGGAGACCTTGAAAAATGGGACGAAATGCTCGTCGACCTGAACCTGCTCTCCGGTCCGCGGATTTCGCGCCATCCTTCCCTTCCGCATCTTCGTCTTGAAGCTTCCGAACCCCCGGATCTCGATATTCTTTCCGTCCTTCAGGGCCTCGATCACGGTCTGGATGAAGCCGTCGACGACTGCTTCCGTCTCGACTTTCGTCAGGCCCGTCCCGGAGGCGATGTGGTCAACAATGTCAGCTTTAGTCAAAGCGCATTCTCCTTTGGTAATGATACATGAACCGTCCGAGAGGGTAAGTGTGCGGTGGAATCCGGATGGAACCGAAACAGCCCGCGGCCGGGCCGCGAGGCGAAGGATATGTCAGGAAAAAAAGTGTGGTTGTATTACTCAAGGTATCCGGAATTCATCGAATTATCTTCATGAAACGATACCCATAACTTGTTTAAAATTCGCCTAATTATACGAAATTGTCCTGAAAAAGTCAAGGGAGGTGAATTCCTGCGTCACCGGAGGCTGGAAAGGGGAAAAATAAAAAAGCGCCCGGATCGCGGAGATCCGGACGCCATCGTCTGACCAGCCCGGCCGTCAGCCGACTGCCACTTCGATTTCCCGCTGTTTCGAGTGTTCCGCCTTCGGGATGTCGATCGTGAGGAGCCCGTTCGCGTAGGTCGCGGCGATCTTCTCCGGGGCTACGGACGTGGGAAGCGTGAACGAACGCTCGAACGAACCATGGAACCGTTCCAGGCTCCGGGTTTCGCCGTCCTTCGCTTTCGTTTCCGCCTCACGTTTCTTCTCCCCGCGGACTGTGAGAACGCCTTCGGCGACCGTGATCTTCACGTCTTCCTTCGGCACACCGGGAAGCTCGACCTTGACGGTAAAACCATTTTCGTGTTCCAGCACATCGGCCGTCGGCCAGAATTCCGTTGTGCGCAGGGAATCCCGCGCGTCACCGAGATACCGGTCGAACGCCCTGTCGAAATCGTTCCTGAAGTTCAGGAATTCCGCCGCCAGGTCGGTCACCGGGGACCAGCGTGCCACGTTCAGTCCGGGTTTCCATCGGATTAACGTCATTGTGATACGCTCCTTTCAAATACTGTTGTTGATGATGGTTGATTCCGATCTCTGCGGGAATAAAAAACAACTCCCGTGCCAGAACCGCCGATCAATCAAGGAGCGCCGAGGAGGGGCGGGCGTTCGGGGGGGCGTGCCAGAGTGTCAGCGGGTGACCTTCATTATTTCAGGTCCCGGCGACGAATTGTCACCCCGGTGACATATTGTTCGGTCAAATTGTTCGACGGTGTCAGTGTTTCGATTCGAGATACCGTTCAGCGTCCATCGCAGCCATGCAACCGGTGCCGGCGGCGGTGACGGCCTGCCTGTAGTGCGGATCCGAAACGTCGCCCGCCGCGAACACCCCTTCGACGTTCGTCTTCGTGGTCCCGGGCGACACGGCGATGTATCCGCTCTCGTTGAGGTCGATCTGACCCCGGAACAGGTCGGTGTTCGGCTTGTGCCCGATGCCCATGAACACGCCGTTCATCGGCAGATCCCGCCTCGATCCGTCGTTCGCGTTTCGCACTCGGATTCCGGTCACCGATTTTTTTCCCCCGTCCTCCGTGCCGAGGATTTCCTCGATGGTGCTGTCGTAGAGGACGGAGATCTTCGGGTTCGCGAGCGTCCGGTCCTGCATGATTTTCGAGGCGCGGAGTTTGTCCCGGCGATGGATGATGGTCACCTTCGAGGCGAAACGAGTCAGGAAATTCGCCTCCTCCATGGCGGTGTCCCCTCCCCCCACGACTGCCACTTCGAGCCCCTTGAAGAAAAACCCGTCGCAGGTGGCACAGGCCGAGACGCCGTGTCCCATGTACCGCTGTTCCGAGGGAAGGCCCAGCCATTTCGCGGACGCGCCCGTGGCGATGATGATGGCGTCGGCGCGGTGTGTTTCATCGCCCGACCAGACGGTGAAGGGTTTCTCCCGGAAATCGACTTTCGTGACGTCCTGGAAGAGTGTGCGCGCGTCAAACCGCTGGGCCTGTTGGCGGAACCGGTCCATCAGGTCGGGACCGAGGATCCCGTCCGGGAATCCGGGGTAATTTTCCACGTCCGTGGTGATGGTGAGCTGCCCTCCCGGTTGGATCCCCTCGAAAATGAGGGGTTTGAAGTTTGCCCTCGCGGTGTAGAGCGCCGCGGTAAGGCCGGCGGGGCCGGAGCCGATGATGATGACGTTTTCCTTACGTTCCATGGTTTTCATCTGTCGTATGATGGTGGTTGTTTTCCGCGTCCAGCAGCGCCCGGGCTGTGCGGGACAACGCTTCGCGTCCCGCCCGGCGCATCGGGCTCTTCCTGAACTCCGTCCGAAAATCCTCCTCCGAGATCTCGATCAAGGCACGGAGGTCCCGGTCGACGTTCCCCGGCCGGGGCGCGAACGCGCCCTCGGGGGAGTCCACCGCGCGATCGTTCCAGGGGCAGACGTCCTGGCAGACGTCGCACCCGTAGACCCAGCCGTCGAGCAGGGCTTCGAGGTCGTCGGGTATCGGTTCCCGCCGTTCGATGGTCAGGTACGAGATGCACAGCCGGGCGTCCAGCAGGTACGGTTCGATGATCGCGCCGGTAGGGCACGCCTCGATGCAGAGCGTACACTGTCCGCAGTGATCGGTCTCGGGCGCGTCAGGTTCGATTTCCGCGGTCAGGAGCACCTCGCCCAGGAAGATCCAGGACCCCAGCTCCTGTGAAATCAGGTTCGTGTGCTTTCCCTGCCATCCGAGACCCGCCCGCTGGGCCCAGACCTTCTCCATCACGGGACCGGTGTCCACGTAATACTTCCCGCCGACTGACGGATCGAACTCCTGTACGGCGGCCAGCAGCGCCTTGAGCCGGTTCCCCAGGATGTCATGGTAATCGTCCCCCCACGCGTAGCGCGACACTTTGCCGGTCCCGGGAGCGCCCGAGTGACGCTGCGGCGTCGCGTAGTTGAGGGCGGCCGAAACGATCGTCCTGACGCCCCCGAGGACCAGGGCCGGGTCGGCGCGCCGTTCCCGGTTTTTCTCCATCCAGGCCATCGTGCCGTGCCGGCCCTCTTCGAACCACCGGTCGAGGCGTTCGCGTTCCACACCCGGTTCCGTGACCCGCGCGAATCCGACAAGGTCGATGCCGAGCTCGCGGGACTTCGCCCGTATGAAGTCCTTCAGGGATGCGCCGCCTGCCGCGGCCGGCTGAACCGCGCCGCTCACGCGCCGCTCCGCATGAACACGTCGTCGCCACGCACCCGGACCGCGTACGTGGCGATCCGTCCTTCGCCGGCGGTCGAGCGCCCGGTCCGGACGTCGAACGTCCAGCCGTGCATCGGGCAGGTGACGAGGCAACCGTTGAGCGTTCCGCTGTGGAGCATGGCAAAATGCTGGTGCGCGCAGGTATTGTCGCAGGCGTAGACCTGCCTGTCGCACATCACCAGGATGAGGTCCTTCCCGCCCGATTGGACCCTCACGCGGCCGACGCGCGAGAGCTCGCGCATCGAGCCGACCCGGACCCATTCCTCCGCGTCAGGGGCTGTCGAACCCGACCGCGGCATCGAAAACCACTCCACGCTCCCCCCGCTTGACCGTACACGCGGCCGTCCCGGGATCGTGTTCGAAAAAAAGGACCCAGCGCCCGGCCGCGGCGCGCTCCAGCACCGATTCCTTTTCCGCCATCGTCGTGAGCGGGCGGAGGTCGTAGGCCATGACGTAGGGCAGCGGGATGTGGGCCACTGTCGGGAAAAGGTCGCAGCAGTAGAGCAGCGTGGTGGCCCCATCCGTGATCAGTGGCAGCTGCTGCGCGGCCGTGTGGCCGTTCATCACCAGCAGCCTGATTCCGGGAAAGAGCTCCCCCTCACCGTCGGTAAATTCGAGCAGCCCTTCCGTTTTCAGCGGCATGTAATCGTCGGGGAAAAAGCTCGCGCGGTCCTTCGGGGTCGGATTCATCGCCTGCTCCCAGTGCGCGAGCTGCACGTAATGTCTCGCGTTGGGAAACGTCGGGACGGCCCGACCGTCCACGACGGTCGTCGAGCCGCCGGCATGGTCGAAATGGAGGTGCGTCAGGACGACATCGGTGACATCGTCCGGCGTCACACCGAGAGCGCCGAGGGACGATCGCAGGTCGCCCGCCGCGGTGTCGAGACGGTAGATGTCGCGCAGCTTGTCGGAGAACTTCGACCCGTTCCCGTTGTCCACCAGGATGGTCCGCCGGCCGTCCCGGAGGAGGAGCGCCCTGGCGGCGAGGGTGATCCTGTTCCGCTCGTCCGCCGGGTTGGTCCGGCTCCAGAGGGGTTTGGGGACGACGCCAAACATCGCCCCGCCGTCGAGGGCGAAGCGGCCGGTTTCGACCGGGTCGATCGTATAGGGGCCGATCTTCATGTGAATGCAAAAAGGCCGGTTGAACGGACGTCCAACCGACCTCTCACCCGGATTACCCGGGGGTTATTTCCTGAAGTGCGATGTCGCCGCGGAGAGCTCGGCGAATTCCTTCGAGGGATGGAGTTGTTTCGCGCGCGCGAAGAGTTCCTCTTCCGATTCCACGTGGTTGGGATCCGGCACGCAGCAATCGACCGGGCAGACCGCGGCGCATTGTTCCTGGTCGAAATGTCCGACGCATTCGGTGCATTTTTCCGGGACGATGTAATAAAATTCCGCCGAGAGTGCGGGGTTCGACGCGCCGTTCAACTCCCAATTGACGCCCCCCGCGTAGATCGCCGTGTTGGGGCATTCGGGATCGCACGCTCCGCAGTTGATGCACTCTTCCGTGATCATCGTGGCCATGGTTCTCTCCGTTAACTGTTGAGGTTAATGTGTACAATCGGTGTCTTCACGTTTTCCGTCGAAACCGTTTCCCCGCAGAGGATCCGCGAAGCGATCCCCGTCCATTCCGTCACGCTGTCAATGAGGGCCTGATGATCCACACCACCGTACCCGTGGCCGAACGTCCCGAGCTTCCGGCTCCCCTTCCCCCACTGGCTGATGGCCCCGCTGGGGTTGCCGTTGAAAAAGTGGTAAAACCCGACGGAGACCTGGATCAGTCCCTGCAGGTAGCGCCGTTCGTCCCCGGAAGCGAGGACCCAGAGCGCCTCGAGCGTGTCGTGGCATTCAAAATAACGACCTTCGTTGAATTCGACGATCGCCCTGCGAAATTCGACAATATCAACCGTCTTCATGGATTATAGGCAAATCCCGAGGAATTTCCAAAGCGGTCGTGCCCCTTACAGGGTGAAATATCGGGCTTCGGGGTGGTGGACGATGATGGCGGACGTCGACTGTTCGGGGACAAGCTGGAATTCCTCCGTCAGTGTCACGCCGATGCGCTCCGGTTTAAGAAGGACGAAAAGTTTCGCCTGGTCTTCGAGCGACGGGCAAGCGGGGTACCCGAAGCTGTAGCGGGATCCACGGTAGTGCTGGCTGAAGAGTTTTTTTATGTCGGCCGCGTCATCCCCCCCGATCCCCATTTCACCCCTGACGACCTTGTGCCAGTACTCGGCCAGGCCCTCGGCGGATTCAACGCTCAGGCCGTGGAAATAGAGGTACTCCCGGTAGCGGTCGGAGTCGAAGAGCATCTTCGCGTGTTCGGAGGCCTTCGCTCCGACGGTCACCAGCTGAACGCCGATGAGCTCATACCCGTCCGGCGCGGACGGGTGAAAATAATCGGCGATGCAGAGCCGCCGGTCCCGCTTCTGGCGGGGGAAGCTGAACCGGAGGATCTCCCGCAACGGCCTGGCGTCGCGCGGATCCCATCGGTCCGACGGGTCGGCGTGCCCCTCGGGGACGTAGAGGACGAGGTCGTCGCCCTCCGGACGGCAGGGATAGTATCCGTAGACCACCTCCGGCCTGATCAACCCCTCGCGGCCCGCCTCGGTCTTGAGCCGGTCGAGCTCAGGGTATATTTTTTCTTCGAGGAGCCTCCGGTAGGCGTCCGGAGTGAGCGTTCCCCTTTTCACCTGCCACTGCCCGCGGATCAGCGCCGTCGTGTTGATATAGTCGTACACATCCCCGGTCGGGACCCCCCGCACTACCCTGGTTCCGTAGAACGGGACCGAGACCGGCGGCGCCGACGGCACGCTCCGGGGAGTGGGCGATCCGGGTCCTTCCGCAGACGCCAGCAGCACCTTCGCCTCGAAGCCGGTCCCTGGGTCGTCGGTGTCGATGTCCGCCCCCGCGCCGTCGGGCGGGGCCGGGAGGACGGCCGGACCGCGCCCGGCGATCCCCCCTCCCCTGATCCGCTCCATGAGGCGCAGGCCGTCGAACGCGTCTCGCGCATAAAAGACCCTTCCGGGATAGACGGAGTCCAGGTCCTGCTCGACGTAACGGCGGGTCAGCGCCGCTCCGCCGAGGATCACCGGGATCTCCAGCCTCCGCTCCGTGAGCACCTCGAGGTTTTCCTTCATGATGAGCGTCGACTTCACGAGCAGCCCCGACATCCCGATGGCGTCAGCGCCGTTGTTCCGCCACGCGTCGAGCATCGTCTCGAGCGCGCACTGGATCCCGAGGTTGATCACCCGGTAGCCGTTGTTCGTGAGGATGATGTCGACGAGGTTTTTCCCGATGTCGTGGACGTCACCCTTCACCGTGGCGAGCACGATCGTCCCCTTCGTGGCGCTGTCGGCCTTGTCCATGAATTGTTCCAGGTAGGCGACGGCGCTTTTCATCACCTCGGCCGATTGCAGCACGAACGGGAGCTGCATCTGCCCGCTTCCGAAGAGTTCCCCCACGGTTTTCATCCCGTCGAGGAGGATGTCGTTGATGATGTCGAGGGCCCGCGTCGTGGTGAGCGCGACGTCGAGGTCGGCGGGGAGCCCGACCTTGTTCCCGTCGACCACCCGCCGTTTGAGCCGTTCCGCAATCGGTGCGTCCGGCGACGGGGCGGCGCGTTCCACGGCCGCGTGTCCGGAGAAGAGCGCGAGGAGCCGCTCGAGCGGGTCGGCGCCGCCGGCGCGGTCGTTGAAGATGAGCTTCCGGCACGCCTCCCGCTCCTCCTCGGGTATCCGGTAGAGCGGAACGATTTTGGACGCGTGCACGATGGCCATGTCCAGTCCCGCCTCGATCGCGTGGTGCAGGAACACGCTGTTGAGCACGGTGCGGGTGCGCGGGGAAAGGCCGAAGGAGATGTTGCTCACGCCGAGGCTGGTCTGGATGTCCGGATGATTCTTCTTGATGGCCCGGATCGCGTTCAGCGTGTTGATTCCCGCGTCCCGGAATTCCGGGTCGCCGGAACCGAGCGTGAACGTCAGGGGATCGAAAATGACGTCGCTCCCGCGCATGCCGTACGTCCCGGTGGCCGTTTCGAGGATCCGCCGGGCGATCGCCTCCTTGCGTTCCACCGATTTCGCCATCCCCTGCTCGTCGATGGTGAGCGCCACGACCGCGGCGCCGTATTTCCGGCAGAGGCCGAGCACCTTGTGGAGGCGCTCCCCGCCGTCCTCGAAGTTGACCGAGTTGACGATCGCCTTCCCGGAGATCCGCATCAGGGCCTCCTCGATCACCGGCGGTTCGGTCGAGTCGATCATCAGGGGAAGCGTGACCTGGGTGTTGAGCCGTGGGATGAATTCGCGCATGTCGCGCGATTCGTCCCGACCGACGAACGCGACGCAGACGTCGAGCAGGTGCGCACCTTCCCGTTCCTGCTCCTTCCCCATCCCGGTCATCGCCTCCCAGTCCTCGGAGGCGAGGAGGTCGCGGAATTTACGGCTGCCGTTGGCGTTGGTCCGCTCGCCCACGAGCGTCGGCGCGGGGAGGACCCGGTACGGCACGTGCTGGTAGAGGCTCGAGACCCCCGGCGCGGGCGTCCACGATCGCTCCGGCGGGGAGACCCGGCCGACCGCGTCGGCGAGCGCGCGGATGTGTTCGGGTGTCGTGCCGCAGCAGCCGCCGACCGCCGACACGCCCAGGTCGGAGACGAAATGGCCGAGATACCGGACCAGCTCCGCGGGCGTGAGGTGGTAGTGCGCGAGCCCGCCGACATTTTCAGGGATGCCGGCGTTGGGCATCACGAAGACGGGAAACGGGCTGTGGTGGCAGAGGTGGCGTATGCTCTCCGACATCTCCTTCGGTCCGGTGGCGCAATTCATCCCGATCATGTCGGGGTTGAACGGTTCGAGCGCAGTGAGTGCGGCGGCGATCTCCGTGCCGAGGAGCATCGTGCCGGTCTGTTCGACGGTGACCGAGACGATGACCGGCAGCGATCGCCTCGCGTCGAGGAAGTACCGCCGGACGCCGGCGAGAGCCGCCTTGGCCTGCAGCAGGTCCTGGCACGTCTCGATCACGAGGAGGTCCGTGCCTCCCTCGGCGAGCCCCGCCGCCTGATCGTAAAACGCCCGTTCCAGCTCGCCGAAGGTGATGTGCCCGAGTGTCGGGAGTTTCGTGGTCGGCCCCATGGAACCGGCGACGAATCGGGGCCTCGCCGGGGTGGTGAACTGGTCGGCCGTCTCCCGCGCCAGCCTGGCCGCCGCCCGGTTCAGCTCGAACACCCTCTCCTGGAGGCCGTACTCTGCGAGCACCACCGAGGTGCCCCCGAAGGTGTCGGTCTCGATGACATCCGCCCCGGCCTCGAGAAAACCGGCGTGGACGTCGCGGATCATGGCGGGGTTGCTGATGACGAGGTATTCGTTGCAGCCGGCGAGCCGCTCCCCGCCGTAATCATCGGCGGTGGGGTTTCTGGCCTGGATGCTCGTGCCCATCGCTCCGTCGAAAACGACGATTTTTTCGCGGAGGAGTTCCTTGAATGCCTTCATGGCGTCAAAGATAGCACGGTTTGTGATAAAATGAAACCCGGAGGGCGGGCGCAATCAGGAGATCAGTTCCGGGATCACGCCGGATACGAAGGAGATGCAGTAGACCGAGAGGCCGTTGGACCGGGACGTGAGGGTCAGCGTGTGCTCGCCGTATTCCGGGTTCTTCACGACGCGGAAGAGTCGCGCCTCGTCCACCCTCAGAAAGCTGCGTCCCTCCCCGTCGGAGAAGACGTCCTCCCCCGAATTCGTCGGGTCGAGGGCCTTGCCGTCCTGCCGGATGATGGCCTGGAAATGTTTTTCTCCTTCCGGCTCGAGGACGATGTTGACCTCCCTCGCGTGGTAGCGGAACGTCAGGCTCCCCGTCCCCCCCTCCGCCTCGCTCAGACGGATGTGGGAACGGTGCGTGCTCCACTCCCCGTGGAGATAAATTCTCCCCTCCACGTAGACACCCGGGTCGGAATAGCGGATGGTCGATTCCGGAGCGAACCCCTCAATGTTGCCGATGGTCCCCCGCTGCCACCCCGTGAGGATTTCGGGAGTCGCCTTGTAGGCGTAGACCCCGGGCCGGTCCAGGTCCCTCACCGGTTCCATCAGTAACGGGATGTCCCTGAGGCTGCCGGTTTCGTGGAGCAGAGACTGGATCGCCTGTTCGAAGTTCTGGTAGGATCCCTCCCCTGCCTGGACATACCGGATGAGGCCGTTTTTGTCGATGAGATACCTCGTCGGCCAGATCGTTGCCCGGTACGCGCCCCAGGCGAGGTAATCGTTGTCCATCACGACCGGGTAGCGGAGTCCGAAAGCGTCGACCGCCTTCCTCACGGCCGCGGGATCGCGGCCGAACGGGAATCTCGGAGTATGCACCCCGATGACAACCAGCCCGGCGTCCCGGTATCGCCGTTCCCATTCCCGGAGGTACGGCACGCCGCGTTGCCAACCCTGCGACGTATAATCCCAGAACTCGACGAGGCCGACGGAGCCCTGGAGCGACGAGATCGAGACCGGTTCCGCGTTGATCCAGGCGTCGCCGTAGATGTCCGGGGCGCGGTATTGGTGTTGGAGGATTTCCATTCGGCGGCGTAAAAAAATATAGAGATTTGGCCGGGGAGATGCAAACCGCCGGTGGAGACGCTCAGGCGTTCTTCGAGGGACGGTCCGGGGGACCGACGACGAGGACGAATTCTCCCTTGAGGCCCCGGGCGGCGGCGTCGGCGGCCACGTCCGAGGCGGTCCCCCTGAGGACCAGCTCATCGGCCATCGTGAGGTTGAATGCGACGCAGACGCGACGCCCCGGCCCGAGGACCGCGGCGACGTCGCGGAGGAGCGCCGCGAGCCTGTACGGCGTGTCCATCAGGACCGTCGTCCGCGTCTCGGCGCGCAGAGCGCGCAGTTCGGAACGCCGGCGATCGGACTTCGGCGAGAGGAAACCCCGGAAGACGAAGCCGTCGAGCGGGAATCCGCTGACGGTGAGCGCGGGAAGGAGCGATGAGGCCCCGGGGACCGGGACGATCGACAGCCCGGCCTCGATCGCCATCCGTACGAGGAGCCTCCCCGGGTCGGAGAACAGTGGTGTGCCGGCGTCGGAAACGAGGGCGACGTTCCTGCCCTCCCGGAGATGGGCGATGATGTCGCCCGCGGTGTCCGCTTCGGTGTGCTCGTTGAGCGGTTCGACCGCCCTGCCGCCGATGCCGTATCGCGCCAGGAGTCTCTCTCCCTCCCTCCGTTCCTCGCAGACCAGAACGTCGGCTTCGCGAAGAACGCGCAGCGCCCTGTGGGTGATGTCGTCGCGGTTGCCGATCGGGGTGGAGACGAGGTAGAGGGTACCGGGAGGCGGCACGGAGATTACTTCCCGGTGTGTCCGAAACCGCCCGAACCCCGCGCCGTGTCGCCGAGGTCCGGCGTTTCAGACCATCGAGCGGCGGCGACCGGCGCAATGATGAGCTGCGCGATCCGGTCGCCCCGGTTGACGACGAAGGGGGAGCCGCCGAAGTTCGTCAGGATAACCTTGAGTTCGCCCCGGTAATCGGCGTCGATCGTGCCGGGGGCGTTGAGGACGCCGATGCCATGCTTCGCGGCGAGGCCGCTCCGCGGACGGACCTGGCCTTCGAACCCGGGGGGAATGGCCATCCTGAATCCGCACGGGACCATGACCGTTTCCGCGGGCGCCATCGTGATCGGCGCGTCGATGACCGCGCGCAGGTCCATCCCCGAGGACCCGGCCGTCGCGTACGACGGCAACGGAACATCGTCACCCGATCCCGGGATCCTCGCGATGGGTATCGTGACGATCAACGCCGGACCGGGGGTTCAGGAGGCTGGAACGGCGGCATGGTCCGAGAGCACCCGTGAAAAAGAGCGGAAGAGATAATCGCTGTCGTGGGGTCCGGGGGACGCTTCGGGATGGTACTGGACGGAAAAGAGGGGCAGGTGCCGGTGGCGGAACCCCTCATTGGTGCCGTCGTTGAGGTTGACGTGGGTGATCTCGACGGCCGAGGCGTCGAGAGAATCGGGATCGACCGCGAACCCGTGGTTCTGGGACGTGATTTCGATCTCCCCGGTGAGGAGGTTTTTCACCGGGTGGTTCGCCCCCCGGTGGCCGAACTTCAGCTTGTACGTTCTTCCCCCCAGCGCCAGCGCAAGAAGCTGGTGGCCGAGGCAGATCCCGAAGATCGGTTTCTTCCCGATCAGCGCGCGGATATTGTCGATCGCGTACGTTACCGCCTCGGGGTCGCCGGGTCCGTTCGAGAGGAAAACGCCGTCGGGATGCATCGCGAGCAGGTCGGCGGCGGGAAACGAGGCGGGGACCACGGTGAGCCTGCACCCGTGGGTCGTGAGCCTCCTGAGGATGTTCCGCTTGACGCCGAAATCGTAGACCACGACGTGGGGGCGGCGGGAGGCATCCGATCCCTCAGGCGGCGGGACGGCGAACCTTGTGGTGTCAACCCCCTCCCATCCGTACGGTTCCCCGCAGGTCACCTCCCGAGCCAGGTCGAGCCCGGACATCGACGGCGACGACCTGACCTTGCTCAGGAGCGTCCCGACGTCCTCGTCGCCGGAAGAGATGATCCCACGCATCGCGCCCGAGGTCCTGATCGCGCGGGTCAGCATCCTTGTATCAACTCCCTGGATGGCCGGGATGCCGGATCGCCGGAGCCACGACCCGAGGCTCTCCGACGCGCGATGGTTGCTGAAGAGTTCCGAATACTCCCTGACGACGAATCCCGCCACCCGGGGCCTGGCCGATTCCATGTCGTCGTCGTTGACGCCGTAATTCCCGATCAGCGGGTTGGTCATCGTGACGATCTGCCCGCGGTACGACGGGTCGGTGATGATTTCCTGGTACCCGGTGAGGCTGGTATTGAACACCACCTCCCCTGTCGTTTCGGTGTCGGCGCCGAATGAGCTGCCCTCGAAGACGAGCCCGTTTTCGAGAACGAGTCTGGCGCTCATCGTGGCATGCCTGGTGTCCGCGGCGTCCGCGCG
Source organism: uncultured Chlorobiaceae bacterium (assembly GCA_964596065.1). Taxonomy (GTDB): domain Bacteria; phylum Bacteroidota; class Ignavibacteria; order UBA10030; family SZUA-254; genus SZUA-254. Next base: position 26,214 of record CAZQSM010000001.1, on the reverse strand, counting down.
TATGGGGAGGGTACCGTCACCTCAGGCACGGACCGACCCGCCGGCGTCCGAGAGAGCGGGAACCCGCCGCGAGGCCAGTTCCGCCGCGCCGAAGAGCGCCGCGGCGTAAAACGCGTCCCCGGCAAGGCTGTTCCTGAAGAAGGGGATGGCGGCGACGTAACAATTCAGGAGCCCCGCCAGGTCGGGGGTGTACAATCCCCCGCCGAGCCATACGCCGAAATTCGTCACGACGAAGAAGAGGACGGAACCCAGCAGCGTCGCGCCGGCGATCGCCGCGACGCTCTTCCTGCCCCGGAGGCTCCAGCCGATGAGACTGATCAGGAAGAAGCTGCCGTACACCCATTCGATTCCCTCATAGAACCCGAGGAACGCGTCACTGACGATCAGGACCGCGAACGGCAGGGCGAAGGCGAAGCGGCGGTCGAAATACGCGCCTCCGAAGAGCGCGAGGGCCGCGATCGGGGCGAAATTCATCGGGTGCGGGATCAGCCGGGAAACGACGGCGAGCGTTGCGAGCCCGAGCAAAAATAGTGTGCGAATCATTCAGGGTTCTCCCTATGTGAGATCGTATCGTCGGTTTTTATGCGGATCCAATCACGATTATACAGATAAATAGCATGCGGCGCAACTTGCGCGGGGGCCGGGGATCCGCTTCCTCAGGGTGGATCGGCGACATAGAACCCGAACGCGCCCGGAAAGATCCCGGCGGCGATGGGCGGACCCAACCTCGCTCCCGCGGTCGAGTAGACGCTGAAGGAACCCGACCCGCCGGCCGTCAGGATGGTTGAAACGTACAAATGCCCCGAGGACGCGTCGAACCCGAGCGCGTAATGGAAGAGCCCCTCACTCCGACCGATCAGGGCGGCGGTATCCCTGGCGAACGGAGCGAGGGGGACGCGCTCGACGGCGTCCCCTGTCAGAAGGTAGAGGTTGGCGCCGTCGGTGACGATGTCTCCGGGGATCGAGCCGGTGTCGCAGGAATCCTCGATCTCCAGCGTCACCGGATCGATCCTCCACAGTTTCGCGGCGGTCGATGCGACCGCGTACAGTTTACCGCCCGTGAGGACCATTCGCGCCGGACCTCCCCCGGTATGCACGGAGCCGACGATCCCCAGCGTGGCCGCGTCAAGGACTTTCACGCTGATGCCGGTATCGGGCCAGCCGCCCAGGTCTGACACGAACAGCCGACCTCCGGAGCCGACGATCCCCCCCGGGAAGCCGACGACGGCCCCCGAGGTGAACAGGATCGAATCGACCGAAGCGTCGATCGAGCTGACCGTCCCGTCATAATTGGCGCAGTAGATCCGGTCGCCTGATGTGATCAGGTACCCCGGTCCGGTCCCCGGCGGGAAGACGATCGACGACCTCACGGAATCGTCGTCCGGGTCGATGATGTCGATCCGGTCGCTCCCGTTGACCGCGACGAAGATTTTCCCCGACCGGATGAGGATGTCGTTGGGGAAAAGCCACGAATCCGCGTTTCGGACGACGTCATTGGAGATACTTCCGGCGACCGGATCGTAAAAACTCAGGTTTCCCCCTCCCGCGAAGCCCCCCTCGTTCACCACGTATGTCCCGGAGCCGGCTGGGCGGACATCCGGCTCCTGTGTCCCCGCCGTCCGGCACCCCGACGCGGCGAGCGTCATCGCGAGGAGCGGGAGCACGATGAATTGTTTCATTGTTCTGCCTTAAATGGCTATGGAGTATTGGATTGAGATGTATTGGCTGAACCCTGGCATCGGGTATCCGGGCATGACGACGTACGAGACATCGGAGAGGTTATCCGCGGCGTAGGTGAGGACCACGTCCCCCCATCCCCCCAGGGAGATTTCCGTCGCGAGCGAACCGTTGATGAGCCGGTGTCCCGGGAGTGAGACGGACTGGTCATCCAGCACATAGCGTTCACCGGTGTGGATCGCCTCTACGCGCAGGGCGATCGATCGAAGCCAGCCATTGATGTCCCGGCGCCCGAGGAGGATTCCGACCGAGCCTTTATCGAGGGGTATATAAATCAGTTGTTCCGCGTATTCCGTTGCACCAAATGGTGTTAGCCTTGCCTTCCTCGCGTTGATTGTTGAGTAATCTCCGTGCAATTCCAGCTCTCCCGGAAACGGTTTCCATCCGACCCCCGCCTCCCATCCCTCCGACCGGGTTCTGCCGATGTTCTCCGGTTTCCACACCCTCGGATTTGACGTCGGGACCCATTGAATCCGACCATCCATGCGGATCAGGTAGCGGGTCAGGTCCCATTCGATCCCGTCTCCGGGGCCACCCACCCACCCCCCGATGCCCGCGTCAAAACTCACAGACGTTTCCGGCCCGAGTCGGCTGTTTCCCACGCCCCCCTCCCCGGAATAATGAAGTTCATTCATGGTCGGGTCCCTCCTCCCACTGCCCGCCGTCGCGTGCAGACGGAGTGAAAACGCCTCTCCGCGCCCTTCCAGGTTCAGGCCCAGTTTCGGGCTCGGGTGCGGATCGAACCCGCTGACCCCCTCCCACCGGAGGGAGGGCGTAACCGTGCCGGTGAGCCGGCCACCGGTGTTGATCGCCCACGACATCGAGGCGCAGAGGGCGGCGCCGTCGCGTGACCTGCTCCCGTCGATGGCGTTCCCCGCGGCCTCAACGTGATGCAGGTCCGTTCCCGCCTGCAACAGCCAGTCCGGCCCGGCCTGGTAGCGGAACTGCGTCGACGCGCCGACCCGGGCGGTCCGATAGAAATTGTCCGCCGGATTTGGGCCGTCGGTGTCGAGGTACCGCTCGTACTGCGAATCGAAGCTCCCCGTCGCCGTGACCGTCCACCGGCCCGAGGGGGCTGATTCCCACGAGAGCGCGCCGAGGTACCTCCGGTCGTTCCTCCTGGCTCCCGATTGGGGGAGGTTCGCCGACCAGGGACCTGGCGTACCCTGGTCGAGCAACGTCGCGGTGATCATCATTCCCAGCCGGTCCCGATCGGGGCGGTTCCATCCGGCGGCGAGGGAGAACGAATGTGACACCACGTCACTGTTTTCCCGGGCAACGTCGCGGTCCTGTTCAGTGTCCCTGAACCTGAAGTCGCCCCGGGAGCGCGACCTGCCGAACCGCGCGGAGATTCCGAGTGCCGAGTCGGGCCGCACCGTGACCCTCCCCATGAAGCGGGAGTCGCGGAACGACCCGGAGCGTGCGCCGAATTCGACGCTCCGTTGCGAGGAGTAGGGAAACCGGGGGACCAGGTTCACCACGCCTCCCACGGCGCCGCTCCCGTGCAACGCCGAGGCGCCCCCCGGGACCACGCGGATCTCCTCGAGGTCGGCGGCGTTGAAAAGGTTGAAATCGGAAACGCCGGTTTGCATGTTGCCGGCCGGATGGCCGTTCCAGAGGACGAGCGAATGCTCTGAACCCATGCCGCGGATGGAAAGGGTCTGGAGGGCCATCCCCCCGCCGTACCCCATGAGGTGGAGATTCCTGATCGGGGCCAGCGCCCCCCCGGGGCCCTCGAATTGCCACGACCCGGTGGGGCTCGCCGCGAACATCACGGTTCCCGCGCTCCGGGCCGACAGCGGATATCGCTCCGCGGACACCACCACTTCGCCGTATCGATACACCGTGTCCCCGGCGACCCGCCCTGACGCGTCCACGGAATCGACGCGGGCCTGAAGGCTGGCGCAGGTGAGGATGAACAGGGCGATATGGCGGCGGAGTGTGGACAAAAAAAACCCGGCCATCGCGGGGACGGCCGGGTGTCAGGGCCCCTGGGGGCCTGCAATTCGCCGAATCCCTCCCGCGAGGGCTTCTCTGTTGATGACGCGGTCGGTCTCCTGGCTTTCCCCTCCATGCGCCGGCCTTCCCCCGGTTCAGACCGGAGTGACCATATCCGTGGCGCAGGATCGTTCCGCTATGCGGAAGGGATCACAGTTGCGGGGCAGCTTCCGGTTTGACGACCCCGAAGGTCGTCGCACGGAATTCCCATCCCGCCGTCAAGCGGCGGGATGTACCGCGTATCCAAATTGAAAAGAACGTGACGTGGGAATATAAGAGGGATTCCCGCGAGAGTCAAGTGGTGACACGATGCGGCCCGTCAGAACCCGTCTGCGACGCCGCCTTCCCGATGGTCCGGCACTCCGATCAGCAGTCCCGTCTCCTGGTCGATACAGATCGCCTCGATCTGACCGATCGTGGAGTTGATTTCCCTGAGGCTGTGTCCCTTGCGAAGCAGTTCCTCCTTCGCTCCTGGTCCGATCGCTCCCCTCTCGAACACCAGGGTGTCCGGACTCCACTGGTGGTGGAACCGCGGCAGGGCAACGGCCGACGCCGGAGACAACCCGTAATCGATGACATTGATGATTGCCTGCAGGACCGCGCTGATGATTTTCGACCCCCCGCGCGCGCCCAGGATGAGCAACGGGGCCCCGTCTTTCGAAACGATGGTGGGGGACATCGAACTGAGCGGGCGTTTATGAGGGGCAATCATGTTTTCCGGGCCACCGACGAGGCCGTATAAATTTGCCTGTCCGGGGACGGTGACGAAATCGTCCATCTGGTCGTTGAGGAAGAATCCCGCGCCCTCAACGACGTCCTTGTTCCCGAAGAGGTCGTTGAGCGTGTACGTGACCGCGACGGCCATCCCGTCCCCGTCGATGATGGAGTAATGCGTCGTCTCTGTTCCTTCGCGGGAGATCCCCGGAAACCCGCCCAGCGAATCGGCGGGAACGGCGCGTGAACTGTCGATCCGCTGACGGGCCGGGAGCCGGCGGACCGCCCCGAGAAGTTTCACTACCGGGACGTCGACGAAATCCGGGTCTCCAAGGTAGGCGGCGCGCATGCTGAACGCGCGCTTCATTGCCTCGGCGACCAGGTGGATGGAACCGGGGTTCCCCCATCCGAGCGAACCGAGGTCGAACGGTTCCAGGAGAGAGAGGGCCTGGAGCAGGCAGAGGCCGCCGGAACTCGGCGGGCCCATCGCGTCGATCGTGTAACCCCTGTACGAGCCCCGCAGGGCCGGCCGGACAAGGGCCCGATACCCGCTCAGATCGTCCTCGTCGATGAGTCCGCCGCACGCCGTCATGTGCCGGGCGATGAGCACCGCCGTCCGCCCCGCGTAGAAACCCCCCATCCCCGAATCGGCGATGCGGCGAAGCGTGGATGCGAGTTCCGGTTGGGTGAGTCTGTCCCCGGCGGCGAGCGTCGCGCCGTTACGGAAGAATAGCCGGCGGGCGGTCGCCGAGCGTTCGAGTCCCGCCCGGTACTCGAGCAGGTTACCGGCGAGGTGTTCATCGACCACGAATCCCCGCTCGGCGAGCGCGATCGAGGGGGAGAGGAGATCGGCCCTGTCCATCGTCCCGAACCGGTCAAGGGCCGTCAGGAGACCCGCGACGGTCCCGGGCACGGCCGGGGCCAGGCACCCGTCGACGCTTCCTCCCTTCCCGGCCAGGAACATCCCGGGGGTCGATCGCCGGGGTGCGGTCTCCCGGAAATCGATCGACTGCGCAGTGCCGTCCGGCATCCGGAGGAGCATGAAACCGCCCCCCCCGATGTTTCCCGCCTCGGGATAGACGACGGCGAGGGCGAATCCGACCGCAACCGCGGCGTCGACGGCATTCCCGCCCCGTTCCAGGATGGCGCGACCGACGGAGGAGGCGATGCTGTCGGCGGTCACGACCATCCCCCGACGGGGCTGGGGAGCGCGGGGTCCGATGGAGCAACCCGTCGCGGAGAGCACGATCAGCAGCAGCGCGAGGCGGGTTCGGGCCCTGGCGGTCATGACGGGAGCGTCGTGGTGTGGGGAGCATCGTCTCCGAAAGCCCGTCGAAACGGGCTGCCGGGGACGCTCTTAAAAAGGAAGGTCTTCCTTGTCCGCGGGCCCTGACTCTGAAAGCGACGGCGCGGTTTCCTGGACGCCCTCCATCCCCTGCCCCTTCGAATCGAGCATGATCATTTCGTCCATGACGATTTCCGTCATGTATTTCTTGACGCCGGTATTCTTGTCGTCCCACGACCGGGTCGAGAGTTTCCCCTCGATGTAGACCTTGCTCCCCTTTTTCAGGTATTGACCGCAGATCTCCGCGAGTTTGCGCCAAGCCACGATGTTATGCCATTCGGTTTTCTCCTGGAAATTTCCATCCGCGTCTTTCCATCGTTCCCCGGTGGCCATCGAGAATTTCGCGACGGGGACCCCTGAGGGGAGATAACTGACTTCCGGGTCCTTCCCGAGGTTGCCGATAAGCGTGACCTTATTGAGACTTTTTCCAGCCATTGGGGCATCCTTCTGATGTGGTTGTTGATGAACATACGAAACCGGAGGCTCCGGAGCAAGCGGGCCCGGACCCCATTACCGCGGGCGGACGGCGTCGGCCGGCGGAATGAGGCTGATGATCCTGTCGGTGTAGAGGATGAAATACCGCTCACCCGCGCTCCTGATGTCAACAGGCGGCTTGCCGGAGGGGGCGTTGTAGACGGCAAGATCCGTCTCCCAGACCCTGCCCCCGTCGGGGGAGATGACACGGACGGTATTTGAATCAAGGAGGATCACACCCCCCCGGTAATGGTCGAATGAGGTGAATGCCCCCGTCGCGGCGGCACCCAGCGTCAGCAGGTGTTTCCCGAACGTGTCGAAGACGACCAGTCCGTTGTCATCGCGGACGATGACGCGGTCGTGCCCGTCGGACCGTACGCGGACGGGATTCCTGAGAAAACCCGGCCCGACGCCGCTTCCGCCGAAGATCCGTGACACCCGGCCGTCCTTCCCCAGTTCGACCACCCTGCCGTTTTCACCGTCGACCACGAGCAATTGGCCGAAATCGGTGACCGCCACGCTCCTCGGGAACCTGAAGGGGACCGGACCCTCGCGTGTCTCATGGATCGACGCCAGGCCGAGGGTGGGGTCGAATCGGACAACCCGGTCGTTTCCCAGGTCCGCCACATACAGCTCGAGGTCCGATATCGCGGCAATGTCCGCGGGCCCGTCGAGCCCGTCACCTCCCCAACCGTAACCGCCGAACTGCCGATCGAGCCTGCCGTCCGGTGAATACCGGAGAAGCCTGGATTTCCCCGATTCGAGGACGTAGGTCGCGCCAGACGGGGTGACGCAAAAGGACGACGCACCCTCCAGGCCGCGCACGGCCGTGAGCGAGTCGGTGGGCGACCCGCTAAAACAGTAATCGCCACCCGTGAAAAGGGCGGCGATTACCGCGATGGAGAGAAACCCCGGCCGGGGCCTAGAAACCGAGCCGCACCGCAATGATGTGATTCCCCGAGAAAAATTCCGTGTCCCTGAAGGCGTAATCGACGGCGATGTTCGCGTCGCCGAGATCGTACTGGATGCCGCCGCCGACGGTGAAGCCGTAGATGTACTCCTCGTCGTCGGGGGTGTCGGGCGCGAACGAGGCCCCTCCGCGGATGAAGAACATCTTGTTGATCGCGGCCTCGGCACCGAGGCGGTATTCGTCCTGCGAAAAGTTGTTGCTCTGGAATGCGCCGGAGAAGAGCAGGTCGGCGTTTTCACTCACCGTCGAACGATACCCGAGCCCGATCTCGATCGACGCGGGAAGCTCGAACGGCGCCGTGTCGATCTTCAGGTACTGGGGAGGCCGGTTCTGCCCCGCCACGTCGCCCACCTGGTAGAGTGCCGGCCCGTCGTATTTCATCTGCGGACCGATGTTCTTCACCACCACGCCGAGGCTCAGGCCCTGGAAATCCGCGAGGTTATCGTAGATGACACCGACATTGAACGCTACCCCGGAGGCGCTGACGTCCGATATCCTCTCCGAGATGATGTTCGTCGTCAACCCGACGGAGATCCTGTCGCTGAGCATCCTGGAGTAGGTGAGACCGGCCGTGAAGAATTGCGGTGAGTAGTTTTGGCCCGTACCGTCCGGATTTTCGGTGGTGGTCACCGGGATGTCCCCGACGGAAAGCGACTTCACGCTGAGTGCGAACGTGCCGAGGTCCCCGAATTTACCGGATACCGCCCCATACTCCACGCCGATGTCGGCGATGTACGACATATGCGAGAAGATGAGGTTTGCGGAATTGTCGCTCCTGGCCACCCCGGCGGGGTTCCAGAAGAGCGACTCGATACCCCGGGTCGTGGAGATGGTCGAGCCGCCCATCGCGAGGTCCCTCGCCCCGACGGGGACGAGCAGCTGCGCCGCCCCTCCCGTTCCGGCCCGGTTTCCGGGTCCGGCGATGCCTTCGTGCAGCGTTACGAGGCCCAGGACGACGACGATCAAAAAGCCGATTAGTCGTTTCATTGTAAGCTCCTTTGCAAGTAAGGTCATCGTGTTAGAATCGGTCGAGGATTTGGCGTTCCTGGATGATCGCCAGCTTGACGATCTTCGTCGTGCCCAACTCCGGCAGGTCGATGTAGACGACGTAGAAACCGCTGGCCACGGGAAGGCCCGAGGAGTTCGCCAGGTCCCAGCGCTGGAACTGGCCCGGATCGTCCTTTTCGATCGTCCTGACCAGCCCGCCCGCGAGGTTGAAGATCCTGAGCGTCGCCTTCGCCGGCAGGTGCGTGAACGTCACGAACCGCTGGTACTTGTTCAGTTCCTCCGTGTTCACCCCGTAGTATGGATTCGGAAAGACGTTGATCTCGTCCACCTGCGCCCTGGCCGTATTCGCGGAGTACCCTGGCGCCGTCGTCGTGAAATTATACGTGTCCACGCCGATCTGGATCGGGTTGACGTAGTCGATCTCGACCACATCACCGACCGTCCAGTTGGACTGGTACCAGACGTTGTTCCACGTGTAGGAGTCGGCGTCAGACCCGCCCGTCGAACCGTTGGCGATGTGGGTCGAGTCGTACGGGGTGTCGAGGATCTGGGCGTAGACACGCGCGTTCGGGTTCCATACGTAGAAACCGTCGGCCGCCGGGTTGGATTGCGCCCGATCGTAAAACTCATAGTTGATCTGAATCCCCTTGTCCTTGTTCCAGACTTCGAACGGTATCCGGACGAGGAACGGCGCCGTCGACCCCGGGTTCGGATTCAGCGGATGGTTCGCGATGCTGAAGAGCCTCGCCCCGTAGAGTGTCGCGATCGACCCGCCCGACTTGATCACCTTGACCGTCTGTCCCCCGATCACCGAATCGCCCTCGACGCCCGTCCAGCGGAATTCATAGTCCTGCTGGAGGTCGTTGACGGAGGTCGATCCGTAACCGGCCGCTCCGAGCGACGTCGGATCGATACCAAAGTACCCGTAGTCCGTCACCGAGAAATTACTCCCGGTCCATCGCTGTCCGAGGGCGCCTGCCGTCCCTTCCGCGATCGGTATCGACTCCCCATTCACCGATACATTGAAAAAAGTCAGGGGAGCGGCATAATTGACGTTCAGCATCGTCTGGAAACCATCCACGACCGGTGAGGCGGGATTTCCGATGTTCGTGGAAATATCGTCGCGATCGGGGAATGTGTCGATCCCGTTGATCAGGGATTGGTTCTCGAGTTTTACGACACCCGTGTTGACGTTTTTAAGATTCCAGTATTTTGCAGTCCGGGACACGTTCCCGACCGTGGTGACGGTGGTCGTCCCCTGCGCGTCGAGGGGCGTGCCGAGATACCCGTCATCGAACACCACCCAGTCGACCGGGAGCGGCAGCGGACCCTGGACGAGGATGTCCCATTCTTCGCCGCCGTGGAAGACGCCGTTTTCCGTGTATTCGTGGTCGATCAGGCCCATTCGGATCTGGTTTCCCACGATCTGCGGAAAAATGTCCCCGCCCCCCGCCTCGAAGGATGGGGCGCTGAGGATCGTGACACCGGACGGGAAGGTCAGCGTGATCCCGTCGACCCAGGCCCCCTCGGGTGATTCGACGGTCAGGGCGAAGTGAAGCTGGAGTTGCCCCGGGACCACCCCGTATACACCCGCGATGTCGATCGTTGAATTTACCACGGTATCGGGGCCGGCGGTGGACCGGCTGCGCGCCTGGATCGTGCTCGACGGCACCCAGTCGCCCTCGGCGTCGCGAATCTCTTCCCGTTGAGTGAAGTAGATCTGGTATTCGTCGCCTGTCGTCGCGGTCGGATCCACGATCGTCACCGTCACATCACCGTCCGCGGTGCCGTTGTGGTCCGGCACGATCGATCCGCCGTTTCCGGCCCCCAGCGAGACACCCGGATTCAGGGTGTGCGGCGTCACCGCGATCACCCTCAACGGCGTTTCGAGGTTGTTCGGGACCGCCAGCGGATCGGGATTGTAATTATAGGCCGTCACGGCGAAATAGTATCTGATGCCGTTGACCAGCGGCTGCTGTTTTATCGCGTCCTGCCTGATCGAGAGGAACCGTTGGATGTACGTGTCGTTGCCGAACTGGACAGGGAGTGAAACCACCGACCCGGTTTTGGGATCGAACACCTGGTCGAAGATTTTCCCGATGCCGTCGTTGATGTCGAACGTCTCGACGCGGACACCCTCCGAAATGCTGGCCGACGCGGAGGGAAGCTGGTAGACGTTGTATCCCTGGAACTTGTACCCCTTGATGTCCGACGTCTCCGTCAGGTTCACCTGGTTGGCGTCCTTCGACCAATCGAGCACGATCTCCCTGTCGAGTTCCGCCACCGTCACGTTCGGGGCCGGGGGCGGCGTCGGGAGTCGGAAGAAGTTGTCGTACGCGAGCTGCGCCTGGAGGTCGTAGAACTTCAGGAGGCCGATCGCGGATATCCGGTCCACGCCCGGGATCGCGCCGGCGACAATTTCAGCGACGACGATCTCCTGCGTGTCTCCGACCGCCATCGTGAACGGTCCGGAGGCGAGGCCGATGCGGCGGTCGCCGGCGGGGAGCAGGTCGCCGTCGAGCCATCCGGAACGGGTCTGGGGATCGCCGGCAAGGGCGAACGTCGTCGATTGGTTGGTGTGCGGATCTTCGAACAAGACCCCGGTCCTGCCGATCTTCCCCTGGAAGAAATTATAGAACTGCGTCGTTCCCTCGTACGAACCCTGCGTCGGATCGGTGACCGAGGCGTCGCCACGGGCGAAATAATAGAACGCCGTCATCGGCAGGTTTTTCTTGTCGGCGATCACCTGGCCGTTCGAAATCCCCGTCTCGCCCGGCGCGTCGACGAGCGGACCCTGGAAAAAGTCGAATCCCACCGCCGGCGGGGGGAGCGGGTTGTACGTCGCGTCGTTCGCGTTGGCGTTGTAGCAGTAGCCGAGGCTGAGCGTGGTGTCGCACCCCGCGAAATCGTCCGTCGAGTTCCCCAGGTCGATATCGGACCACATCGAGACGTACATGCTGTCGATCGGGCTCAGGCTCTTGTTGATGATGACGTACTTACGGAAGAACATGTTTCCCAGGGCGCCCTGCTGCGCGTACGCCCAGACCGTCACCTGCATCTCGATGCCCATCGGGTTCGACCCGTAGAGGTTGGTCGTGAGCGTCGAGTTGACGTCGTTGGCGACATACCAGATCGTCTGATCGGCGCCCGGGACGCCGGGAATATCGACGTTCGGATCATAACTGCCGTTATCGTCGACGTCGGTGTACGGCGCGCCGTCGCCGGCGGGCCATTCCGTCCAATCCGTCTCGTACTGGGTGCGGATCGCGTCCTCCGGGATCCCCTCGTCTGCCACCTCCGAGGAGAGGTTCGCGTCGACCGGTCCCGGTTGCTCATCCGGACGGACCCTGTAGATGCGGTTCTTCGGAAGATCGGGACTCTCCGCGACGCCCGGACTCAGGATTTTCCCCCCCTGCATCCCCTCGCGGTATGCCGATCCACCGACCCTGACTTCACTCCCCACCTTCCCTCCCCAGAGGAACCCCGAGGCGTACACCGCCGTCTTCCTCGATCCCTTCGGAAAGACGAGACCTGAATTCGCCTCCTGGACGTCGATATCGGAGATTCCGGTGTTCTTGAACACCGTGGAGATGTTATTGATGTTCAGGTACGCCCTGATGGGTGTCCCCGAGGGGGTCGAAACCTTCTGTCGAACCTGCTTGTCCCCCCCCGCCGCGCTCGCGGCGCCGGAGTGCGTCAGGCCGAGGCCCAGCAGGACGGCGAGTATCGTGAAGAGAGTGCGTTTCATATTCATTCGCTCCTGTTTTTGGTGGAGTATCGTCGACGTTGTCAATTAATAGTCCAGCCTGATGCCGAACCGGACCTGCCTCGGCGGACCGAAGAGGAACGGGACGGTGTTCAATCCGCCCGCGTTCTGATATTGTTCGTAATAATCGATGTTGATGGCCCGGTACATGTCGGCGTAGTCCTGGCCGTACGTCTGGATCAGCTGCCCGCCGAGCTCCGGATCGCTCAGGTAGCCGTCGTCATCCGCCGTCCCGGTCCTCAGGAAGACGTTCGTGACGTTCTTCGTGTCGAAGATGTTCGTGACCAGGAAGTAAATGGTGGCGTTCAGGCGGTCCGCGATGGTGAAGCTCTTGTCGAGCCTGAGGTCGCTCTGGAAAAACCACGGTGTGGAGGACGAATTCAACGGCTGGGTGGGCTGCCGGTCGCGCGCGTCCCCTTCGAGGTCCGCGCCGCCGATGCCCGCCGTGTACGGATGGCCGCTGTTGAAGGTCGTCAGGAGTGCGCCGCCGAACTGCTGGAGCGCGGGCGGACCGTCGTTCTTCCCGAAGTGGTAATCGAGGTTGATGCTGCCGCGTATGGAGTTGTTGTACTCCAGCGGCGTGACGTACTGCGGCTTGAACACCGTGACGCCGTCGAGCGGCGCGCCCACGACTCCCCGGTTCGAATTGGGGAACGAGCCGGTGCCCTGCGCGTCGTTGAACGAGAGGTTCGCGTTGAGCTGCACCCTCTTGATCCTCCGCATGTTGAAGGTCATCTCGACCCCCTTGGTGGTCGCGAAATCGCCGTTGCGGAGGATGAAGTACGACCCGAACGGGGATCCGGTGCCGGCGTTCTGCTGATCGTAGACGATCTGATCCTGGATGTCCTTGTAGTATCCGGTGATGTCGAACGACGCGAAATCGCTGACTTGCTGCGTGAACCCGATCTCATACTGTGTCGTCCGGGTCGGGCGGATGTCGAAGCCCACCGGCGCGGGGATGAAGAACCCTCCGCCGAGGTTGGCTCCCGTCGCGTAATACCCCTGGTAGACGTCGCGGAGCCTCGACTGCTGGACGAATTTCCCGAATTGCGCGTGGAACACCGTCCGGTCGGTGACCGGGAACGCCATGCCGATCCTCGGGCTGACCGCCTTGTAGGGGGCCACCCGGTAGAGGCCGTTCATATTGAACTCGTTCGTCGTCTTGTTGATCGCCAGTTCCGGGTGCTCCGGGTCGACGAACGCGTAGCTGTCGCTGTTGATGTAATCGTACCGGAGGCCGAGGTTCAGCACGAGGTCCCGGAACTCGATCTTGTCCTGCAGGTAGATCGCCGCGAAGACGGGGTATTTCGCCCTGGAGAGCCCGCCGTCGGGATACACGTCGAACAGGCTGAACAGGCTTCCCCCCTCGTCGTTCTCGGCGCCGAACACGTCGTACCCGAAATTGTTGACGCCCCTCCGCTTGAGGATCTGTTCCAGCGTCAGTTTGTTCGGGTCGTTGGCGGCGAGGGCGTCGTTCTGCGCGATCAGGCCGGCGAGCGCGAACACGCCTTCATTGCCGAAGCTGTAATTTCTCATCGCGTACCGCTGGAACTCCCCCCCCACTTTCAGGGAGTGCTGGGACATCTGCGACGTGATGCCGCCGGACAGCGAGATGTTTTCGCGCTTGAACCGGACGTAGTCGGCAACGAGGTCGCCCGGGGCGTTGAAGGAGAACGTGAAGATGTTGACGCGCGTGGGCCGGAGGTAACGGCTCGCGAAATTGGTCACGCCGACCGCTGCGTTCGTCAGGCTGTCGCCGTAGTTGAGGAAATCGTCCCCGAGCAGCGGATCGAACGTGTTGGAGGTCTGCCGGAAGTACCCGATGTTGATGTCGTAGTAGGTCGTCGGGTTGAGCAGGTGCGTGACCTTCAGGTTGTACGCGCCGTTCCCCGTCTCGACCTTCTCGATCCTGCCGGTGTTGAGGATGTTCGCGATATTGCCGGCGACCCTCGCCGCGCTGAACGCGTTGAAGCTCGTCCCCGCGGTGTAGGTTCCGCCGAAGCGCAGTAACACCGGTTTCAGGTCGAACGAGAGCGTCCCGGTGTAGGTGAACTGTTCCAGCGAGTTGCCGTACACCGGCCCGGCCGGGTACGTCAGATCGATCGAATCGCCGGTCACGGGATCGGAGATGACGCCGAGGTTGATCCCGGGATAGGGTTGGGGGGTCTGGTCCCGGTTGAAATTGTAGTTGAAGAGCCCGAAGAGCTTGACGTTTTCGCTCCCCAGGGGGCCGCTCAGCGTCCCCGTGAATTCGTTGAAGCCGTATGAATATGTCCCGAGCGTCTTTTCGCTTTTGTAGAGGCCCTCGGTGCTCTTGAACCCGAGGTTGTCGGAAGAGTACTGCGCGCTGGCCTTCCAGTCGCTGGTCCCGGAGCGCAGCTGCGTCTGGATGATGCCGGAGTTGGCGCCGCCGAATTCCGCGTTGTAACCGCCCGCCTGGACCTGGATCTCCTCGATTGCGTCCTGGACGAGCGTCACGGCCCGGCCGCCCACGAACTTGTTCGTGATCGGCACTCCTTCAAGGTAAAATCCGACTTCGTCCTGCCTGCCGCCGCGGATGAACACCGTGTTGTCCTGGAGGACGACGCCGGGCGAGAGGGCGATGATCTGGTTCACTCCCCGGACCGCCATGTTCTGGATATCCTCTCCGGTCGTAATGCGGACCGCGTTCGTCGCGCTCTTGTTCACGAGGGGGCGGTCGGCGATGATCTCGACCGGCTGCAGCTGCAGCTCTTCGCTCGTGAGCTTGAAGTCGAGCTCCGTGGTAAGGCCGGAGTTGACGAGGATGTTGCTCACCGACACCATCTGGTACCCGACGTAACTCGTCCGCACCGTGTGGGTGCCGGCGGGGACGTTCAGGATGATGTAATTTCCGTCAATATCGGTGGCCGCCCCGAGGGAAGTCCCCTCGATGGATACGCTCGCGCCGATCAGGGGCTCGTTACTGGCCTGATCGGTGACGATTCCCTTGACTTTCCCTGTCCCCTGGGCAAGAAGGAGCGCCGGGAGAAGGAGAAGAGAGCATAGGAGAGTGAGTCGGGTTAGCATCGCTGCGTCCTTTCAGGTATGGTGTGTGTGTGTACATCCAACATTTGCCCGGATATAGGACCTGTGGAGGTCCGGACACCTGCATACTCCTGCCTGATTCGGGAGGAGGAATATTCTCTGGGGGGAGATTCTGGTAAGCCGTCTCAATTTGTCAATAAGAATTTCCCCTGTTTGGATTGAAGTGAAGTTTGAACGGACATCTGATAACTCTTGCCAATATAAGAAACGCTGTTTCTGATGTCAAGTCCGAGCGGATAAATCATCCATTCCGGTACCCAGTTCGAGACTATGGATGTCGCTGATCCCGCCAATTTTGTCTATTTCGCGCAATATTGTTTCCGAAACCGGCTGGTCGGTGGCGATGAGGGTGAGGGCTTTCTCTCCGGGTTTGAGCCGTCCCAGCGATAGGTCGGCGATGTTGATGGAGTGCCTGGCCAGGATGGAGCTGACGCTCGCCAGCATACCGGGCTTGTCGGTATTATAGTACACGAGCAGATTCCCCTCCGGCTTGACTTCGAAATGGTACCCGTCGAGGCATATGATCCTAACATCCCGGTGACCGAAAACGGTTCCGGCGATCACGCGGTCCGCGTCCCCCGTCGAACATGCGGCCTCGATCTCCAGCGGGTAACGTCCGGGTCCGGGTTCGCGGATCGCCGTGGTCGTGATTCCCCGGTCGCGCGCCAGGATACCGGCGTTGATGAAATTGATCGTGTCGGAGAGCAGCGAACCGAGGAGTCCCTTGAGGAACGCGGCGAGAACGGTGTCCCCCGCGTCCTCGGGGACCGTGCCCCGCAGCGTGAGCCGGACCCCGGTGATCGGGCCGGTGTTGAGCTGGGCCATCACGCGGCCCATCCTTTCCGACAGGCCGATCAGCGGCCGCAGCTCCCCGCGGAGCGCGACGCGGATCAGATCGGCGTTGACGGAACCGGCGATCGCCCGGTCGAGGAGGTAATCGGAGACCTGGCGCGCGACCTGCAGCGCCACTTTTTCCTGCGCTTCCTCCGTCGAGGCTCCGAGGTGCGGGGTGCAGATGATCCGGGGGTGTGAAAGCAGATCGGAATTCCGGGGCGGTTCCTGCTCGAACACGTCGAGCGCTGCGCCCGCCACGGTCCCCTCGCCGAGCGCCGCCAGGAGGTCCCGCTCATTGACGATGCCGCCGCGAGCGCAGTTCACGATCCGGACCCCCTTCTTGCACATCCCGATCGTCTCCTCGTTGAGCAGGTATTTCGTCTCCGGGGTGAGCGGCGTGTGGAGCGAAATGAAGTCGGCGCAGCGGTAGAGCCCCGGCAGGGTCAAGGGTTCGACGCCGAGTTTCCGCATGGCCTCGTCGGGGAGGAGGGGATCGCAGGCGACGACCCGCATCCCGAACGCGATCGCCCTCCGCGCGACTTCCTGGCCGACCTTCCCGAGGCCGATGAGACCGAGCGTTTTCCCCTCGACTTCGATCCCGACAAACTCCTTCCGCTTCCATTCCATCGAACGGACGCTGCGGTCGGCGGCCGGGATGTTCCGGGCGAGCGCGAGCATCATCGAGATGGTGTGCTCCGCGGTCGAAACGGTGTTACCGCCCGGAGTGTTCATCACGACCACGCCGCGGCGCGTGGCCTCGCCGAGGTCGATGTTGTCCACCCCCGCCCCCGCCCGTCCCACCACCCGGAGGGCGGTGCCGGCCGCCAGCACGTCCGCGGAGACGGTCGTCCGGCTCCTGACGACCAGCGCGGCGTAGCCGCCGATCGCCGCGAGGAGTTCCGCGTGGGAGATCTCCGGGGCGTAGGTGGCATCGAGGCCGTCGGCGGCGAAGATCTCCCTCGCCTTCCCGTCGACCGCGTCGGCGATCAGGATCCTGAGGTTCGGGGCCATCGGTCAGGCGGTGGCCAGTGACCGCTGCACCGCCGTGACTCCTGCGCCGGGCGCGACGCCGGCTCCGCAGTCGATGAGGGTCCGTTCCAGCGCAGCGGCGACCGTGACCATGTCCAGCTCGTCATAGTAGCCGAGGTGGGATATGCGGAAGATTTTCCCCTTCCAGCTCCCCTGTCCCCCGGCTGCCACGACGCCGTATCGTTCGTCCAGAATCCGGTTGAATGTTTTCCAGTCGATTCCCGCAGGCAGTTTCACAGCCGTCACCGCCGCGGAGGGGGATTCTGACGCAAGTTCCAGCCCCATCGCCAGCACCCCCGCCCGGAGCGCTGCCGAAAGCCTGAGGTGCCTCGACCAGACCGCCGCGAGCCCTTCCCCGATGATCGACTGCAGCGCCAGGTCGAGGCCGACGACGAGGGAGACCGCGGGAGTCCAGGGGGTGTCATCGGTCGCGCGCGAGCCGAGCGCCTTCCGCAGGTCGAAGTAAAACTTCGGGAGCGTCGACCGGGCCATCGCCCCTTCCGCACGTGCGCTCAGGGCGATGAACGCGAGCCCCGGCGGGATCATCAGGCCCTTCTGGGACCCCGTCACGCAGACGTCCACGCCCCATTCGTCGAAACGCAGCTCGTGGGCGCCCATCGCCGAGATGGCGTCGACGCAGACGAGGGCGTCGGAGTGTTCGCGCACGACCTTCGCCAGCGCCCGGACGTCGAAAAATGTCCCCGTGGACGTTTCACTCTGCGTGATGTAGACCGCTCGGGCGTCGGGATGGGCCGAGAGGACCGCGCGGAGCCCGTCCTCCGTCATCGTCCGGCCCCATTCCACCGCGGCGTCGACCGCCTCCAGGCCGAACGCGCGCGGGAGCGTGACCCAGCGTTCGCCGAATTTTCCGCCGTTGACCGCGATGACCTTGTCCCCGGGGGAGAACAGGTTCACGAACGAGGCCTCCACGGCGCCGGTCCCCGAGCAGGTGAGGGTGAGGACGGGCCTCGTGGTCCCGAAAAGGACACCGAGGTTGGCATTCACGCGGGAGGCGATGGCGCGGTATTCGGGCTTCCGGTGGTGGATGATCGGTTCCGCCATTTTCAGGAGGACGCGTTCCGGCACGGGGGTGGGGCCGGGAGTAAAGAGCCTACGTTTCATCGTGAACTGATACCTGTGATCTGGATGGATGGAACGCGAAAATATATAAAAAACCGGTCCGATTTCAAACCGGGAAACGCCCGCGCAATCCGGGTCCCGGTCGATTGGAGGGGAGCCGTCGATCCGTTATATTGAGTCAACATTGACCGGAGGATGGAATGACGGAGAAACTTGACGACCTCGTCGCGCTGACGAAGCGCCTCAGGAAGGAATGCCCCTGGGACCGGGAGCAAACGCACCGGACGCTCGCGTCCCACCTGATCGAGGAGGCCTACGAGGTCGTCGACGCGATCGACGGAGGCGATCCGGAACACCTGCGTGACGAGCTCGGGGACCTGCTGCTCCAGGTCCTCTTCCACTCCAATATCGCGGAAGAACGGGGCACGTTCCTCCTCGGCGACGTCGCCGGACGGTTGAGCGCGAAGCTGATCGCGCGGCATCCGCACATCTTCGGAGACACGGTCGTTTCGGGGCCAGGCCAGGTGAAGGAGAACTGGGAGAAGCTCAAGATGCGCGAGGGACGGGCGTCAGCGCTCGACGGGATCCCCGGTCACCTTCCCGCCCTGCTGCACGCAAAGCGGATCCAGGAGAAGGCGTCGTCCGTCGGATTCGACTGGGAACGGGGGGAAGACGTCAGGAAGAAGGTCTCCGAGGAGATGGCGGAGTTACAATCCGAGGTCGAGGCGAACAACCGTGAGGGGATCCGGGAGGAATTCGGGGACCTGCTCTTCGCGATGGTGAATTACGCCAGGTTCCTCGGGGTCGACCCGGAGGAGTCGCTCCGGCTGGCGACGAGGAAATTCAGGAAACGGTTTTCGCACATCGAAGCGTCGCTGAAAAACGAAGGCCGCGGACCGGGCGAGGCCACCCCCGCCGAACTTGACCTGCTCTGGAACGAGGCGAAAAGGCTCCCCTGACCCCCTACCCCCTCCGGTGGGCCGGGGCGGTTCCCGGTTCCCCAGTCGCCCCGCTCTCCCGGTACCGGTCGTACGCGTCGATGATCTCCTTCACCAGCCGGTGCCGCACCACATCGTTCCGGTCGAAGTAGCAGAAGCCCACCCCCTCGATCCCCCGGAGAATATCCTGGATCTGCACGAGTCCTGAGATGGTCTTCGACGGCAGGTCGATCTGCGTGACATCCCCCGTGATGATCGATTTTGAGTTTGCGCCGAGCCTGGTGAGGAACATCTTCATCTGCATCGCGGCGGCGTTTTGGGCCTCGTCGAGGATGATGCAGGCGTTGTTCAGCGTCCGCCCCCGCATGTACGCCAGAGGCACCACCTCGATCACCTTCCGTTCGAGGTAGGTCCTGAGCTTGTCGGGCGGGATCATGTCGTCGAGGGCGTCGTAGAGCGGCGTCAGGTACGGGTTGATCTTGTCCTTCAGGTCGCCCGGGAGGAATCCGAGGCTCTCGCCCGCCTCGACCGCGGGCCGCGTCAGGATGATCTTCACGACTTCCCGGTTTTTCAACGCGGCGACGGCCATCGCGACGGCCAGGTAGGTCTTTCCCGTCCCGGCCGGACCGATGGCGAAGACGATGTCGTTTTTACGCACGGTCTCGATGAATACCGCCTGCCCGGGGGTTTTCGCCCGGACGATCCCGTTACGCGTGAACAGGACGGCCGGCTCCGTTCCCTGCGCGTTGTCGTCCGGCAGGACCCCGCGGGGGAGGGCCGGTTCCCCGTTGACCTTCGCCAGGTCGACGACCGTTCCGATGTCGTTGATCGTCAGGCTCCCGTTCCGCGAGAGCATATAGATCAGCTCCTTGAAGACTTTTTCGAGGATGTCGACTTCGCGCTGCGTCCCGCGGAGCGATATCTGCGAACCCCGGACCGAGACCGACGCGTCGAACTGGCTTTCAATGAACTGGAGGTTGGCGTCGTTGAGGCCGATCAGGTGGAGGATATCGACGCCGTCGGCGTTGATCTTTTTCGATATCAAGGGATGCGGGTTGAATGGTGGGGGTACAAAAGGCAAAGCCCTCCCCGCCGTCGTCCGGCGTGGAGGGCCCTGCTCTGTTTCATTCCGACGGTGCGTGCCAGGGTGAAGGTTTCCCTTCCGGGCCTCATCGGTTACGGGATCGGGTCCGGATCCGCGGCGGTCTTCGACCTGTAATACGTGTTGGCCGCAGATTTCTCATCCTTCGTCAGCTCAGTCCCCTCGGGGATCCTGAGGACCCAGTTGGGCTGGATGATGTCCGGGTTCCTGATCTTGTCGCGGTTGCCCTGCCAGATTTTCGGCCAGAGCCACGCGTTGTTGTACATGTCAGGCTTCTTGGCGATGTTCCAGAGGCAATCCCTGTCGCGCGACCAGGTGCCGACGGTGTACGATTTCTCGCGCTGGAGGCTCTTCATCAGGGACGCGACTTTCGCCTGCAGACCCGAAATCCGGTTTCCGTATCGCGGAATGAGCGCGATTTTACTCTTCGACATTTCCGCCAGACGGGCGTCCATCGCCAGGATCTCGTCTCGGTGGGTAAGCAGTTCCGCATCCGACATCCGCTGGAGCTCCGCGACGCGGGATTCCATCGTGCCGAGTTCCTTGTCGAACGCCTCGACTTCCGCGCGGGTCACCCCGAGCATCGCGTAGAGGGCATCCTCGCAGGCCCGGACATCGGCCGTCGCCTTGTCATTCTGGCCCTTCACCGCGGCGATGTCGGCGTCGAGTTTGGTCATCTGCGTGGTCAGTTCAGCCTTGCGCGCCGTGAGGCGTGTCATCTCGGACTGCCACTGGTCCTTGGTCATTTCCTGGGAATACGCCACCTGGGGAATGGCGATCGCGAGCCCGAGCAGGACGAGCATCAGTGTTTTCATCGTCGTCTTCATTGGGCACCCAGCGCTTTCTTGACCGCTTCCTGGTCAGACTGGCATTGCTGGAGTTTTCCGTTCTGTTCGGCAAGCTGGCGTTCGAGGTTCGCGAGCTCCTTCTGCCTGTCAGCCGTTGATTTTTCCATCGAGGCCACCTCGGCCTTCAGGTCGTTGAGCGCCTTGAGTTCTTCCGAGGATGGCGCGCTCGAACAACTCATCAAAACCAAAGCAACAGACAGGATGAGTCCCCCCGTCAGTGTTTTGATCAATCTATGCATAGACCTCTCCTGTTTATTTGAGTTTTCCGTTGAGCTGAACTTTCGAATCTCTTTTCGTTAATGCGTTGCAAAGATACGAAAAAATCGTTCCGTTGTCAAGGGAAGTGCCCGAAATAGCCCAATATGAGCCCATATTGGGTGGCGATTGGCCTACAATAACCCCCGCTCGGCAAAACTCGTCGACTCATGGTCGGCGATGATGATATGGTCGTGGACGGGAATTCCAAGGATCCTGCCGGCCTCCGAGAGCTGTCGGGTGATCCTGATGTCTTCGCCGCTCGGGTCGGGGTTTCCGCTCGGGTGGTTGTGGAGGAGGATGATCCCGGCCGCGGGCTCGAGGATCGCCGGCTGGAAGACCTCCCTCGGGTGGACGAGCGACGAGTTGAGGATGCCCGTGGAGATGGTCACGTCGCGCAGGAAATGGTTGGCGCTGTCGAGGAGGATCACCTTGAAGAGTTCCTGTTTCAAGTGACGGAGGGCGGGCCCGTAGACACGGACGACGTCACGCGGGGAGGAGATGGAAGTTTTTCCGCCACCGCTCGCGGCGGCGGCCCGGCGTCCCAGTTCGAAGGCCGCCAGCACGGCGACCGATTTCGCCAGCCCCATCCCCCGGATGCGGCCGATCTCCCTGACGTTCCTCGAGGCGAGCCGCGCGAGGCCCCCGAACTCGTCGATGAGCGTCCTGGAAAGGTCTACGGCGTTGCTCCCCTTCACGCCGTGCCTGAGCACGATGGCGAGCAACTCGGTGTCGGAGAGTTCGGCCACTCCCCGGTCGAGCACCTTCTCCCTGGGACGGTCGTCCGGGTGCCAGTCCGAAATCCTCAGGGCCGCGGGCGGCCGGAGGTCCCTGTTCCCCTCCGTCGTCAGGGTCCTTCGACGGTCACCGAACCGAGCCTTCTGATGGACCCCCCCGCGTATTTCATGATGTGGAGGAACCGGTTCACCCTCCCGCCCCGGAGCGTGATCTCGGAGTGAATCCCCCTGTATCCTTCCACCCCCGAGAGCCCCCGCGCGATGTCGTTGCGCGTGCGAGCCCCGGCCCGGAGCTGCGCGAGTATCAGGTTCATCGTGTCATAGCCATACAGCGTGAATTTCGTCGGCCTCCGGCTCGTCCGCTCGGAGAAGAGCCGGGAGAACGCGGCGGTCGCCGAATCGGCCTGATCGATGTGGGAATCCGACACGAAGAGCGCTCCCTCGACCGATTCCCGGTTGTCCCTCAGCCTCGCGGGGTCGTACCACTCGTTGTTGCCGATGATCTGGGCCCGGATGTTGAAATAATCGAATTGCGGTGCAACGTAGTCGATCTGTCCCGGGTCGCCGAGGGCGAGGAAGATGCCGTCGAGGGAAACGAGCGGAATGTCGGTTTCGTCCGCAGTCGTGTCGAACGACGCGATCGGCAGTCCGAGTGATTCGGCGACGACGAACCCCCGCGAGCCGAAGAGCGCGGTAACGCTGATCAGGTCGGGCGAAACCGAATCGATGCCGGGAGGGAGACTATCGACCCCGAATGCGGCGAGTGCGGGGGCGAGTTCTGGTTTCAGGAGTTCCGCGCGAAGGACCGTCGTCCGGTCCGCCATCACGGCGCGCCGCAGGGAGAGGAATTCCTCCCGGAGATCGCTGGCCTCCGGAGGGAAATAGACGGTACTGTGGACCGTGCCCCCGAGGAGGCCAGCTTCTTCGACGAATCCCCGGGCATGGGCACGGCCCACGGGATCATCCGACGCCAGCACGGCGAATGACGACATCCGGAGGTCACGGACAGCGAACCGGGCGGCGGCACGCCCCCGGGTCGAATAATCGGGATTCGCCTGGAAGACGAACGGGCCGACCGCGGCGATGCGGTCCGCGGTCGCCGTGGGCGAGATGATCGGCAGGTGACTCTCGTTGGCCGCGACCGAGGCGGCGGCGAAGACGTCGCTGAACAACGGCCCGATGATCGCCCGCACCCGGGACAACAGGGACAACTCCCGAACCTGGGCCGCCGCGAGGGCCGTGTCGCGGCCGGTATCCTTCGGGAGGACCTCCACAGGCCTCTGGCGGGGGGTTTCGGCGTTGAAGATCGCGGCGGCGATCTCGATGCCGTCGAGCACCTCCTGGCCGATCCTCCCGACATCCGAATCGGCGTTGCCGGTGAGGATGGGAAGCAGGGCAGCGATCTGCAGGCTTCCGCCGGCGACGACTTCCTCGCGCATCTCGTTGACCTCGGCGAGCGAGACGGGAGTCCCGGGCAGCCCCCGGAGTCCGTCGAGGAGGGCGAGGGCCAGCGTGTCGTTCCCCTGTCGAATGTAGGCCCGCGCCCGCGCCATCCCCACGGCCAGATCCAGACCTGCGGGCAGATCCGTGTCAGCGAGCCTCTTCAATTCGGAGGGCGGGAGGCGGGTCGATACGATGTGTCGGAAGAGTTCATCAGCCCGCGGAACCAGGGGAGACACGGGATGGGATTTCATCATGTCGAGCAGGTCCGAGGCGGCGATGTCGTACCGGCCGAGCCTGTAATCGCTCAGCGCGATCAGGTACCGCGCGTCGTCGCCGTATGCTGAACGCGGATGGCGTTCGACCAGTGCCTCCGCCCTGCCCTTAGCGCGGTCGTACCGTCCGGCGCGGTACTCCGACTTCGCGGCCATCACCAGCGCCGCCGTGGCGCGTCGGTGTCGCGGGGATGCGTCTGCGAGCGTGCCGAACCCGGCCGCCGCGGAGGCGTAACGACCGGCCCTGAAATCTGAAAGTCCGGCCTGGAAGAGGCGTTCGGCGGGATCCTGGCCGCCGGATCCGGAAACGGCCAGGCAGTGGTATGCGACGACGAGGAGAAGCCCCCTCTTCCCGGTGACTCTTTGCATTGAAGCGTGTCGGCTGTGTTGTGAACCGTCTCCGGAGACGATGATCGCCCCGCGGTGGAAAAACGTACTGAAAATATCGGGCCGAATCAAGGGGCAAGCACCCCGTTGTCGCGCAGGGCGGCGGGATCGCGCGGATCAGCGTTTGATTACGCCGGCACGATTACGTATATTGTCCGCGCGAACGCTCCATCCACCTGCTGAAGTGGCGGAACTGGCAGACGCGCTGGACTCAAAATCCAGTCCGGCTTACCCCGGGTGTGGGTTCAATTCCCACCTTCAGCACCCCCCATGAAACGACAAAAGCCGGGTCGTTCGACCCGGCTTCACCGTCGTTGAAATCCAATCGTTATTTGTTCTTTTTGATCTGGCTGTAATACCCGGGTACAGGTTGGTTGGACATATAGAACGATCCGTTCGTGCTCTGCTGTGACACTGTAGTTCCGACGTCGTCGCCGTACCGTGCGAGGGACCACCACTCGGGGATGAATCCGGCGGGTTCGTTCTGCGGGTAGAGCAGGTCGGCCGTGGGATTGGGATAGAGCGGGTCCCGGGGCAGCTGGGCCAGCGTCGGCTTGAATCCGCCCCACCGCACAACATCGACAGTCTGGGTGCTGATGTCGAGCAATTCGTTGGTGGCGATCCTGGTTTTGAAAAATTGACGGACCAGCCGTACTTCCCCTGATTCGAGAAGGTCCCACAGCACGGGCCTGACCCCCAGGAGCGTCGTCGAATCAAAGTAAAACCCTATCGAAAAGTTCAGGATGTTCGTTTTCCCGGGACCGATGTCGGTGTGTTCCTGGAACCGCGCACTATCGCTGTTGATGATGACAAAACCGTTCGGCGGAATATCGTCCGGCGGTTCTCCCCCCGCCTGCTGGACGAGGATTTCAGGATCGAAGTAGAGGAAACCGGTGTCCCGTTTCACGATATAGTCGAAGTTGATCGATCCGGTGGTGAGGTCGAAGAAGAATTCCTTTCGCTGGGCGTACATCTGGAGCACGTAACGATCGAGCACGCGAATGTTCAGCGGCAGGGGGTAGATTCCGTTCAGCGTGGCAGTGGTGCCGCTCGTGAGCCGCCTCCAGGTCCTCCCGCTGTTCGTCGTGGAGACGACCACGCCGCCGTCACCGGTCGCCCAGCCGCGGTTGCGGTCGACGAATGTCACGGAGCGAAGGTTCGCGGTGGTTCCGCTGTTCTGTTTTTCCCAGGCCCGTCCCGTGATGGTCTTCTTCAGGATCGTGCCGCTGTCCCCGACCACCCAGGCGAGCGTCGTCCCACCGAGGAAATGGCTTGCCCGGAGCGTGACGGTGGTATTCGTCGTTTCTGCGATCCAAGTCGGGGTGGCGTTCCCGATGTTCCTGGAGAGCAGGATCGTCCCGTTGTCCCCGGCCACCCACGCCGTGTCGCCGAGGGACCCGGAGAGCCCGATCGTATTGAAATTAATCGTCGCGTACTCGACCCCCGGGGAAAGGGTGTTCCACGTACCGGATGAGAGGGATCGCAGGATCAACCCTGAATCGCCGCAGGCGAATATCCTCGAAACGCTGGCCATCCTGATCGACCTGATGTTTTTCGTGGTTCCGGAATTCTGTGAGACCCACGATTGTCCCCGCGTCGTCGTCCGTAAAATCGTTCCACAATCGCCGGCCGCGAAACCCGAAACGGTCAGGGGGACCGATGTGACGCTGTTCATGTTGCAGGTCGTTGTCACCCCTGTGGGTGTGAAGAACTGGTACTGGCCAGACACACGCACCACGCGAAAGAGTCCCCCGTTATCCCCGGCCACGTATCCGGTGTCGGGATACGGAAACTCGAGGGCGTTCAGATTGACTGCCGGTATCGTGGGAGGGGATGCCCAGTCCGCGCCGTCGTTTTCCGTCAGGATGAACGTGCCACCGTCGCCGACGCTGTTGATGCTCGCGGGAAATGACTGGTCGAACCAGGGGATAATCCTGTCGGTGGGATTGTACATCTCGATCCATGAGTAGGCGTAGTATTTCCCGGGCGGGATTGTGAACACCTCGTTGATCAAGAGGTCGTTTCCGACCGGCCTGACCGTGTCCGGCGGCGGGGGTGTCACCAGGCTGCATCCGGCGCCGGTGAACAGCACCGCCACTATCAGGGCCGTTTTGAAGCTGTTTCGGTTGAACATGGAATTCTCCGGTTAAAAAATGACCTCAAAGGTGATCGTATGGGTACCCGGGAGGTACTTGAAATTGTTGTAGGCGT